>JAFLUD010000017.1 GCA_022508965.1 Oscillospiraceae bacterium
CGCTGAGCGGCATTGTTTCGCCCTTTTTGGTTTTCTTGCCCTGACTGACCGACTTCTCAATCTCGCGAACTTTATCCCAAATCTCTTGCGAAACCAAGGGCTCGTGAGTGTTCTCAACTATGATCCATTCGGACTGGCCTTTCTTGACGATCTTATGGTTTTTATAAGAAACCGTTGTAGTCCTCATCTGCGCAAGATGACCGAGGCATGTAGGATTTTTGCAGATCACTGTAATGCGTTCCGTACACCATAGGTGATTTGTTCGGCGCGCTGACGTGCCGCGCACGGGGCGGTCTCGGAGGGGGTGTCCCACTCTGAGCTGGTGTCCGATGGCGTCTAGCCACCGGTACTACCTGCCCTCACCCTGCTGCACCTTCGATTTTCGAATGTCTGTATTTTGCAGACAAGGTACGACGAGGCGAACTCGGCTCCCATTGATCGCGGTCAAAAAATGATAGTGATTTTGTAAGGAAATGCTATCGTTTTTGTGCTGCAGCTTTTTATGATAGCGATTATCGAGAGGAACACTAGCACGTTCGAACTTTTCGCTAGCTTTTTCCTCTGTTTCCATTATACTTCTTTTCAGCGAGTTTGGCATTGACCGAAAATTGAGCGGAAATTGAGCAATCCGGCAATGTTATTACATTAACATTGCCATTAACATTGACCGCTATCCAAAACTGTGATATAATATAATTAAGAGGTGATGATATGAATACTTTTCAAAACTATGAGGAAAACGGTATCGAATACTTTTTCGACCGAACGGAATTCAAGCGCGCGTTTGATGCGGCAAGGCTTCGGAAGAATATCACGGGCGAGGAGCTGCGCTGGATCATCTCCGAGGAAACGGGGATTGCCGCGGATACTATACTCAATCACCTGCGCTCGGTCGGCACCAGGGGCGCGTGCAATCCCGACAGTATCGAAACCGTGAAGAAGTACGGTAAGTTTCTAATGGGTGATGAATACGCTTTACTGAAACAAATACCCGACAATCGCGGCGAGCAGTCCGAGGAGCTTCACAGCGACCTGGTCAAGACGGTATTCGGTATGCTGTATGACATTCTGGCTCTTTATGAAACGAGCGACAGTTTCAACTGCATACCCGGCACGGACGACATGGACGGTGCGTGGGAGTATTTTGAGGGGCTTATCGGCAATGTGCGGAAGAAACTGACCGCCGACTGTCTCGGCAGGCGTGACAGCGATACATATCAAAAGCTCGAACGGATAATTGACGAGACTGAGGTCTTTGTCAAGAGTTATTCTGTGCCGGGCGTGGTAAAACGCTGGCGTGCGATAAATCCGCAGATTAATTTCTTTGACTGCGTATTCGACCTTATTGATGAACTTGGCATGGAAACGGCACGGGCATTGAACCGGGCGGGCAGGCTCGCGTATTTCCCGAGTGATTTCGCTATCAAGGCGCGGGATATGTACTTTGCCGAAAAGGCAGTACAGAACGTTGAGGGAAATCTGCGCTACACCGAGACGCGGCTTTTTCAGAATGAGCTTCTTCAAACGCTTGCTATGGTGTTTGAGAACGATTTTGGCGGAGAAGAAAAATGTTAGGCTGGTAACATTGCAAAGTTTTGGGAAATGTGGTATAACTATATCAGAGGGAAAGTAATTTTTATGGAGGTAGCGTTATGGCGTACAATAGCATTGAAAAATTGGTTAGCAGATATGAAAAAGGTGTTCTTATAACGCCATGGGAGTACTGCTTTGAAATGGAGGCAGACGGAATGACAGACGATGAAAAACGTGAACTGGAAACGTTTAAGGGAAAAGATGCTATTGAAAGGTATCTGATTTATAGGTCTACGTCTTGCGATTGTGTGCAATCTGTTTATATTGAAGGGCATAATCTTGCAAAAGATAATATAAAAAAATACGGTATCATTCCCGATTGTGACGGCTCGGACGGATATTGTAAGCTGGCGATCGATTTATATGCAAAGCTGTGGAATGCTGAAAAGACCAAAAATAAAAATGGTTTTGAAATAAAAGATATTTCATTTGCGGAAAAAGGCAAAAAGCTAACATTTGGCGGAGATACAATGAATTCGTTTCAAACGACATTAAACTGGTTGCTGCAGCATTTTGAAGAAACACTTTACGAATTCGGGCAGTATAAAAAGGAACGGCAAAGAAATAATTTTTCATTGAATTTCTGTTTGCAAGTTTACAGCATATATAAGGATTATATTTATAATCTAAAGAAAGCTGACGACAAATTGTTGGGCGGAAAATTAAATAAATATGCCGATACATATCATACATTAGGAAACTTTGTGCTTGTTCCTTCAGGGTTTAATAAAGGAAGAAGTTCAAGTACATGCGACTTTTGGGATTCCTCTCTTGTGTGGTTGAAAAGCGGATATGATGATAAGTTCAACAGTGACGATTTCAACAAATACATAAACTACTTTTTTCTATGGGATTATGTTGACGGCGTTGACGAGAAAGGGAAATTCAAGATAAAGCCGCTGTTTAAATCACATGATAAGATAGAACAGGGGAACTGGACTAACATTACCTCAAAAGAAGAAGCCGAACAATTTATGGAGAACGCCGCCCGTTTCATCCTACGCCGAGGCATTTTTATGACGGCTATGTTAAAACTCGCGACAAATGAAGAATACACCGAAACATACAAAACACTGCAAAAGAAAATCTTTTCATCGGATGAATGCTATAACGGCTTTAATTCTGTGATTGAAAAGGTGATGGAGTATGACTTGCCTTCAGATGTGCGCACGATTTTGGAACATGAAGAGCTGACTTAAAACCCGTGAAAGGATACCTATATGCGCAAAAATCAAGTGACTATCTTTGTAAAAAGATTTGACGGAAAATACCCCGACAACAGGCAGGTAACGGAAATATACGCCGATTCGAACGACCTCTTTGAGGCGCTGTCAGCGGCGTTTGTCAAGACGGTGGAAACCTTCACTCCGCGCAGCGGTACGGTGTAAGATGAAAAAGGACACGACATCACAAGCACAAGGAGGTAAAATGATCTACGCGATGAGCGATATCCACGGCTTTCTCGATATTTTCAAAGAAAATCTCGAAAAGCTCGACCTGTCGGACGACAACCGCCTGATACTTCTCGGCGACTACATAGACCGCGGTCCTCAAAGCGGTCAGACGCTGCGGTACATCTACGACTTACAGCATGAATACGGCGAGGATAAAATAATCGTACTGCGCGGCAACCACGAGGAGGACTTCCTCGACTGGATAGACACGATATCGCACCCCGACGGAATTTCGTTCAACAACTGGCTCGCCTACGACAGGGGGCTGACAACGTTCAGCACTCTGGTAACGGCGGAGCAGCTTGCGGAATATATGCGGTTCGCGACAACGGTGAAAGGCGACGAGCTTATCACGAGGCTGAACGAAAAAGCTGTAGAGATGATCCTCGAAACGAGCGGCGACCTCATCAAATGGCTGAAAGGTCTCCCGTACTATTACAAGACCGAAACGCAGATATTCGTCCACGCGGGTGTGGACGAGGAAGCGGAGGATTGGTGGGAGTACGGCACGCCTAACCATATGTTCGTCGGAAAACCGTTTGAGATTATCGGGACGGGCGAGTTTTACATGGACATAATCGCGGGGCATATCGCCACGTCGAGGATATCGGGCGACGAGGATTTCCACGGCGTGTATCACGACGGCGCGTCGCATTATTACATCGACGGCACGGTGGTCGTAAGCGGAAATATACCTGTGCTGGCATACGACGAAAAGAGCGGGAAGTATATTTACTAAGGAGGACGCATGATATATTTAACCGGTGACACTCACAGAGATTTTGAGCGCATTTTTGATTTCTGCGCCGACAACGACACCACGATCGACGATGTTCTGATAATACTGGGCGACGCGGGGATAAACTTTTTTCTTGATGAAAGAGACTACGAGCTAAAAAAGGAGCTATCAACGCTGGAAGTCACGCTGCTGTGCATACACGGAAATCACGAAGAACGCCCGTTTATGATCGACAGCTACATCGAAATGGAATGGCGCGGCGGTGTGGTCTATTACGAAGAGGAATTTCCGAATTTGCTGTTCGCGAAAGACGGCGAAATATACGACTTCGACGGCAGAAAGACAATAGCTATCGGTGGCGCGTACAGCGTTGACAAGTTTTATCGGTTGTCGGGCAACTACCCTTGGTTCCCGACCGAGCAGCCGTCTGACGAAATAAAGGACGATGTGGAGCGGGCACTCGACAGAGTTGGCTGGAAAGTTGACGCGGTTTTGTCTCATACCGTTCCGCTTAAATACGAGCCGACCGAGGAGTTTCTGCCGAGTATCGATCAATCAACGCTCGATAAGACCACCGAGGAATGGCTCGACTCTATCGAGGACAAGCTCGATTATGAGCGGTGGTACTGTGGGCATTATCACTGCTGCAAGAAAATCGACCGCATAACGATAATGTATGAGGATTTTGAGGAGCTTTTCTGAAACGGGAGGTTGCTATGACATTTGAGAGGAAGGACATCACCGACGAGGTGCGGGAAAAGTTTGTCCTCGCAAACTGGTTTCACAGCACCGGATTTGGGCAGGGCCGTGTGATAGCCCTTACCGAAAACGGCAAGGAATACTTTTCGAGTTTTGAAGAATGTTCAAACTGTGCCGACGAGAGAAAAGTTGTCGAGTTTATTCTGGGAGAGAAAGTAAGCGATGATTGGGAGGCATCCGAACGACATCCCGACTCTTCCGAAAGGGGAAGGTGGCTTATGACATGGGATGAGTATAATTATGTTTATGTCAGAAATAGTTTCTTTGACCGCTTTATTTCCGAATTTGAAAAGCAGGGCGATCGGCGTTATCTGTCCGCGCCCGACACGGCAAGAAAGCTGCTGAACCCGCAAGGTAAGCTCCCTCTTAATATGGATAAGCAAAGGAAAAAAGAGATAGATGAAATTTTTAAGGAGTCCGAGCGAAAGCTGAAGGGAAAATCTTTGAGAATCTTTTGAAGGATAGTATATCCTACGAGGATTTTAAAAAGAACGCAGAAGAACGAATCCGGCAGAAAAAGCAATAAAACCCGATATATAAATGCGGAGGTCAATATGAAAACAAAAAAAACCAAAGAAGCAGAAGAAATGTATCGTATCATATTCCTTGATTTCAAGGACGAGCTTAAATATGGGAAAGAAATTGAAGGGTTTAAGGAAATGTCCGCGGTTCAGAAGTGGTTCATTTACGACAAGTATGCAAAGAGCGACGCAGATGTCGCAATAAAAAGAAACAAGCTGCTTGCGAGTGTGCTGGGTTGGAGCGTTACGCATCTTGATGCGATATTTCCCGTAAGACAGATAATAAAAACGCTGTTGAAAACGATCGGTCAGGAGATAGATGTTGATCAGCTCCTTGACGGCAAAAAAGAGATATATGATATCATCGACGGCAAGGCTCTTACCGCGAAATTACACGACGCGGGAGAAGCTCATGTCAGAAGCTGGCATAACTTTTTTTCGGAACAGCTTGAGAAGCTTTGCAGAAACGTACATACTGTGGGCAATTATATGCCCTGCCCCGATGAAAATTATAATTCCGTTAAAGGCTTTAAAGGCAAATGGCATTATAACGACAGGATAGACCTGCTGTATTCCGATATTCTTGAGCCGCGGTGTAAAAAAGAAAACAACGAATATATCATATCGCCGAAGCAACGGAATGACTGGAAGGATTGGTTTGACAAAAATAAGGAAAACCTATTTCTGACCGAAATACTGGACGGGGAAATACGCGATGAACTCGGAAAATTCGGTTACATAAAGAAGACGGATTTCTCCGATGAGGAGCTGAAAGAACTGCCCGAATATCTTAAAACGATAAACATATTGATAGAGTGCCGCACCGGAAAAATAAAAGCAAAATGCGCCGAAGCTGTTCAAAACATATTTTTTGAGTGTTATAAAAATACTCTTTCGGAGTTTGAACACGGCAAGGTCTTTTTGCAGGTGACTTCCTTCACAAAGGGTTATATCTGGGTGGCTCCCGAGTGTGAGAAAAAGTTTGAGGACGGTGAGTTTGGACGGCTGTTTGACCTCGAAATCCACAAGGATATCTTCAAGCATTTCAACGATAGACCCATTGATAAAGAGGTCGGCGAGGCATCATGGGCGAATATGTTTGAATACTCGTATCTTGCGCTGTATGACTGTTATATCGACCACGAGCTTTCGGCATATAAGAATTGGAGCATTGACAGTCTCAAGAACAGAGCCGCCTATTTCGCGTTTAAGGAGCTTGATCTGGCAAAGGATTACCGTCCTCATTATGAAAGTGAAGACGACCCTGACGAATAATACCGGAGGTAATATGTTGGATTTTATTTCAAAGGACGTACAAAAATACATGACGGAAAACGGGTTGGAGTTTACCGATTTTGAGAAAGCGGCGCTGATATATAATTCCGACCTCACCGTAAACGAAAAGCACGCGCGGCTCGAAGCGCTAGCGGAAAAGATCGGAATATTGTCTGGGAATGAAATGTCGGCAGATATGACTTTGAACCGATAAGCGGGGATGTAGATCAAATAAAAGCCGAGATCACACCGAAAAGCTTGGAAAGGAGCTCAAATGAATAAAACAGAATTACTCGAAGACACGGTGCTGACGGGAACACCACAGGAAATTGCGGAGATCTGTAAAAGTATGCCCAAGGGCGCAAAATGGGAGCGGGCGCGGGCGCTGGCGCTCGCCTGCCGTTTCCGAGGTCTGGAATATGTAAAGGCGCTCACGGAAAACGGCGCGGCAATAGGGAAAAATCTGTGTTATTTATTGTTTGCTCTTTTGGATATAAACAGAGCGGCACGTATGTTTGTTGAGGACAGAATGTCTCGGAATAAATATCTGTTTGCCGAAACTCTCGATATAACGGATAAAAGAGGGGCGCCGAAAACGCTTAAATTGCTCCCTGCAGATAAGCGCGCTAAAATAGCGAGATATCTCTGCGAAAACAGCAAACGCGTTTGTCTTGACCCGAGCAAGCTGTTGCTTTATTCAATATTGAGCAATGACAAAAAACTCACCGCCGCGCTTAAAGAAATGGGCGTGAGCTTTTCCCAAAAGCACATTTCCGCTCTTACGGAGGACAGGCGCAAGGACGGGTGGAATGAGTATTACATTATAGAGTTCTGGTATGATGACGACGAATATTTTGATATTCTGCAAGGCATCGTGAAAGAGATCGGGGAGAAAAAACTGCTTTTTGACGATCATATACTCGGCTATGACAGGTATACGAAAAATCGGTGGTATTATTCCGACCCCGAAAAATTCGGATTTATTCTGGAGCATTTCAATCAAAAGCAAATGAAAAAAATGTACGTCATGAAGTGCGCGATACTCGAGGGCAGTGCGGAGTGCCTTGAAATTTGTACAAAGCACGGCTGGCTCACAAAGCCGAGCGACCGCGATGAGCTTATCGAGTGGGCTTCCGAAGAAAACAAAACGGAGTGCCTGGCGTTTTTGTTGGACTACAAAAAACGCAATTTCGACCTTGCCGCCGAACGCGAAAAAGCCGAGAAAATAGCCAGACGAAAGCTGAACGCCGCGCCCGATTCCGTGACAGCGCTCAAAGATCTGTTCCGCTGGAAAAAGCAGGAGGACGGCACGCTCGTCATAACGAACTACATAGGCACAAGTACGGTGATAAATGTGCCGAGGAAGATAGGCAGAAGCACTGTTACGGCTATCGGCAGACGCGCGTTCTCTCAAAAAACTAAGCTGCACGGGGAACAATACGTAATGAGACCCGAGTTTCGAGTGAGAAAGATAGTGCTCCCCGACGGCATAAAGCATATATGGGAACAGGCGTTCGCGGGGTGCGATAAGCTCGAAAGCATAATCATTCCCGACAGCGTAGTTTGCATAGGCGACAGAGCTTTTGCCTACTGTAAAGCGCTCACGAAGGTTGTTATCCCCGCAACGGTCACGGCTATGGGGGAAATCGTTTTCGATTGTTGTCCGAATCTCACCGCCATTGTCCAGCCGCACAGCTACGCAGAGGAATACTGCAAGCAGAACAACATTCCGTTCAGATACAAGGGAGCAGACAGCTACTCATTTGAAGAATGATAAGTTTACAAAAGCCGTTCGGGCGTTAGCGCGAACGGCTTTCATCTGTGCGTTGACCGATAGCGGTCGTATTTGTCGAATTTGGCGGCTTTGGTCTCGGTGTGTCCTTTTGGGGAGTTTACAGTAAACAGTATTTACTATTAACCGAACAGCGCCTCAGTTAACCAAACATGAGCGGTGTCCAACGATTCATACAGTCCCGTGAAATCGCCTTTTCTTGCCTTGTCCTTGTCGGCAACGAGGTTGCGCGGTACAAGCTGCACCATGATCTTATTGGGTACTTCCTTGTCCGCTATGGTCTTGGTGTCCTTTATGGTGAGCATTGCCGCGAAATCGTCTCCCGCGCACCCATAAAAGATCGTGTTCCCATTGCGGATAAGCGGGAATCCTCTGTAATAAAATAGCTTGTTGTCTGACATGATATTACCTCCAAAATAATTTTTATCAAACAAGATCGTTTACGCTCTCGATAAGGCGCGAAACGTAAATTTCTCCGACCTTGAAAAGGGTCTTGCCGTTAAGGTTTACAGCGTATTTTCTGCCGTCGAACGCGAGATAGGAAAGCTCGTCGGAATCAGTCCCGTAAATTCCGTGATACTCGCTTTTGTAATTGAACTTCACGGAAACATAAGGCGCCCCGTCCGTCTGCTCGGTATACAGCTCTTCGCCCACCGGGCCTATCAGCTCCTGATACAGCAGCTTGAAGCCGTTTGTATCGACCGCTTTTCCGTTTAGGGAAAACGTGTGGGTGACGCTGTCGATGTCGAACTTATATTCGCCGTTCGGGGTCGTCACAACGACGTTCTCGCAGGAATAAATATACGGAGAAAGCGGGCGTTTTGAGATAACGGCAAACACGCCGAACGTCCTCCAGGGGGCGCGGTTCTTTGCAATCGAGAATATCCCCGCCGCGCCTTCAAGCGCTGCGTAATAGCCGCCGTCGGTCTCGTTTCCGATGAGCAGCGCGCGCTCGGTTCCGTTAAATTTGAACGTCACCTTAGCGAACGGATCGTCCAGCCCGCAGGCTTTCAGGTTATCCTCCGACTGTTCGAGGAATTCGCAGGAACGCATCGTCAAGCCGCATACTCCCTGATACAAATTCCCGCCGCGCGAAGCGTCGATCTCCGCGGAGATCGGCTCGGTGAAGCGGTAGAGATTCGAGGTGGTTATTACCAGCTCCTCGTCAGCCCCCTCAAGCTCGGACATATACCTAAGCTCGACGGGCGTTTCAAGATCCTTGCGTTCTATCCTGATATATTCGGGGTAGCCCGTTTTCTCGGAATATTCCTCGGTGAGGACCAGCTTCGCGAACGCTCTCGCATCGAAGTAAACCTCCTCGACGGCGCTGTATTCCACCAAAATTACCCTGCCGCTTCCGCTCTCGCAGCAATACACATACGAATCGCGCACGGGGTTTTTTATCCCGAACAAAAGCGTTGCCGAGCTGCCGTCCTCAAAGGAAATTTTGACAGTCGCGAGCGGATCTTTTAAGCCGTATTTTTCAAGCGACGAGGAGTTTTCTTCGACTACGCTGCTGCCGCAAAGGAACGTGAAGCTGTCCACGAACCTGCCTATCGCCGCTTCATCGGGCAGCACCTCGCCCAGCGCGTCGGTCGTCCAATAATATGAGGAATCACGCTTATGCCGAGTGAACGCGAAGCTTCCTTTCTCATTCTCGATAGAAAGCTCTAGGATGCTGTTCTGGGGCTTTGACGTTATCGGAACGAGCTGTTCTTCACCGTCGTCCCAGAGGTAAGAAAGATTTACGTTCGGTTCGGAGACGTCTGGCGTTTTTTCGGGAACAAGCAGGATAACAGCGAGGGCTATTCCCAATACTAACAAAACGCCTGCCGCGATCAGAACGGCTTTTACCGATTGCTTCATTATCTGTGCCTCCTGCGCAGCCAGACAGCGATCCCCAGAACGATAACGCAGACGGGAATCACTATACACAGCATCACCGCTAGGGTGTTGGCGGTTTTCGTGTCCATTTCAAAATATATGTCGTAGGCGGATTTGGGGGTTATGGAAATGCCCGCCTCTTTGCCGGAAACGCTGTCGAACAGGTTTATGAAGAACTCAGCGTTGTTGGCGTTGCTGTACGCCATAAGATAGCTGCTTGCGAGCTGATCGGAGCCGAACGCAAACACTCTGCTCGGAGTTCCGTCTGAAGAATACTTCGTCGCCGCGACAACGTCGTTGAACTCGCCGTGCTCCGCCGACTCGACGTCGAATTTCTCGCTGTCGGTGCTGTCAAGCGGATAGAGAAACGCTCCGTCGAAGGTCTTCATCAGCACCTTGGTGTCCGCGTCGGAGTTACTAAGCTCGTACACGGGGCGTAGATCGGCGCCGAGCGTATACAGGCTTGAGCCGTAGGTTCCCGAGGTGAAGTCGGTGTAGCATATCTGCTGCAAATGCGCGAACATCGTAAGAGAGCTTATGCGGTATTTATCCTCCGACTGACCTATGTCGGAAAATCCCACGGATATTCCCCAATCGCTTAAAAAGCCGTCTATATTCGGAGTTTTCGGTTGAGTTACCGAAGCGAAATAAAACACGCTCTTTCCGTATTCCCCGTTATTATCGAGGAATTTGTCCAGCTTTGCGAGCTGGGTGTTATCAAGGTCGATGCGCGGCGCGTGAACTACCACAAAATCTATCTCGGGATCTATCTCGTCGGCGGTGAGGAGATTTATGCTCTCAAGCTGGTAGCCGTTCTTCTCAAGAAGATTCTTCAAAGCATAGCTGTCCGTCTCGCCGAAGCCCTCGGTGAACGCGATCCTCACGGGCGCTTCATCGGTGACGTACAGCATCGCGGAGACTACCTCCTGCTCGGTCTGATATTCCGTCACATAGTCGTAGTAATAGTAGTAATACATCGCCTCTTCGCTTGTAAGCCCGAAATAATCGGTGGGCGTGATTATCCTGTGACGACCCGTTTTCTCACATTCGACGACGATATAATCGGAATCCAGCGTCTCGCCCCTGAACCGCGAGGTGTAGTTCGGGTTCTGGTCGAGGTTGATATAATCGACGCTTACGCGGTCGGATACCATCGACATTCTCCGCAGGATCTCGCTTACCTGCTTGTAGTTCTGATTCTGAACAAAGCTCTGCTCGGAATCCAAAACCGTCACCGTAACGTTTGTGTTAAGGCGATTCTGCAGGAAACGCTCGGTGGTCTCGTCGAGCGTATACAGCCCTCCGCCGGTTAGGTCGGCGGCGGTGTCAAGCCTCTCGGAGAGCACTCCGACAATGACGTTCACAATAACCACCGCGGCTATGAAAACTACCGTAAACACGACGGAAAGCGTTCCGCGCTTGAGGCTTCGGGTGTTGATCTTTTTTCTCCGAACGGTTTTTTCGGGGAGCGTTTGCTCCGTTTGTTCGGAATTATTTGCTGCTTCCTCGGGAGCCTCCTCGACGGCGTCGGGAGCGGGTTCCTCAACCGAAACGGTCTTGGGATTCTCCGTTACCTCGGGGAGTTGTTTTTTCTTCTTTTTCTTACTCAATCACAGCACCCCCTCAGCTCCAGCGGCGGCGCTCGATAAACCGCATTGTCAGAAAATTGAATATCACAATAAGACTTACGAAAAACAGCACGTTTTTAAGCGAGAATATTCCCATCGTAAACTCGTAATATCTGTAAAATACCGACAGCGCGCTGATGATATTTTTGAGGAACTCGATGTTGACGAAATTGTTGATTATGTCAAACAAACACAGCACGATGTTCGCGCCGATGCCGCCTATCGCGGCTATCATCTGGTTTTCGGTGAGATTGGAAATGAATATCCCCGCAGAGATGAATACCCCGCCCATGAGGATCATTCCCACGAAGTTCCCCCAGAAGGTCGCCCACGCGAACCGCGCGCCCGTTCCGTCTACCGCGGACGCGATAAACAGCGCGTAAAGCAGCATCACCGCCACCGCGCAAACAAACACCAAAAACGCAGCGAGGAATTTTCCCATAACAAGTCCGAACAGGCTTACGGGGCTTGTGAGAGTGAGCTGATCGGTTTTCTGGCGCTTGTCGTCTGCCATTGTCCGCATCGTCAGAATGGGAATAAGCAGCAGTATCACAAAAAACATCATCACGAATACTCCGCCCATCTCAGCCGAGCCGACAGACAGGCAGTTCATCCACAAAAACAGTCCAGAAAAACCGTAGAATACCGCCAAAAACACATATCCCAGCGGCGAGGTGAAATACGACGAAAATTCTCGTTTTAATATCGCCGACATTATTCCCCACCCCCGTTTTCTCCGTAAAAATCGCCCGTGGTGAGCTTTAAGAATATCTCCTCCAGAGTAAGCTCGCTGCTTCTCATAAGCAGTATCGGAAAGCTCCTCGCGGACAGCCGCTTGAACACCTCGCGGCGCACGTCCGCGCCCTCGCGGGCGTTAAGCTCATACTCGACGACCGAGCCTTCTACCGTGCGGTTTACATGAACCTTCTGCATATCGGGGATCTGTTCGAGCAATGCCTTTACCTCCTGCTCGGGACCCTCTATGTGCATGGTGAGCTTGTGCTCCGCGGAAAGGCTTTGAGAGAGGTTCTGCGCGGTGTCGTTCGCGACTATTTTTCCCTTGTCGATAACGACTATCTTGTCGCACACCGCCTGTACCTCCGAGAGGATATGCGACGACAAAATTACCGTGTGGTTCTTGCCGAGGCGCTTTATCAGCGAGCGTATCTCGATTATCTGCTTGGGGTCGAGACCGACCGTCGGCTCGTCAAGAATAAGCGCGCGCGGATTTCCGACCAGCGCCTGCGCAAGTCCCACTCTCTGGCGGTAACCCTTTGAGAGGTTGCGGATAACGCGGTTCTGCACGTCGTCGATCTTCGTAAGCTCGGCTATTTCTCCTAAGTGAGAACGCTTCGGCATCTTGCACTTTTTCAGTCCGTAAACGAAATTCAGATACTCGTTTACCGTCATGTCGAGATACAGCGGCGGAAGCTCGGGAAGATAACCGATGTTCTTCTTCGCCAGAACGGGGTCTTCGAGAATGTCAACGCCGTTTATCAGCGCCTCTCCGCCGCTCGATGAAAGATAGCCCGTAAGCATATTCATCGTGGTGGATTTTCCCGCGCCGTTGGGGCCCAAAAAACCCAGTATCTCGCTGTCCTCGGCGGTGAAGCTGATGTTATCGACAGCGATTTTGCTGCCGTAATTTTTGGAAAGATTTCTAACTTCGATCATACGTTTTCGAGTAATTCAATTCCCTTTTTGATTCTCGCCAAAGAATCCTCTTTTCCGAGGATCACCGCAAGCTCGATGCCGCCGCCGGGCGTGAACTGCTTTCCGCTGAGCGCTACTCGCAGCGGGAACAGTATTACGCCGTTCTTGACGCCCATTTCTTCGATCAGTTTGAACAGCGCGTCGTGAACGCTATCCTGCGTGAATTCCCCGAGATTTTCGAGTATGGGGAGTATCTTTTTCAGCGCGTCGAGAGAGGTGGAAGCGTCGGTTTTCATCTTCTTGTTGTTGTAAAGCTCGGTGGAATATTCGGGCAATTTGTCGATGAAATCCACCTGCTCGGGAATGTCGGTGAAAAGCTCCGCGCGCGGCTGCAAAACGCTGCACAGCAGATCAAGGTCAACGTCCGAGCGCTTGCAGGTACGGCGGATATACGGAACTGCGATCTCCTTGAATTCCTCGGGAGCCATTGCTCTTACATAATGCGCGTTTATCGCCTTTAATTTCAGCGGGTCGAAGATCGCGGGCGACTTGGAAATTCCGCTCAGATCAAACGCGTCGATCATTTCCGACAGCGAGAAGATCTCGTTCTCGCCCTTCGGCGCCCAACCGAGCAGCAGAATATAATTTAGGATCGCCTCGGTCATATAGCCCTTGTCCAGCAGGTCCTGGAACGACGCGTCGCCGTCGCGCTTTGCGAGCTTGTGCTGCGCGTCCTTCATGATATGCTCGACGTGAATATACATCGGCGGTTCCCAACCGAACGCCTCATAAAGCAGGTTGTACTTCGGAGCGGAGGAAAGATACTCGTTTCCGCGGACAACGTGCGTTATCTTCATCGTGTGATCGTCTACTACGTTCGCGAAATTGTAGGTCGGCATTCCGTCGGTCTTGAGCAATACCTGATCGTCGAGGATCGAATTCTCAACCGTGATATCGCCGTAGATCTCATCGTGGAATGTAGTGGAACCCTCTTCGGGGATCGCCTGTCTTATTACATACGGAACGCCCTCGGCGAGGTTCTTGTCGATCTCTTCCTGCGATAAATGACGGCAGTGGCGGTCGTACATCGGGGAGATGTTGCTCGCTTTCTGGACGGCGGAAAGCTCCTCGAGGCGCTCCTTAGTGCAGAAGCAGTAGTACGCCTTTCCTTTTTTCACAAGCTCCTCGGCGTAGTCCTTGAACATTCCCATGCGCTCGCTTTGAACGTAGGGACCGTAATCCCCGCCGATATCGGGACCCTCGTCCCAATTAAGCCCGCAATCGCGAAGCGTCTTGTAGATAACGTCGACCGCGCCGTCAACGTAACGCTCACGGTCGGTATCCTCGATACGGAGAATGAATTTTCCCCCCTGCTTCTTAGCCAAAAGATAGGTATAAAGCGCCGTTCTGAGGTTTCCTATATGCATATAGCCCGTAGGAGAGGGCGCGAATCTGGTTCTTACCTCTGACATCATTTTTCCTCCTGTTTTTGTGCTTTTTTTATGTCTTTGAATATCTGTGTTTTCAGCTCTTCAAGATCCTTGAATTTCCGTTCGGGACGCAAAAATCCGCAGAGCGACACCGCTATTCTCTCGCCGTACAGCTCGCCGCTGTAACCGAGAATATGCGTTTCCATGACTGTTTCGCCGCTGTCGGTGACGGTCGGGCGAATTCCTATATTGGTAATGCCGCGGTATTCCTGTTCTCCGATAAAAACGCGGCTGGAATACACGCCAAAGCGCGGCACTACGTTGGTTTTGGGGATTATCTGATTTATGGTCGGATAATCCATCGTGCGCGCGATCATGTTTCCGTGAACTACCGGCAGCCGGAATCTCAGCTCGTAACCCAGCAGCCTGTTCGCCGCTTCGATCTCGCCCTGCTGAATAAGCCTGCGGATATGCGTGGAGCTTATCAGCTCTCCGTCAAGACATATATCCTCGACTATTTCGAGCGTGATACCGTACCGCGAGCCTATTTCCCGAAGGCGCTCGGGCGTTCCGTGACCGCCCAGTCCGAAGCGGAAATTCCTCCCGCAGCAGGCATACGCGGCGTTTATTTTCTCTTTCAGGATATACCGCACGAATTCCTCCGCGGACAGCTTATGCACCTCGGCAAAATCGGGCGCGAATATATACTCCACGCCGATCTTTTCGAGAAGCTCGCACTTGTCCTCGAAAGAAATGATGTCCTCGGGGCTTTGGAACTTCGGGAGCGTCGTATCGCAGTTGAACGTGAACACGCACGGGCGCAGTTCTTTTTGCGACAGCGCCGCGCCTATCACTTCCATGTGCCCCTGATGCAGTCCGTCAAAATACCCCAGCGCGACGGCGGTTTTGGAGCTTGGTGCCGCGCCGTATGTTATATCAATCATAATACCTACCCGATAGTTAATAGGTATCAGAAATCAGTTAATTGGATTTACAGAGCTTTTTATCTTAATAACTAATTTCTAATCTCTATTCTCTATCAACTATTAAATCTCTTCTTTGAAATCAGCTCGCCGTTTTCTGCCGCGGCGATCCCTAAAAATTCCCCCGCGTAAATTCTGTACGTCTGTCCGTTTTCGGTCGGGAAATGTATTCGGCTAAGGTCCAGTCTCACGCCGTTTAAATACAGCCGTTTTTGCGTTTCGTCAAGCCGTATTTCGGGGAATTCTTTGAACACGCTGTCGATCGGCTTTATAAGCTTTGCGAGCTTTTCGTAGGGCAGCGCTTTAAGTTCTTCGAGCGGGTAACATTCCCCTATCGAAAAACCGCAGGCGCGCGTTCTCACAAGGCTCGTCATCACAGCGCCCGTGCCGAGCGCCGCGCCGATATCGTCGACAAGCGTTCGGATATACGTTCCCGACGAGCAATCCACGTCGATAACGCCGTCTCTGCCGTCGAATCCCAACAGCTCCAAGCGCGTTATCGTTACCTTTCGGGGAGCGCGTTCCACCTCTATCCCGCGCCGCGCGAGATCGCAGAGCTTCTGCCCGTTTACCTTCAGCGCCGAATACATCGGCGGTATCTGTTCTATTTCGCCGCGGAATTTTTCGAGAACAGCAAGCAGCTGCCTCTCTGAAACATCGACGCTATTGCTCTCCGAGCAATTCCCCCAGATATCGAGAGTGTCGGACGTAAGCCCCAGTCGGAAGCCCGCGCGGTAGCTCTTGTCGCTGTCGGGGAGAAGCGAGATCGCTTTCGTGCCGCTTCCCGTGAATATCGGGAGCACTCCCTCCGCCATCGGGTCGAGCGTTCCGCTGTGACCGACTTTTTTTGTCCGCAGACAACCGCGCATTATCGCCACAACGTCAAACGAGGTGAATTCGCGCGGCTTGTTTACCGCTATAACGCCGTTCACGGGTTTTCTTCACACGCCTTGCAGCAGGCGTCAACGATCTTCTGCTCGGCTTCCTCGATGGTTCCTCCGTAGAACGAACAGCCCGCCGCACGCGCGTGACCGCCGCCGCCGAACAGCATTCCTATCTCGGCAACATTGATCTTATCGCTCGAACGCATCGAAGCCTTGAAGGCTCCGGGCTTCTTTTCTTTCATGCAGATTCCGATATCCACGCCCGCTATCTGGCGCGGGATATTCGCTAATGCTCCCACGTCGTCGTTGTCGATGTCGTTTATCTGCTCCACAAGAGACAGCGGAACGGAGATGATCGCAACGCGGCCGTTCGCGTAATAGCGGATATTCTTGAGAACCTCCTGCTCGAGCTTTATTCTTCCGGGAGATTTCAGCTCGAAGTTCACATAATTTATCATTCCGAAATCCGCGCCGCATTCTATCATTTTCGCGGCGTAAATGTGCGTCTGGGGAGTGGTGTTGGAATATCTGAAGCATCCTGTGTCGGTTGCCATTCCCGTGTAAACGCAGTCCGCGAGAGCGCCGTCAAACGGCACCCCGAGCGCTTCTATGACCTCGTATACCAGCTCTGCCGCCGCCGCGTATTCGTGGCGCAAAAGCGTTCTCTTCGCGTAATCGGTGTTGGAAAGATGATGGTCGATGCAAAGCTCGGCAGCGTCGCCGACGTCCTTCATCTCGCCGAGCAGCTTGGTATCCGCAACGTCCACGCAGACAACGGTTTTCGTCTCGAATTCCTGCGGCTTTACCGCTTTTTTAAGATATTCAAACTTTTCGGGTATCTCATCGGGGCAGACGGCTTTGGCGTTCTTTCCCATTCTTTGCAAGGCTCCGCAAAGCGCGTGACCGCAGCCCAGCGTATCTCCGTCGGGACTTGCGTGCATCAGAATGAGATAGTCGTCGTGTTCCTTCAAGAACTGCGCGGCCTCATTTACGTCAATCTTCATCGGCAGCCTCCTGTTCGTCTGACTCGTCGTCAACGCGCTTCGGAAGATGAGCTATTATATCCTCGATATGCTCGCTGTATTCAAGCGAATTATCCGAGAGAAAGATAAGCTCGGGGATCTTGCGCATACGCACCCTTCCCGCTATGCATTTCTTGAAATAGCCGCTTGCCGCGGTCATTCCCTCAACTGCCTTTGCGGTGCGGTCTTCGCCGCCCATGCAGGCGACCCACACCTTGCAGTAGGAAAGGTCGCTGGTAAGCTCGCAGCGCGTGACCGTTACAAAGCCGTTTGCAACGCGCGGATCCTTTACTCCGCTTACCGCAGCGGAAATCTCCCGTCTGATATCTTCGCTCAATCGTTTTATGTTAAAGTTAGGCATTGTACCCTCCTTTACTCAATGCAATTAGTCTCTATATTCCTCCATCATATAAGCCTCGAAGATGTCTCCCTCTTTGATATCGGTGAACTTCTCAAGACTGATTCCGCATTCGTAGCCCGCTGCGACTTCCTTGACAGCGTCCTTGAAGCGCTGAAGACCCGCAATCTTGTCGTCTCCGACAATGATGCCGTCGCGGACGATCCTCACCTGACCGTTGCGCGCGACTTTTCCGTCAAGAACGTACGAGCCTGCGACAACTCCCACGCCGGTGATCTTGTAGACCTGACGGACCTCGATCCGTCCAAGCTCTACCTCGCGTACCTTGGGAGCCAGCATTCCCTTCATAGCGGCGGTGATGTCCTCGATAGCGTCGTAAATAACGCGGTAAAGGCGCACTTCAACGCCGTTGCGCTTTGCGGATTCCTCGGCAGACGGATGAGGACGCACGTTGAATCCGACGATAATTGCGCCCGACGCCATCGCGAGCATTACGTCGCTTTCACTTACCGCGCCCACGCCGCCGTGGATTACCTTTACGCGCACTTCCTCGTTGGTGATTTTCTCAAGCGACTGTCTTACAGCCTCCACAGAGCCTTGAACGTCGCCCTTTACTACGATCGGCAGCTCCTTTACCTCGCCCTGCTCGATAGAAGAGAACAGGTTGTCGAGAGTTACCTTCTGATATGCCTTGAACTGCTCCTCCTTGGCTTCGTGCTTGCGCTTTTCAACAAGCTCTCTTGCGAGCTTCTCGTCCTCGACAGCCGCGAAGCTGTCGCCCGCGCTCGGCACCTCCGAAAGTCCCATTATCTCAACAGGCACGGACGGCCCCGCTTGGTTTACGGTCTTGCCCTTGTCGTCGCGCATTACGCGGACGCGTCCGACTGCCGTTCCCGCAATGAGAACGTCGCCCGTATGCAGCGTTCCGTTCTGAACCAGAAGCGTCGCTATGGGGCCTCTGTTCTTATCAAGACGCGCCTCGATTACCGCGCCCTTTGCGAGCCTGTCGGGATTCGCCTTAAGCTCCATAACGTCGGCGGTAAGTCCCACCATTTCGAGCAGCGTATCCATTCCCTCGCCCGTTTTCGCGGACACGGGAACGCAGATGACGTTTCCGCCCCAGTCCTCGCAGACAAGGTCGTATTTCGTAAGCTCTTCTTTTATTCTGTCGGGATTTGCTCCCTCTTTATCCATCTTGTTCATCGCAACGATGATCTGCACTCCCGCGGCCTTCGCGTGGTTTATCGCCTCGACCGTCTGCGGCATGATGCCGTCGTCAGCGGCTACTACGAGAATAGCGATATCGGTGATCATTGCGCCGCGCGCTCTCATCGAAGTGAACGCCTCGTGTCCGGGAGTATCGAGGAAGGTGATGTCCCTGTCGTCGAGGTGAACGCTGTACGCGCCGATGTGCTGGGTAATTCCGCCCGCCTCGGTCGCCTGAACGCTCGCGTGTCGGATATAGTCGAGAATGGACGTCTTTCCGTGATCGACGTGTCCCATTACCACAACAACGGGCGAACGCGGCTTTAAGCTCTCGGGAGCGTCGGGAGCGTCCTCGAACAGACGTTCCTCAATAGTAACGATGATCTCCTTCTCGACCTTCGCGCCCAGCTCTTCCGCAACCAGCGACGCGGTGTCGAAGTCGATAGTCTCGTTGATATTCGCCATAACGCCTAAATTGAACAGCTTCTTAATTACCTCGGAAGCGGTCACCTTAAGACGGGTCGCGAGTTCTCCGACAACTATCTCGTCGGGGATCTGAACTTTAAGCTGCTGCTTTCTCGCGCGCTCGAGCTCGAGGCGTTTGAGCTTCTGAGCCTCGGTCTCGTGCTTGTTTCCGTACTGCTTGCCCTTTTGCTGGGATTTTTGGTTTATCTTCTGCTTGGAGCGGAAGTTGTCGTTGTTCATCTTGCCCGCGGGAGCAATGCTTTCGTAGCGCTCGTTGTACTTGTCAAGCTCTACATAGCTGCCTCTGGTATCGACGGTCTTTCTCACCTGCTCGCCGCGCTGAACTGCCTCGCCCTTGGACTTCTGCTGAACGGGCGGGGTGTTTACCTTGATCTTGCTGGAATCTATCGCGGGCTTCGCGGGGTTTACGCGCGCCGCGGGCTTGGCAGCGGGCTTCGCGACAGGACGCGCTTCCCTGTTTTCGGCGGGACGCGCGGGCTTAGCCGTATTCTCCTGCGGCTTTTTGGGAGCTTCCTTCTTTGCCTCGGGTTTTACCTCGGACTTTGCCTCGGGAACAGGCTCCGGCTTTGCCTTTGCCTCGGAAGCAGGCTCCGCTTTCGCGGACTTCGCGGGCTTCTTCTCGGCAGACTTATCAGCCGTCTTGGCGGCAGTCTGCGGCTTTTCCTCTTCCTTTACGGGAACAGCGGGCTTTTCCTCCGCTTTCTTGGTATCCTTTTTCTTGGAAGACTTCTTCTCCGCCTGGGCGGGCTTTTCGGTCTTGATATCCTTGGTGGATCTGAAGACCGCCGCGAGGTCGGATACCTCGTGCTTTCTGGTGTACACCTCCAGCACATAGTCTACCTCGTCTGCGGTTATGGTCGCGGTGGATTTTCTGGGATTCTCAAGCGGGAATACCTTATCCAGAAGCTCGATAAGCTCCGCTTTATCAACCCCGAGATCCTTCGCGATCTCCTGAACTTTATATTTTATCTGTTTACTTGGCAATGTAAAATTCCTCCACATCAATTAAGTTTCGCATTATTCTGCGGCAATATGTTTCTTTATCGAGCCGTAAAGCCCCTCGTCGAGGATCAGGAAAACCCCCGCCCTTTTGCCTATCGCAGTCTGTGCCTCGTCCATTGAGAACTCGGCTTTTATAACCTCTTTTCCGTGCCGTTCGGCGTGGAAGCAGACCTCCTTTTCGGTCTTCGCGGAAACGTCGGACGCTAACAGCACTCCTCCGAAATTCTTCGAGGAAAGCTCCCCGACAACCGCGTCAAAGCCGATGACCAGCTTGCTCGCGCGCCTGCACAGGCAGACGGTGGACAATACGTTATTTATCTGCGGTCAGCTCCTTTTCGATAATGTCGTATATCTCCTCGGGAACGCGGCACTTGAACGAGCGTTCCAGCTTCTTGCCTTTGCGGGCAAGCTCCAGACAGCTTCGGTCATTGCAAATATACGCGCCTCTTCCCGATTTTTTTCCTGTGGGATCCGGCGAGATATTCCCGTTTGGGTCGCGGACTATCCGTATCGCGCCTTTTTTTCCGATCATCTCTCCGCAGCCCACGCATTTTCGCATGGGAACACGCTTTTCAAGGCTCATACCTCGCTCCTTACTCCGCAGACGAAGCGGCTTCCTCGGCTTCTTCCGGCTCGGGCTGTACTTCCAGCGGCACCGTCTCGAAGTCCTCGGGAACTACCGCGCTTTGCGCCTTGATGTCTATTTTATAACCTGTGAGCTTCGCCGCCAGCCATGCGTTCTGACCCTTGTTTCCTATCGCCAGCGACAGTTGATTGTCGGGAACGATCACCTTGCAGGAACGCTTGTCGGGATTGGGATTGGTTATCACCACTCTGAGAGTTTCGGCGGGCTTGAGCGCCTGCTTGATGAACTCCTCGGGATCGTCGCTGTAAAGCACGACGTCAACCTTTTCTCCCTTTATCTCTTTGGTAACGGCGTTGATTCTGCTCTTGCCGGGGCCTATGCAGGCTCCCACCGCGTCGACGTTCGGGTCGGCGCTGGTCACTGCGATTTTGCTGCGGCTTCCGGGTGCGCGGGAGACCGCCTTGATCTCGACGGTTCCGTCATAGATCTCGGGGCATTCCAGCTCGAACAGCCGCTTTATCAGCCACTTGTCTGTGCGCGACACCTTGAGATACTGGTTCTTGTCGCCCTCTTTGTATTCTTTGGAAACTCCCGAAATATAGACCTTTACCACCTGACCGACCTCGAAGGTCTCGCCGGGTATCTGATCGTCCTTTAACAGCAATACCTCGTTGTGGTTGATCTCCAACGTAACGTGGCGCGTCTGAGGCTCGATCTTGGAGACCGTCGCCGAGACTGCCTCGTTTTCGTACTGTCCCCAGATCTCGCTGAGGTGCTGACGCTCGGCGTTTGAGAAGCCCTGGCGGATCAGATCCTTGGCGTTCTTCGCGGCGATTCGCTTGAACATCTTCGTATCTATCGGGCAGCGAACTCTGTCGCCTACGTCCAGCGACGGGTCGATCTTGCGCGCTTCCTCAAGCGTTATCTCCTTTTCGGGTTCGTAAAGCGTATCGACTACCTCGATAACCTCTTTCATTATCGAAACGTCGAATACATGGTTTTTGATGTCGATCTCCACATGAACGTAATTCTCTTCCTCGTCGTCGAAGTGAAGATTGGATTTCAGGCTCTTTTCGATCGCGTACTTGATCTTTTCAGCGAGAATTTCGCTGTCGATGCCCTTTTCCTCCGCAAGCGCGGCAAGATTTTCGTAAAAATCTCCGTAATCTTCCCCTTTTGTCGTCTTTCTTCTAGCCATTGTTATTCCTCCATAAGTTTATCAAAGTCGTCGAAATCGTCGTAGTTTATTTTAGAAATTTCCGCAACGGAAATCTCCTTGTTTCCAAAATCTCCCGTAACGGTAACTTTCTCGTCGTCAAATTCAGACAGCACGCACCGCACGGTCTTTTCGGCAAAACCGTCTAACAGCTTGTAAGTTTTAAGCCGTATTTTTTTGCCGATTGAAGCAGAAAGCTGCTCTAAGCGCCTGACCTCGCGCTCTAACCCCGCCGAGCCTATCTCGAGTAAATCCACCTTGCTTATGAAATCCTGCTTGTCGATCTCGGCGTTTATCAGCCCGTCGATCGACGTGCAGTCGTCAATGGATATCCCCTCCGGCTTGTCGATGAGTATTCTCAGATACCAGCACGCGCCCTCTTTTATGAACACCACGTCCCACAAAGAAAACCCGTGCTCTTCCACAATAGGGCGCACTACCTTTTCGGCAGCCGCCTCAACCGAACCAAACCCCTTTGCTAATGCCATAATGCCCTCCTAGTTGCTGGAGAATAGTTGCTAGTCACAAGAAATAAAATGCACCTGCGGTAATCCTACGGGACCTATAATCCCGCATAACTAGCAACCAGTAACTATTCTCTAGCTACTAAACAACCGCCCGATTGCTCAGGCGGTCGAATTTATTCGATAGCAAGCCTATCCCCTTACACGCCGAATCTCAGCGTGTTTACCTTAACGCCGGGACCCATAGTGGAGGAAACGGTGCAGCTCTTGATATACTGACCCTTTGCTGCCGCGGGCTTAGCCTTGGCAACAGCCTCCATAAGCGCGTTAAAGTTCTCCTCCAGCTTGTCGGTGCCGAAGGAAGCCTTTCCGATCGGGCAGTGGATAATGTTCGACTTATCCAGACGGTACTCGATCTTACCTGCCTTTGCCTCCTGAACAGCCTTTGCTACGTCGGGAGTAACGGTGCCTGCCTTGGGGTTAGGCATGAGTCCTCTCGGACCGAGAACCTTACCCAGACGTCCAACAACGCCCATCATATCGGGAGTCGCGATTACTACCTCGAAATCCATCCAGCCGCCCTGGATCTTGGTTACGGTGTCGTTGTCTGCAACGTAATCAGCGCCGGCAGCCTTCGCTTCCGCTTCCTTTTCGGGCTTGCAGAATACGAGGGTTCTTACAGTCTTACCGGTTCCGTTGGGCAGAACTACCGCGCCGCGTACCTGCTGGTCTGCGTGACGGGAATCTACGCCCAGACGAATGTGCAGCTCGACAGTCTCGTCAAACTTAGCCTTTGCGGTCTTGCAAACGAGATCGAGAGCCTCCGACGACTCGTATACCTTGGTAGAATCAACGAGCTTTGCGCTCTCAACATACTTTTTTCCGTGTTTCATTGAATATCCTCCTTGTGGTCAAGCGGAAACCTTGGGGAAGCTCATAAAAACGAGACCCCGCGTCCTCCCACTATTATATTAGTCAACAACTTCTACGCCCATGGAACGAGCAGTTCCCGCGATCATAGAGATCGCAGTGTCGATGTTTGCCGCGTTAAGGTCGGGCATCTTGGTCTCGGCGATCTCCTTGAGCTGCGCTCTGGTGATCTTTGCGACCTTGGTCTTGTTGGGAACTCCCGAGCCGCTTTCGATCTTGCACGCTTTCTTGATAAGCACGCTTGCGGGAGGAGTTTTCGTGATGAACGAGAAGCTTCTGTCCGCGTAAACCGTGATAACTACGGGGATTATAAGTCCCGCCTTATCCTTGGTGCGCTCGTTGAATTCCTTAGTAAAGGACATGATATTTACGCCGTGCTGACCGAGTGCCGGTCCTACGGGCGGTGCAGGCGTAGCCTTGCCTGCAGGAATCTGTAATTTTATAAATCCTACAACCTTTTGTGCCATGACAAATTACCTCCAATTTAACTTTTGAACAACAGGAACCTTTCGTTCCCCAAAATCAACGCCCTCCGAAAAACAGCAATGCCCTCAGATCTTCTTGATCGCGGCGATCTCAATAGTCGTGGGAGTTACCTCTCCGAACATATTGCTTACATTAACGACCGCCGTCTGTCTTTCTGCGTCGATCTCGGCGATCTCGCCCTCAAAGCCCTCAAGCACTCCCTGCCTGATCGCGACTCTGTCGCCGACCTCAAAGGATATCGCCGTTTCTTTTCTGCCCTGCTCAAGGTCTCTGACCTCGTTCTCACTGAGCGGAGTAGGCTTGCCCTCCGGACCCACAAAGCCCGTTACGCCTCTGGTATTTCTGCAGATGTACCAAGACTCGTTGGTTTCCACCATCTTAACAAAAACATAGCCGGGATACAGCTTATCCTCGACCTCAACCACCTTGCCGCCTTCCTTTTCAACGGTTCTTGTGACGGTGGGAATGGTCACGTCTTCGATCAGATGCTGGAGATTTCTGTTTTCAACAAGCTTCGCAATATCCGCCGCCACCTTATTCTCATATCCGGAATAGGTGTGCAGTATATACCATTTTGCTTCCGAGTCAGCCATAATACCCTCCGTAAATCAATGGAACAACAGGCCGTTGAGCAGACCGAACAAGGAATCCAGACCGAACACGAACAGCGCCGCCAGTCCGCACATGATAAGCACGACTACGGTATTATTCGTGGTTTCCTTCGGCGTGGGCCATACGACCTTCTTGAACTCGGCTTTGGCATCCTTGAAATACTTCACGATGCCCTTTTTCTGCTTTTTAGCCTTCGATC
This sequence comes from Oscillospiraceae bacterium, assembly GCA_022508965.1. Lineage (GTDB taxonomy): Bacteria > Bacillota > Clostridia > Oscillospirales > Ruminococcaceae > CAG-115. Next base: position 25,163 of record JAFLUD010000017.1, read on the forward strand.
TCTTGCCTTTGGACTTTTTGCCCTCAGATTCGTCGGGAGAGTTTTTTTCAAGCTCTAAATCTTTAGCCATCGCAAATCCTCCCTCTTACTTGGTTTCCTTGTGAAGAGTGTGTTTTTTGCAGAACCTGCAGTACTTGTTCATCTCAAGTCTGTCGGGGTCGTTCTTCTTGTTCTTCATGGAATTGTAATTGCGCTGTTTGCACTCCGAACACGCCAACGTAATTTTTACTCTCACTTTCGGCA
>JAFLUD010000170.1 GCA_022508965.1 Oscillospiraceae bacterium
TAGCCCGGGCGCTCCACATTGGTGCTCTCGCTCATAAGCGCGAGAACTCCCTTGTTTCCAAGCTCTCCAAAGCGCGCGAGGTCGATGATGCCGCCCTCGATGGGGGTGTAATCCACCTTGAAATCTCCTGTGTGGACAATTATCCCTGCGGGCGTGTGGATTGCCAGCGCGCAGCTGTCGGGTATCGAGTGATTCACGCGGATAAACTCCACCGACATACACCCCATACGCACGTTCTGACGCGGCTCAACTACATTCAGCGACGCCTGTGACAGCAGCCCGTGCTCCTTGAGCTTTCCTTCAACCAATCCTAAAGTAAGCCGCGTTCCGTATATGGGAACGTTCACCTTCTTGAGAAGATACGGCAGCGCTCCGATGTGATCTTCATGTCCGTGCGTTATGATTATCCCGCGAAACCGCTCCTTGTTCTTTTCAAGATATGTGAAATCGGGGACCACCAGATCTACGCCCGGCATCTCCTCGTCGGGGAACGCCAGACCGCAGTCCACGATGAACATATCGTTTGAACATTCATAAACATACAGATTTTTTCCTATTTCGTTCAGCCCGCCAAGCGCCGTAAATTTTACGGGTGCGGAGCGGTTTTCGCGCGGCGGCTTCTTCTGCTGGACAGGCTTTGCGCGTCCGAGAACGGGGCGCTTTTCCGCAGGCTTCATTATCGTGGTGCTGCGGCTGCTGCCAAGCACGGGAGCGCCCGCTTTCCGTATAGCCTTCTGATTTGGCACGTTGCGGTATTGCTGCTTTGCCTGATTATTCTGCTTTTGTGCGATGTTTTCCTTTTCGGAAGGCATTTTGTTATTAGACAATAATCCCATTTTAACCCCTTATTTAAATTGGAATTCCAAATTTCGCACTTGACTGCACGCGCGGCGCAATCTATGAAGATCGCAATTTAACTTGCCATACATCTTGCCTTGCTTTGCGCCTTTACCTAACCGCCGCGCTTAGCAGCCAAGTGCGAACCGGTCGACATTCCGCTCGTTCCTCGCTCCATGTCGCCCTA
>JAFLUD010000018.1 GCA_022508965.1 Oscillospiraceae bacterium
GACGCGGCGTTTCGGGAATGAAGCAGCGCGACGAGGATTTTGTGGACAGTATGTTCATCTCCTCTACGCATGAGAATATTCTGTTTATCACGAATAAGGGCAATATGTTCCGCCTAAAGTGCTATCAGATACCCGAGGGAAGCCGCCAGTCGCGCGGAATGAACATCGTGAATCTGCTGCAGCTCTCCGAGGACGAAAAGGTCGCGGCGATGATGACCACTGTAGACTTCGCGGAGAACAAGTATTTCATCTGCATTACCAAAAACGGCCTGATAAAGCGCACAAAGCTCTCCGAGTATAAGAACGTCCGCAAGGGCGGACTTCGCGCGATAACGCTGGTTGACGGCGATGAGATAGCGGCGGGCTTCCTCACCGAGGGCGACTGCACGGCGATCGTTGCTACCAGAAACGGTGCTGCAATACGCTTTGACGAGAACGATTGCCGCCCGCTCGGAAGAACTGCCCGCGGTGTTCGCGCGATTAAGTTCCGCGGCGACGATTATGTTATCGGGGCTACGAAGATATTCGACGATAACGCGTCGATACTCACAGTTACCGAAAAGGGAATGGGAAGGCGCTGCGCGGTTTCTTCTTACAGACTGCAAAAGCGCGGCGGCTTGGGGCTTAAGAACTACCCCGTAAGCGACGAGAAGGGCTATGTTGTGGGGATCCGCACGCTCGGTCCCGACGACGACGTAATTCTCATAAGCGCGGACGGCGTTATTATCAGAATTCGCGCGAACGATCTGAGAATAATGGGCAGACCCGCTTCGGGCGTGCGAGTTATGAGACTGGGCGATCAGGACAGGGTCGTGGCGTTCTCAAGAACTCCGCATGACGAGGACGAGCAGACCGAGGAGGTCGAGAGCGCGTCCGACGAGGAGATCGCGGCTTCTCTCGAGGAAGAGGCGACCGAGGTCGTAGAGCCGGACGAGGAGCCGTCTGACGACGAGGACGGCGGCGAGGAAAGCTCCGACGAAACCTAACTAAACAGATTTTCCCGAACGGTGTTCGGGAAAATTTTTGCAAATGTTCCACGTGGAACATTTTAGCCGAGGAGGTTGTATTATGTCGGCAGGACTGTTTTTTCGGGCGATGTTCAAGTTTTTAATAGGAGCGGCGGTTATCGGGCTGCTGATATTCCTGCCCGCGGGAACGATTTATTTTTGGAAAGCCTGGCTTCTTATGGGAATATTGTTTGTTCCGATGTTTTTCGCGGGGATCTTCATGATGTTCAAGAACCCCGAGCTGCTTAAAAAACGGCTGAACGCGAACGAAAAGGAGCCGGAGCAGCGCTTGGTAATATTGCTGAGCGGCGTGATGTTCGTTCTGGGGTTTGTGTCGGCGGGGTTGGACTTCCGCTTTCATTGGATAGAATTGCCCGACTGGGTATCCTTTGCGGCTGCGGGGGTTTTTGCGCTGTCGTATCTGCTCTACGCCGAGGTTCTCAGAGAAAACACCTACCTTTCCCGAACGGTAGAGGTTCAGGAGAACCAGAAGGTCATTGATACCGGATTATACGGTATTGTGCGCCACCCGATGTACGGTGTTACCGTTTTTCTGTTTCTTTCCATGCCGCTGGTGCTCGGGTCGATAATTTCCTTCGCCTTCTTTCTGATGTATCCCTTTATTATCGCAAAGAGAATTCGCAACGAAGAAAAGGTCCTTGAGGAAGAGCTGGAGGGCTATGCCGAGTATAAGAAGAGGGTAAAGCACAAGATGATACCGTTCTTGTGGTGACGGCCGCAATCAAAATGTCTTTGAGGGGGTTTGGAAATAATGTACACTCTTGAGGAATACGACGTGTGCGTTATCGGCGCGGGGCACGCGGGCTGCGAGGCGGCGCTGGTGGCGGCGCGGCTGGGGCTTAAAACGGCGGTTTTCACGCTTTCGGCGGATTGCATAGCGAATATGCCGTGCAACCCGTGTATAGGCGGCTCGGCAAAGGGACAGATAGTCTGCGAGATAGACGCGCTGGGCGGAGAGATGGGAAAAGCTGCGGACGCGACGTTTATTCAGTCGCGGATCTTGAATCGGGGAAAAGGTCCGGCGGTGCACAGTCTGCGCGTTCAGAGCGACCGCGTGAAATACCATTCCTACATGAAAAAAACGCTTGAAGACACGCCGAATCTGTTCATTAAGCAGGCAGAGGTGGTAGGAATTACCGTCGAGAATGGGAGAGTGACCGCCGTTTCCACGAGATTGGGCGCGGTCTATCCCTGCAAGGCGGCGATCGTCACCACGGGCACCTATTTAAACGGAAGGATCCACATAGGGGAGTTGAGCTACGAGGCGGGACCCGACAACGTGCTGCCGTCGACAACGCTTTCCGACTGTCTTAAAGCGTTGGGAATTTCTATGAGAAGATTCAAAACCGGCACTCCCGCGCGCGTTCACAGGCGTTCGGTGGACTTTTCGGTTATGGAAAAGCAGGAGGGCGACAGCGAAATTATGCCGTTTTCGTTCGATAATGAAGCGGAATTGTCCAACAAGATCGACTGCTATGTTACTTACACCAACGCCGAGACCCACCGCGTTATCCTCGAAAATCTGCACCGTTCGCCGCTGTATTCAGGACGAATTGAGGGCATAGGACCGCGCTATTGTCCGAGTATTGAGGACAAGATCGTGCGTTTTAAAGACAAGGAGCGCCACCAGCTTTTTGTGGAGCCGATGGGGCTGGACACCGACGAGCTGTATCTTCAGGGCATGAGCAGCAGCCTGCCGGAGGACGTTCAGCTTAAGTTCCTCCGCACTATCGAGGGACTTGAGAACGTCGAGATAATCCGTCCGGCGTACGCTATCGAGTACGACTGCTGCGATCCGCTGGAGCTTTTGCCGACGCTGGAATTCAAAAAGATCGGGGGACTTTACGGCGCGGGGCAGTTCAACTGCACCTCGGGCTATGAGGAGGCAGCGGCTCAAGGGTTGGTCGCGGGAATTAACGCGGCGCGGAAAATTCTCAATAAAACGCCGATAATTCTCGACAGGGCGAGCAGCTACATCGGAACGCTCATCGACGATTTAGTAACAAAGGGCTGCAATGAGCCGTACCGCATGATGACCTCCCGCAGCGAATACCGCCTTATTCTGCGGCAGGACAACGCTCCCGAACGGCTGCTGCCGATAGGGCACGAGATAGGGCTTGTGTCGGACGAGCGGTATGAGCGGTTTTTGGAGGAATGCAGAGTTCTCGAAAAAGAAAAGGAGCGAATTAAAACCGTCACGATCCACCCGACCGAGCAGGTGAATAAGCTCCTGACCGAAAAGGGAACCTCGCCGATCACCAACGGCGTAAAGCTGTTCGAGCTGTTAAAGCGTCCGCAGCTTAGCTACACCGATTTTGCGGAGTTTGACAAAGAACGCCCGCGCCTGAAATTCTCATTGATAAACAAGTTAGAGATCGAGCTGAAATACGCGGGATACATTAAGATCCAGCAGGAGCAGATCGAGAAAATGCGAAAGCTGGAGGAAAAGCTGCTCCCGCAGGACGTGGATTATAAGGAAATCAAGGGGCTGCGGCTGGAAGCGCAGGAGAAGCTAAACCTCCACAAGCCGCTGAACGTCGGGCAGGCAGGGCGCATCTCGGGAGTAAATCCCGCGGACGTGTCGGTGCTGCTTATCTGGCTTGCCGGAAAGGGGGAGCGCAATGACTGAACGGATAATCGAGATGTTCTCAAAGGCGGGGATCACGGTTTCCGAGCGTCAATCGGATCAATTTCTCACGCTGTTTGATTTTATGGTGGAATACACCAAAAACGTGAATTTAACGGCGATAACCGAGTTCGAGGACGTTGTCACAAAGCACTTTATCGACAGCGTTCTGCCGTTTACGATGATGGAAATCCCCGAGAACGCGAGCTTTATCGACGTTGGCACGGGCGCGGGATTTCCTTCGCTGCCGCTTTTGATAATGCGCCCCGATCTGCGCGGAACGCTCTGCGACAGCTTGCAGAAGCGGTGCGTTTATCTGGAGCTTGCCTGCCAAAAAATCGGCGTAAAGGCGGAGATAATCCACGCGCGCGCCGAGGAATTGGGGCGAAAACGCCGCGAGGAATTCGATATTGCGGCGGCGAGAGCGGTCGCGGCGCTGCCCACGCTCGCGGAATATTGCCTGCCGTTTGTGAAGGTCGGCGGGCGGTTTGCGGCGCTGAAATCCGTAAACGAGGACGTATCCTCCACCGAAAACGCGGCGCGGATTCTTGGCGGAGAGATCGAGAAAACGCTTGATTACAGGCTTCCGAACGGCGACGGCAGGCGGCTTGCGGTCCTCAAAAAGATATCGCAAACTCCGACAAAATATCCACGAAGCTCCGCGAATATTTCAAAAAAGCCCTTATAACGGGGCTTTTTTTGTTGGAATATGTCGGGAAACGCGAAATTTCCTTGTGGAAATTATTTCCACCTTATGTTAAAATGACATTAAGGGAGGAGATAAAATGAACGGACTATTCAAACAAAAAGAGCGGATCGCGGGGCAGGTGGTGATGATCGACATCGCCGAGCTTTGCCCGAACAAGGCTCAGCCGCGCAGAGAATTCGGAAACGAGGCGTTAAAATCGCTTTCCGAGAGCATTCGCGAAAACGGCATAATACAGCCTATATGCGTTCGACGAAAGGGCGCGCTGTACGAGATTATCAGCGGCGAGCGGCGCACCCGCGCGGCAAAGCTGGCGGGGCTTACCGAAGTTCCCTGTATAATAATGAGCGTCGACGACGAGCAAGCGGCGATATTGGCTCTCATCGAGAATATCCAGCGCAAGGATCTGAGCTACTTCGAGGAGGCAATGGCTATCGAGAAGCTGATCTCCTGCTACGGGCTTACGCAGGAGGAAGCTGCGTCGCGGTTGGGGAAGGCGCAGTCCACGATAGCCAACAAGCTGCGGCTGCTGCGGTTCACCGACGTAGAGCGCAGGCTTTTGCTCACGGGGAATCTCTCCGAGCGGCAGGCGCGGGCGCTTATCCGCATCGAAGAACCGCATTTGAGAATAAGCGCGATCGACAAGATCGTTCGAAACAGCTTAAATCTCACGCAGACGGAACAGCTTGTGAATCATATCCTGGAGAACGTTCCCAAGAAAAAACAGCCCAAGCACAAGTCAAACATGAGCTGCACCATTCACCCGCGGCTGTATATAAACTCGCTGAACGCGCTTCTCAAGCGTATCAAGGAGGACAATATCCCCTGCGAGCTTTCCACCGAAAAATCGGAGAAATACTACGAATACACGATAAAATTTCCAATAAATTCTTGATTTTTCCCCATAATTCATAAATTTAGGTTCCGCGAGGAGCATTTTCGGTTAAAACGCCGAAAAAATGTTCCACGTGGAACATTTTTTTAAAAAACCCTTTATTTTTTAATTTTCTTGTGATATAATAATTCTTGTAAGAATTTTGTATTATTATGAGAAATAAAGGAGGCAAAATCCTTTGGGAATTGTTATTGGTGTAGTTAATCAGAAGGGCGGCGTTGGAAAGACGACCACCGCCGTAAACGTAGCGGCGGGGCTTGCCGCGCTTGGGAAAAAGGTTCTGCTGATCGACTTCGATCCGCAGGGAAACTCGACTACGGGCTTCGGTATCAAGAAAAAAACGCTTGAATGTACTACATACGACGTCGTGACGGGCAGATGCCGCCCGCAGGAGGCGATAATTCAAACGCGCTATAAAAATATCCATATCATGCCCGCGAATCCTAAGCTCAGCGACGCCGAGCCGGCGCTTACAAATATGGAGCAGAAGAATTTCCAGCTAAGAAAAGCGGTGCTTCAGATACGCGACGATTACGATATCGTGATCATCGACAGCCTGCCGTCTCTGGGAGTTCTTGCGATAAATACTCTCACCGCCTGCGACACGATTATCGTGCCTATGGTGTGCGAGCATTTCGCCCGCGAGGGTCTTGCGCAGCTCATGTATACGATAAAGAACGTCAAGCAGAAGTTCAACCGCGAGCTTACTATTATGGGAATAGTGTTTACGATGGTCGATAAGCGCCTGCTTTCGGGAAGCGAGATCAAAAACGACATCAAGAGCGCGTTCGACAAAAAGGCGATCTTCAAAACCGAGATCCCCAGAAACGTTAAGATCTCGGAAGCTCAAAGCCACGGCGAGCCGGTGCTGAACTACGATAAGAGTTCCAAGGGAACCGAGGCTTATATAAAACTGTCAAAAGAAATTCTGGCGAGATGCCGCGAAATGGAGAAAACACATGGCAAGAAAAACTGAAGGCAGCTTTAGCGACCTGTTTATGGACAACGGCAGCTTCGGCGGAGGAGAGGGCGCGGAAACCCTGCGCCTCAGCGAGATCGAGCCGAACAAAAATCAGCCGCGTAAATTTTTCGACAACGACGCGTTAAGACAGCTTGCGGATTCCATCACCGAGCATGGAGTGCTTCAGCCGCTTATCGTGCGTTCGCTGCCGAACGGGAATTATCAGATAGTCGCGGGAGAACGCCGCTGGAGAGCCGCGAAGATGGCGGGTCTTTCGGAAATTCCCGTGCTGATAAGAGACGATCTGACCGAAGAGCAAACAATGCAGATTGCGATGATCGAGAATCTGCAAAGAGAAAACCTCAATCCGATTGAAGAAGCGCTGGGCTATAAGGAGCTTATCGACAAGTACGATATGACGCAGGAAAAGCTCGCGAAAGCGCTTGGCAAGGCGCGTTCCTCAATAGCGAACAGCCTGGGGCTTCTCGCGATGCCTAAGGGCGTGCAGGAGCTTCTAAGAAACGGCGAGCTTTCCGCGGGACACTGCAAGGCTCTCAAAAAGGTAAAGGACGACGCGCTTATGGTGGAGCTTGCGCACAGAGCCGCCGAGGGCGAGCTTTCGGTGCGTCAGGTGGAGACGATAGCTAAGCGAGAGACCGACCGCCTCGAGCAGGAAAAAGGTTCCCGCAAGATCAAGCCGCGCCTTAATTACTACACCGAGGTGGAGGCGAGCCTTACCGAGCAATTAGGCACAAAAGTACGCATTTCAGAGGGCAAGAAAAACAACGTGCTTCAGATAAATTTCAGCGATAAAGAACAGCTTGAGGATATCTTGAGCTATTTCCAAGAAAACTAAAACAGGAGATAAAGAACGATGATAGACATTAAATTCTTAAGAGAGAATCCCGAGGCAGTCAAGGAAAATATCAAGAAAAAATTTCAGGACAGCAAGCTCGCTCTTGTAGACGAGGTTATCGAGCTGGACGCGGAATACCGCAAGACTATCCAGAGAGCCGAGGCTCTGAGAGCGGACAGAAACCGCATTTCCAAAGAGATCGGACAGTTTATGGCAAAGGGTCAGAAGGACGAGGCGGAAAAGGCAAAGGCTCAGGTGGCGGCGTTCTCGAAAGAACAGGCGGAGCTTGAGGCAAAGGAAACCGAGCTTGGCGAGAAGGTCAACAAGATCATGATGACCATTCCGAACATCATCGACCCGTCGGTCCCGATTGGAAAGGACGACAGCGAGAACGTTGAGGTTACGCGTTACGGCGAGCCTGTGGTTCCCGATTTTGAGATCCCCTATCACAGCGAGATCATGGAAAAGCTGCACGGCATTGATCTTGATTCCGCGAGAAAGGTTGCCGGAAACGGCTTCTATTATCTTATGGGAGACATCGCGCGGCTTCATTCCGCAGTCATCTCCTACGCGCGCGACTTTATGATCGACAGGGGCTTTACCTACTGCGTACCGCCGTTTATGATCCGCTCGAACGTTGTTACGGGAGTTATGAGCTTCGCGGAAATGGACGCTATGATGTACAAAATCGAGGGCGAGGATCTGTATCTTATCGGCACATCCGAGCATTCGATGATAGGAAAATTCATCGACACGATAATCGAGGAGGACGCGCTTCCGCACACGCTTACGAGCTATTCTCCCTGCTTCAGAAAGGAAAAGGGCGCTCATGGTATCGAGGAGCGCGGCGTGTACAGAATCCACCAGTTTGAAAAGCAGGAGATGATCGTAGTCTGCAAGCCCGAGGAATCTCCGATGTGGTTTGACAAGCTCTGGCAGAACACCGTCGATCTGTTCAGAAGCATGGATATCCCCGTTCGCACGCTCGAGTGCTGCTCGGGAGATCTGGCGGATCTGAAGGTAAAGAGCTTTGACGTAGAGGCGTGGAGCCCGCGTCAGAAGAAGTATTTCGAGGTGGGGAGCTGCTCCAATCTCGGCGACGCGCAGGCGCGCAGACTGAAGATCCGCGTAAACGGAAAGGACGGCAAGAAGTATTTCGCGCATACCCTCAACAACACCGTTGTCGCGCCCCCGAGAATGCTCATTGCGTTCCTCGAAAACAACCTCAACGCCGACGGGAGCGTGAATATTCCCGAGGTCCTTCGTCCGTACATGGGCGGCAAGGACAAGATCACCGTTTAATTGATCTATAATCAGCACCGCGTGAAAATGCGGTGCTGTTGGCTTGTTATTCTGGGATTTTTAGGAGAATTGGAATGGCTTTTGTTACTTTAAAGGACGTCTACAAGCGTTATCACGTCGGCGAGGTCACGATAAACGCCGCCGACGGAATGACCTTTGATATAGAAAAGGGCGAGCTGTGCGTTATTGTGGGACCGTCGGGTTCGGGAAAGACCACCGTGCTTAATATGCTCGGGGGAATGGATACCTGCGACGAGGGAATAATCTCCGTGGACGGCGCACGGGTTGACGGCTACAATCGCAAGCAGCTTACGTTATACCGCAGATACGATATTGGATTTATTTTCCAGTTCTATAATCTGCTCCCCAATTTGACCGCGAAAGAGAACGTCGAGATCGCCGCGCAGACAAAGCGCGACTACATACCCGCCGAGGAGATCCTCAGAAAAGTGGGGCTTGGCGAGCGTATCAACAATTTCCCCGCGCAGCTTTCGGGCGGCGAGCAGCAGCGCGTGTCAATTGCACGCGCGCTCTCAAAAAAACCCAAGCTGCTGCTGTGCGACGAGCCGACGGGCGCGCTCGATTACAACACCGGAAAGATGATCTTAAAGCTCCTTCAGGACACCTGCCGCAGCGACGGCATGACAGTAATTCTGGTAACTCACAACACCGCGATCACCCCGATGGCTGACCGCGTTATCAAGATCAAGAACAGCAAGTGTTCCGAAATGATCTTGAACGAGAATCCAACTCCCGTTGAGGAGATCGAGTGGTAACGGAGGCAGAATGAAAGCGGTAAATAAGAACACCCTGCGCGAGATAAACAAAACCAAGAGCCGTTTTCTCTCGATTTTGCTTATTTGCGCTATCGGCGTGGGATTTTTCAGCGGCGTCCGCGCGACCTGCGATATTATGAAAACCTCCGCCGACGACTATTTTGACGAGCACAGTCTGTTTGACCTGAGAGTGCTTTCCACCTTTGGTCTTACGGAGAACGACGCGGCTGCTATCGCCGAGATCGACGGGATAGACGGCGTTTACACTTCAAAATATATCGACCTCGCGCTTCACTGCGGCGAGGACGAATATCTCACGCGCGTGTATTCCAAAACTCCCGATGATATCAATACCATCGAGATCTTCGAGGGCAGAGCGCCCGCTGCCGACGACGAATGTATAGTAAGCTACAACATTCTTCACAAGGGAATAGAACCGGGCGCTGTGATAACGTTGGAGGACAAGACAAATGCCGATGAGTTTCCGCTGACGCGCGAGGAATATAAGGTCGTGGGAATTTACAAAACTCCCATGTACGTCTCCAAGACGCAGCGCGGCAGCACCAATATCGGTGACGGCGCGCTGGACGCGTTTATGATAGTTCCCGAGGAGCATTTTACTCAGGACGTTTATACCGAAATTTATGTCAGCTCTTATAAATTGCGAGGAATGCAGAGCTATTCCGACGAGTATAAAAATCTCCGCGACGAAATTTCCGATAAGTTGGAATCGCTGGGGATCGACCGCAGCGTTATCCGCTATGATGAAGTGATCGGTGACGCGCAGCGCGAGATCGAGGACGGCGAAAAGGACTTGGCGCAGGCGAAGATTGACGGACAAAAAGAACTTGACGACGCAAAGCGCGAGCTTGAGGACGCCGAGAAGCAGATCGCCGACGGCGAGGCGGAGCTTGTTGACGCCAAAAAGGAGATCGACGACGGCAGAGTTCAGCTCGACGACGCGCAAAAGGAGCTGGATAAAGCAAAGCAGGAGATCGAGGACGGAAAGAAGGAGCTTGCCGAAAGCGAAGCCGAGCTTTCCGACGCGAAAAAACAGCTCGACGATTATAGGGCGACGATAGAAAGCGGAGAAAAACAGCTTGCCGAGGGAAAAGCAGCGCTGGACGCCACCAAGGCGCAGTTGGATATGGCGCAGGCGCAGTATGAGCAGGGAATGGCTCAGCTGCGGCAGCTGGAAGCGATGCTCGGGGCATCCGACCCGCAGGCGGCAGCTTTAAGGGCAACGCTTGAGGCGACCAAGTCGCAGCTTGACGCGGGGCTTATGCAGTATAACGCGGGACTCGCGGAGTATGAAAAACAGTACGCGGAGTTCTCCGCAGGAAAAGCGGAATACGAGGCCGCTCTCGCAAAGTATAACGAGGGCTACGCTCTCTACGAGCAGGGCGTTCAAAAAATCAAAGACGGCGAGCGCGAATATGAGGACGGCGTAAAGCTCCTCGAGGAAAAACGCGCGGACTTCGACGAGGGCGTTAAGGCATACGAGGACGGACTTGCCGAGATCGAGGACGCGAAGAAAAAATACGCGGATGGTCTTATCGAGTATGAGGACGGAGTTCACACGTTCAATACCGAGATCGCCGATGCGGAAAAGAAGCTCGCCGATGCGCGCGAGAAAATATCCGACGCGGGCAAGGCGGAGTGGTATATTTTTAAGCGCGACGACAACGTCGGTTACGCCGAATATGAAAGCAACTCTGAGAGAATAAACAAGATCGCGGCGATCTTCCCGGTATTTTTCCTGCTGGTTGCGGGATTGGTGTGCCTTACCACAATGTCCAGAATGGTGGAGGAACAGCGCACCCAGATAGGCACGCTGAAAGCTCTCGGCTATTCAAACGCCTCTGTAATGCGGCACTATATGATCTACGCGGTTTCGGGCGCGGCGATAGGCGGCAGCATCGGCGCTGTCGGCGGCTGCTTCCTGTTCCCGTCCGTTATCGTCTACGCGTATTCGATGATGTACGACATCACAAAGATCCACTATCTGTTCACACCCGAGAACATGATTGTTTCCATCGGCTCGATGATCTTGGCGATCGCGCTGACGGTGTATTTCAGCTGCAAAAAAGCGCTTGAGGAATCCCCCGCGTCGCTTATGCGGCCGAAGGCTCCCAAGGCGGGAAAGCGCGTTCTTATCGAGAGAATACCGTTTATCTGGAATCGCATGAACTTCTTTGCTAAGGTAAGCGGACGCAATATCTTCCGCTATAAGCGCAGAATGTTTATGACGGTCGTGGGGATAGCAGGCTGCACGGCGCTGTCGCTTACGGGTCTGGGACTTAAGAATTCCATCTCTGATATTGTCGATCTGCAATACAACCGGATATATCTCTACAGCGGCTATCTGGCTTACGACGAGAACGCCAAGCCCTCCGAGCTTCAGAGCATATACGACACGCTTCTTGATTACAACAAGGACACGAAATACACCCGCGCGCTCATCAAGCAATATGCCACGGAGTTCTCGGGGAATAATATTCAGTGCTATGTCACCTGCGTCGAAAACACCGAGCTGTTCGAGCAGTTTGTAAGTCTGCACGAGCGCGTTTCGGGCGACAAGCTGACGCTTTCGGACGGCGCTGTTATCAGCGAGAAAGCCGCAAAGCTCCTCGGAATAAACGCGGGCGACAGCGTTAATCTCCAGATAAGCGACGGCGTTGTAAAGCCCGTTCGAATCGCGGGAATAACCGAGCAGTATACCAGCCATTATCTGTATATGTCGGAGAACGTTTATAACGAGGTTTTCGGAAGCTCTCCGAAATACAACATCGTTTACTTTGAAAACGGCATCTCGCGTGACGAGGCAGTCCAGGACGCGTTCTCGGAGAGAGTTATCGCAAACGACAACGTTCTTGCGCTTATGATGAACGCAAGCTCGCTTACCCAAGTTCACGAGACGCTCCAGATAATGGATCTTGTTACGGTCGTGCTGATAGTTTCGGCGGCGGCGCTGGCGTTTGTAGTCCTCTATAATCTCACTAACGTAAACATCACCGAGCGAATCCGCGAGATAGCAACGCTTAAGGTCCTCGGATTTTACGATATGGAGGTATCCAATTACATCTTCCGCGAGAATATTATCCTGTCGCTTATGGGCGGCGCAGTCGGACTGGGCTTGGGCTATGCGCTTTGTATGTTTGTTATCACCACTGCCGAGATCGACGAGGTCATGTTCGGCAGAAGCATACATCCGCTGTCATATCTCTGGGCGTTTCTGATCACGGTGGCGTTCTCGCTTATCGTCAATGTCATCATGACAAGAGTGCTCAAGAAAATAAGCATGGTAGAGTCGCTTAAGTCGGTGGAATAATTTTCTGTGGAAACTCTCTTTGAAATTTAACGTCGGTTTAGGAGAAAAAATGGAACAATTTGAATTTGTTTTATTAGACAGAGAAACTGTCGATGAGTTTATCAGATGCTTGTACCGCTCCGAACCAAACGGGTATGATACAATTCCTCCCGAAAATATGAATGTCGCATACGGTGTTATGGAGAAAAGCTCCGGGATCATATTAACACGAGGATATGAGCCAAGCCGCGGCTGGATAGGCAAAGAGGGCGACCACCCGATTGTATTTGTTGTAAAATGCAATGAAGGCTGTTTCACGGCACAATTTGATACAAACGCGTATGGCGACAATTGGGAATACGCTAAAATATTCGGTAAAAACGGCGCGTTTTATAAATATACCGATGTGACCAGAAAAGCAATTAAATTTTATTGTCATGATTGTTGTGAAGAATATAAAAAATTCTGTGATCTATTTGAGGAAACTCATGGCGAAGATTTATTTCGATTTAAACACAGAATGTTTCAGGAAGCGCGTGAAAGATGGTCTTCACATGATATCCGTTCCGAACCGGAGGCAGAACAAGCTGCTTTAGAAAACAATGCCGAAACGCATACGGATACGACAGCAGGAAAAAATCTCTCACAGCAGAGAGACAAGATCGGTGGTATTGATCGCTTTATCTGTGTCGGCGGTATTGTAGGAGTAACCTTTTGTATTTTAACGCTTCTTTTCTTTTTAATTAGGATGATTATGTTGTTTTAGAGTCCCTCTTGACTTAACAGGAAAAAAGTGTTAAAATAAGAATAAGGCTATAAAAACAGGCTATCACCGAAAAGGGGGAAGCTATGAAAGACAGAGTTTGTGAATCCAAGGAAAACTATCTCGAAACCATTTTGATACTTCATAACAGAAACGGCGAGGTACGCTCGGTAGACATCGCGGCGGAAATGGATTTCTCAAAACCGTCGGTAAGCGTGGCGATGAAAAATCTCCGCGAAGAGGGCTGCGTAAACGTCGATAAAAACGGCTACATCACTCTCACCGACAAGGGCAGGGAAATAGCCGAGCGCGTATACGAGCGGCACCTGCTGTTTACCGGCTGGCTTATTTCTCTGGGAGTTCCCGAGGACATCGCTTCGGAGGACGCCTGCCGCATCGAGCACGATCTCAGCGCGGAGAGCTTTTCGGCGATCAAGGAATTCATCGCAAAGCACAAAAATTAGAGGTTCCCGAGTAATTTGCAACATTTTCCTAAGTTGTTTGGTATTATTTATGAACGCCGGTTTTGCAAGCGTTTAAAAATAATACTTTCATAAAACGGAGGAAAAAATTATGAATAAATTCAAAAAAGCATTGGCGGCAATATTGGCAGTGTGCGCGCTCGTGAGTATCTCGGGCTGTACCGAGGGAGGAAGCACGGGCAGACCGGACGACCTGATAATAGGCGCCGGCGACAGCACGAACCCGCAATACTATCCCATCGAGCTTTCCGAAAACAACACCGTAAACTCGATACGGCTGTTTGATGCGATATCGGTGAATAAACAAAATGCGATGTTCAGCCCTATCTCGCTGAATATGGCGCTGGGACTTATCGAGGCGGGTGCCGGGGGAGATACAAAAGCGGCGCTGGATTCCTATTTACAGACGGAAAATTATCCCGATTTCGCGCAGAGGTATATGCAGCTCGCAGAGGAAAAATACACCTCCGAGGGCAAGCAGAACGGCTACAAAAACGTTCTCGAGATCGCGAATTCTCTCTGGGCGGATCACGCGCTTTCGCTGAAAACGGATTATAAGAAGCTGGTGTCCGACAAGTTTGACGCCGAGATACAAAGCGTCGATTTTGCGGACAAGGATAAAACGCTCGGCAAGATAAACGGCTGGGTCAATAAAAAGACGCACAAGATGATCCCGACTATCCTCCAGGATTACAGCGATGATACGGCGGCTGTGCTTATCAATACGGTATACTTCGAGTCGGCGTGGGTCAAGGAATGGAGCATCAACAAAGACCGCAAGCAGGCGTTCACGCTTTTTGACGGCACAGTCAAGGAGCTTCCGCTGATGTATAAAACCGTGGGAAGCTATTTTGAGAACGACAGCGCGACGGCGTTCGGTTATCGTTATAAAAACGGCATGGAGTTTATAGGGATACTCCCCAAGGAGACCGGAGAATTTACTCTTGAGAGCCTGGATATCCCCTCGCTTTTGGAGAGCGAGAGCAGAGAATATGACGTTGACGCGGCAATGCCGACGTTTGCGTTTGATTCGGCGTTCTCGCTTAAGGACGCGCTTACTGCGGCGGGATTGGGAGTCATCTTCGACGATGAAAGCGCGGATTTTTCGGGCATCTCGGATGTTTCGCTTTATGTGTCGGAGATACTTCAAAAAACGCGCATAGAGCTTGACGAAAACGGCACGAAGGCGGCTGCCGTTACTGCTATAATGACGAACGGCAATGCCGCTCCCGAACAAAAGGAGCGCAAGTCCGTGGAGCTTAACAGACCGTTCGCGTTTTTGATATATGACAAAAACGAGGGTCAGATATTGTTTATGGGAAAGGTAACTCAGCCGTAACAAGGCGTTTGCGGGCGGCTGTTTATTCCAAATAAAATGCGATAGGGGGAACACTGTTTGAGGATAATATGCTTGATCGAAAATACGTCGGTAAACGACAAGCTCTATTATGAGGAAGGCCTGTCGCTTTTTGTGGAATACGGCGGCAAAAATTATCTGATTGACACGGGTCTTACGGGTCGGGCGGTCGACAACGCCCGCCGAATGAGACTGCCGATCGACGATATCAGCGCGGTTTTTCTGACGCACAATCACATCGCCCACACCGGCGGCATGGAGCAGGTCATGCGACTTAACCCCAAAGCGGAGATCTATATCCGCGCGGGAGCCAAGGAGGACGTTTTCCGCAAAAACGGACTGTTTAAATCTCCCGTCGGACAGGGCAAGGGCTTTTTCAAAAAATACGCCAACAATCTGATCTTATTCAACAACTTCTCGGAGGTCTGCGAGGGCTTCTATCTTGCAAGCTGCGAGGACTTCGAGGAAAAGGCGATAAACCCCGACAGAAGCTATTATACCATCTCGGAGGAGGACAAAAAGCCGCAGCCGTTCGATTTCTCGGACGAGAGCTTCGCGGTTATTTTCCCAAAAAAGCGCAAGGCGGAGGGGCTGATCCTGATCGGCGGCTGCTTCCACTGCGGCGCGGAGAATATGCTTGAGACAGTTTCGCGGCGCTGGTACGGTATACCGATTCTGGCGGTGATCGGCGGATTTCACTTTTCGAGCACAAATCCCAAAGCGCTTAACTGCTCTGCGGATTATGTCACGGCGCAGTCGCGCGCGTTAAAGCTCTCGGGCGCGGAGAAGATTTACGCCTGCCACTGCACGGGTTTTCGGGGATTCGATCTGATGGACGAAATGCTCGGCGACAGAATTATGTATCTTGGCGGCGGAGAGGCTCTCGAGTTTTAAGAGGAACACGATGGAAATTAAAGATATTGTGATTATGGCAGTCTGCGGAATAAATCTTGTTTTGCTGATAATTCTTCTGATAAAGTCGGGGAAGCCTCGCGACAACGAGGAGCTTCTCCTGCTGAAGAAGGAGATCGAGCGTCAGGCGCAGGCAAGCGCGGACGAGAACAAGCAGCTGATGGATCAGACTACCCGTCAGAGCGCGGCAACGGTCGATCAGGTCTCAAAGCTGGGCGACAGCCTGCGTGACAACGTTGTAAAAACCATGTCCGAGCTTGGGAAAAATCTCGGCGACGGGCAGAATCAGCAGAGAGAGTATGTTGTGAAAACGGTGTCCGAGCTGGGGAAGAGCTTAAGCGACGGACAGCAAAAGCAGCAGAACGCCACCACCCTAAGCCTTAACAGATTGGAAGAGAATTTCAATTCCATAAGAAAAGATATCCTCGAAACTCTGGAGAAGATTCGCGCGGCAAACACCGAGAGCATGGAAAAGCTCCGAAAAGACAACCAGACCAGCCTCGATAAGATCAACGACACCGTAAACGAAAAGCTCCAGAAAACGCTGGACGATAAGATCGCCAAGTCCTTTGAAACTGTCAACCAGCGGCTTAAGGAGGTTTACGAGGGCTTGGGCGAGATGAAGAGCGTGGCGTCGGGCGTTTCCGACTTGAAGAACGTTCTATCCAACGTCAAGACACGCGGCATCATGGGCGAGATACAGCTGGGGGCGATCCTCGGAGAGATCCTCGCGCCCGAGCAGTACGCCGAACAGATCGCCGTAGAACAGGGCAGTCCCGAACGCGTGGATTTTGTCGTAAAGCTCCCCGGAATGGAGGACGGCGAGTATGTGTATCTGCCGATAGACTCCAAATTCCCGGGCGATACATATTCCAATCTCCTGGCGGCATACGACTCGGGAGACCCCGCCGAGCTTAAGGCAAAGCGCGGCGTTCTCGAAGCGGAAATAAAACGCTGCGCAAAGAGTATCCGCGATAAGTATATCGCGCCCCCGCACACCACCGACTTTGCTATAATGTTCCTGCCGTTTGAGGGACTGTATGCAGAGGTCGTAAATATGGGGCTGGTGGAAGTTCTTCAGCGGGAATACAAGGTAAACATCGCGGGTCCGTCGACTATGGCGGCAATGCTCAACGCCCTGCAAATGGGCTTCCGAACGCTGGCTATCCAGAAGAAGAGCGGCGACATCAGAAACATTCTCGAAGCCGCCAAAAAAGAATTCGCGAACTTTGAAACGGTTCTTTCCAAGACCAGAGACCGCTTAAGACAAGCTGATGAGGAGCTAGAAAAGCTCGTCGGCACCCGCACCAGGCAGATCAACCGAGCACTAAAAAGCATCGAGCTGTCCGAATCTGGAGGAGCGACGCCGGAGCTCGAAGATTGATACACAAACCGTGGCAGAAAATGCCGCGGTTTTTTATTTCGTATCGTGAAATGCACGATTTCTTCCTAAGATGTATTTGACATCTCTTCCCGAAAGTGATATAATATAATTATAAAGAACAAATAAAGGAGTCTTGCATTATGACTAAGAAGTTAAAAAAACCCGTTTTAATTTTTTTATGATGGTATGCTACTGCCTGGGTATGTTTGCCATCGGGTTTAAGACTGCGAGTGCGGATGTAAATTACGCAATTTACAAACCCTATATTGGCGCGTATTATCTTAACGGTACAACAAGTGTTGACTGGTTATATTTACAAAGCCAAGATGAACATGAACGGTCATTATTCCGCGGGTATTATGAGGGACTTGTTACAGGCAACATTATTTGTAAAGATTTAAATTTTTCACGAAGTATATTCAACCCTGATCCTAAGATATTAAACACCGATAATTTTGACTTATATTTTAATACATGGTATAGATATAATAGAACCACGGATAGTTATCTTCTTCAAACAGGTGGCGTTGAAATTATTGGTCGCATAGTTTTGAAAAATGATGACGGTTACGCAGATGCTCGTATTGCACTGAAAAATTACATACGCAAATAATTTCATTTTACAAGGAGGAATCTCATTATGTCCAAGAAACTAATTGCTACTGCAAGTGTAGCTGCCGCTCTTGTTTTAGGCGGTGGAGCGTTCGCGCTTGGATTTGCGCTGAATAAGCCCGCTGTCGCTAACCAAGACCGCACAGAGCTTACAGTCGGAAGGTATTACCTCGAAAACGGCACAAAAGATGAATATGTCGAGGTTTACGACGACCAGACCCTCCAGGTTTTCGGTTTGGATTACCTAAAGCTTGTCACAGAACTGAACGCCGATTATGTCGCTGGTTTGGACGAGGAAGGATACCAAGATTTTGTCGAATTCGAGCAAGATCTGGTTGATTTCTGGAACAGCCGGCATCAATATAAGCTTTTAGAACAATCGGTACGACTTTATCTCGATCCGCAAACGCCAAGCGGAATGAGCCTTTATGCTATTGACGAAAACACATTGGAATTTGACGCCGACCATATTTACATTTACGCTGAATAAAATAAAGATTGCCCCCTCGTTGAGAGGGGGTTATTTTTTGCACAAAATTTTTGAAAATTTTCTAAAAACCTCTTGACAAATTCTTAAAACGGTTATATAATATAATCAAACGATTGAATAAATGTTCAAATGTTTGATTGAGGGGGGAGTAAAATGGAGAACGAGATAGAGCATTGCGACTATATGCATGTTCACCCGGAGACGATCGAGAAGATACGCGCGGCGATGCCCGACGACGACACGCTGATCGATCTGGCGGAGCTGTTTAAGGTCTTCGGGGACAGCACGCGGATAAAGATCTTAAGCGCGTTAAGCGGCGGGGAGCTGTGCGTGTGCGATATTTCCACGATGGTGGGAATGTCGAACAGCGCAGTCTCGCACCAGCTGAAGATACTCAAGAACGCGTCGCTGGTGAGCTTTCGCCGCGACGGAAAAACGGTGTTTTATTCCCTCGCCGACAGCCATGTAAACACGATGCTTCAGCAGGGCTTGGAGCATATCAACGAATAACGGAGGTTTTTATATGGATTTCTGGAACAGATTTGCGGGATTTTATGATCTTGCGGAAGCGCTCAACGGCAAGGTTTACCGCGAGATGACCGCGATCACTGCGCGGCTGGTTCCCCGCGGAGCAAAGGTCCTCGACTGTGCGGCGGGAACCGGCGAGCTGTCGATCGCCGCGGCGAAAAAGGCGGAAAGTGTGCTTTGCACGGACAATTCCGAGGGAATGCTTAAGGTCGCCGAGAAAAAGGCAAAGGATCGCAGATTAAAGAACATTTTGTTCGAGCAGAGAAACATCTTCCACCTCAGCGAAGAGGACGGATATTTTGACGTGGTAATAGCTGGAAACGTCCTGCATTTGCTGGACGACCCCGAAGCGGCGGTGCGGGAGCTGTACCGCGTGACTAAAAAGGGCGGCAGGATATTGCTCCCGACCTTCACGCTGGAGAACAGCAAGCCTATAACCGAGCTGATGCTCTCGATCTATAAGAAGCTCGGCTTTAATCCCAGCACGGAATATTCCCCGAAAAGCTATGTTGAAATGCTGAAAAAAATGGGCTGCGGAACCGTCAAAGCAAAGCTGATACGCGGCATGATCCCGTGCTGCTACGGCGTTATCATTAAAGACTGATTTTATTATGAAAGGAAAATAATTATGAAAAAGACATTCAAGCTCATCGACCTCGACTGCGCAAACTGCGCCGCAAAAATGGAAGCTGCGATCAAAAAGCTCGACGGAGTAACGGACGCTTCCGTAAACTTCATGACCCAGAAATTGACCATCGAGGCCGACGACGGACGCTTCGACGAGGTGGTAAAAATGGCGGTGGACTGCGTTAAAAAGGTCGAGCCGGACTGTAAGGTAGTAGTAAAATAAGGTTGTCGATAAACCCTCATTTGCTTCGTCAGCCGCACCGCGGCAGCCATTAAGGCTAGCCGTGGCGCGACTTCCTCGCATCTGAGGGTTTCTCGACAGCCTTAAAGTAGACTTTTTCTACTGGCTGGTAAAATAAATTTGGGGTTGGTTGGTGAAAATTATGAGCAGAAAACAGAAGAAAATGCTGATCAGAATAATCGCTGCGGCGGTTATTTTCGCAGGCGGACTTTTTATTCCCGAGGCGGAGGAAACCTTCTCGGTGCTGTGGTTTGTGCGGCTGGGAGTATTTCTTGCGGCATATCTGACGGCAGGCTGGGATATTCTCTGGAAAGCCGTTCGCAATATCGCGCACGGGCAGGTTTTCGATGAGAACTTTCTGATGTCGATAGCGTCAATAGGCGCTATGATCATCGGTGAATACTCCGAGGGCAGCGCGGTAATGATCTTCTATCAGGTCGGCGAGCTGTTTCAGTCGGTCGCGGTGGGCAAGTCCCGCAAATCCATCGCGGATATGATGGACATAAATCCCGAGTACGCAAACGTTGAGCGTGACGGCGAGATCGCCGAGGTCGAGCCGGACGAGGTGGAGATCGGCGAGACGGTTGTGATAAAACCCGGCGAGCGCGTGCCGCTTGACGGCGAGATAATCTTCGGCTCGAGCGGGCTCAACACCGCCGCTCTCACCGGCGAGAGCGCGCTGCGCGAGGTGACGGTCGGCGACGAGGTCATCAGCGGAAGCGTAAACACAGGCGGACTGCTCAAGATCCGCGTTACCAAAAAGTATTCCGATTCCACTGTCGCGAAGATACTGGAGCTGGTGGAGAATTCCTCCGAAAGCAAGGCGAAAACCGAGAATTTCATTACGCGCTTCGCAAAGGTTTACACGCCTATCGTCGTAATATCGGCGGTGCTGTTGGCGGTAGTTCCCCCGCTGTTTTTGGGGAACTGGGGAGAATGGATATACAAGGCGCTGACGTTCTTGGTAGTGAGCTGTCCGTGCGCGCTGGTGATCTCCGTTCCGCTCTCTTATTTCGGCGGAATCGGCGGAGCTTCCCGCCGCGGAATTATGGTAAAGGGCGCGAACTATCTCGAAGCGTTGGCAAAATCGCAGACCTTTGTTTTCGATAAAACCGGAACGCTCACCAAGGGCTCTTTTGCGGTCTCCGAGAAGAATCCCGAGGGCATTTCCGAGGAGGAGCTTCTCTCCCTTTGCGCGGCAGCGGAGCAGATCTCCAATCACCCGATCGCGCTTTCTATCGTAAAAGCGGCGAAGGAAAAGGGCGATATCCCCAAAGCCGAAAACGCCGAAGAGGTCGCGGGCTTTGGCGTTAAGGCAGTCGTAAACGGAAGCGAGATCGCCGTCGGAAATTCGCGGCTTATGAAAGAGGTCCTCAAAAACAACGGCGCAAAGTTCTCCGAAACCGAAAGTTCGGGAACCATCGTTCACTGTGCGGAAAACGGAGAATACCGCGGATATATAATAGTATCCGATGAGATCAAAGAGAACAGCGCGGCGGCGCTGAGTTCCCTCAAGAAAATGGGAGCTTCAAAGACTGTTATGCTGACGGGCGACAGAAAGCTCACCGCCGAATCGGTCGCGAGATCGGTCGGGATCGACGAGGTGCAGTCGCAGCTTCTCCCGGACGGCAAGGTGAAGGCTCTCGAGGAAATCTACGCGCAAAAGCCCCCCAAGACTGCGCTTGCGTATGTCGGCGACGGAATGAACGACGCCCCCTCGCTTGCGCGCGCTGACGTCGGGATAGCGATGGGCGGACTTGGCTCGGACGCCGCGATCGAAGCCGCCGATATCGTGCTGATGAACGACAATATCGAAAACCTCCCCCTTGCGGTGAAGATCGCCCGCAAGACCCGCCGAATCGTCACGGAGAACATCGTGTTTGCGCTGGGAGTAAAGGTCGCGGTGCTCGTGCTGGCGGCGCTGGGAATCGCCAATATGTGGGCGGCTGTGTTCGCGGACGTGGGAGTCTCCGTTATAGCGATCATCAACGCCATGAGAGCAATGAGGATACGTTGACAGCAGACAAACGCGCTACGATAAAAGAGCGTATTCATAAACAAGAAAAGCCCCGAATCCGCTTCGGGGCTTAGTTTATTTTTCGGTTACTCGTCAAAATCAGAATGTGTCATTACTTGCTTTTAAATCCATTAAACCATACCCTATTTTCAAATGGTTTTTTAGCTGTTTTATGTGTTTCTTCGTCAGGTTTTCCCACGGGTAAAATACATACAACCTTGTATTCGTCGGGTATACCCATATGTTTAGCAATCTTTCCGGCTATATCGTCATCATCTGTAATGTGTCCTTCGTACCAACAACTTTCATATCCAAGTGCTTTAATCGCTAACAGCATATTTTCAATAGCCGCACTATAATCTTGAATATTAAAACATTTATCTCTATATGCAAATATCTTTTGCGTAAGAACCAAGATAAATGCAGGTGCAGTTTCAGCGATAGGAGGCTCAATCAATGATTTTAATTCATCTAATAGCTGTATATCATCAACTGCTATAAATGAAGTAGTTTGCTTATTGCACCCAGATGGTGCAGATGTTCCTGCTTCGAGTATTTTCACTAAATCAGTTTTTGGAACGGGAGTGTTTTTATACTTTCCACGATAACTTGTTCTGTTTTTTATTGTATCTAATATATCCATACGATTCTCCTATAAATTCCGATTTATCTCAGTAACAATTATATCATATCACGGTTTTATTGTCAACAGAAACGCCACAGCGCGTTTAATTCTTGCAAATACTGTTTACCGTCAACTTGACAACCCCTCCGCAAAGTGCTATACTAATAATATACCAAAGGCAACCCCCATGGAGGAATTTAAGATGTATTACAGACAACCCCGCTATTTTGCGGACTTCCGCTGCGTCGGCGGAACCTGCCCGAACTCCTGCTGTATCGGGTGGTCGATCCTCTGGACAAAGGAAGAGATCGACAAGGTAAAGGACGACCCCAACTGCTCGGACGAGCTTCGCGCGCTTATGGAAAGCTCCTTCCACCAAAGCTCCGAGAAGGAGGTGGATGGGAAATTCATCGTAACGCTCGAGGGGCTCTCGGGACGCTGCCCGTTCCTCACCGAGGACAACTTCTGCCGTATCCAGCGCGAGCTTGGCGCGGAATACCTCTCGAACACCTGCACGGTCTATCCCAGAGGCTACATAGTCGCGGACGAGATCTGCTACCGCTTCAACAATATGTCCTGCCCGTCGATCATGAGCAAGCTGCTCAATGACGAGAAAAGCGCCGATCTCGTAAATTTCCCGGTGAAAAAGGAAGTCACCTATAAAAACGCAACCATCAACACCCCCGCCGCGCTCGAAAAAAATCCCGAGCTTAAATACC
The DNA here is from genome assembly GCA_022508965.1 of Oscillospiraceae bacterium. Taxonomy (GTDB): domain Bacteria; phylum Bacillota; class Clostridia; order Oscillospirales; family Ruminococcaceae; genus CAG-115. Next base: position 23,218 of record JAFLUD010000018.1, read on the forward strand.
GCGGCGAGCTGTTGGAGTTTTTCTACGAGCTGATCTCCGATAAAAAGAACTCCGTCGAGACAAACATCGTCCTCGGCGCACTGGCGGCGGAACAGTTCTCAAAGCTGGTGGAGAAAAAGGAGTACGACCGTATTCCCGAAGCAATAAAGCAGATAAAGCCGCAGCTCCACGACGGCGCGCAGATCAGGAAGATCGAGGCTATCAAGCCCAACTACGCGTTAAAGCTCGCGACCGCTTCCAAATATTTCAAGGAGATCACGCACATAAAGCTGCTCGAGTCGATCACCGACAAAACCGACACGCTCAACATCGACCTCTACAACATGGGCGAGCGCCGTCTCTACGAGACGTATAAGGACAAGCCGTTTTTCCTGCGGAATATCGCGCTCAACCTCCTTTTGGAGCTTGCTACTCCTTTTAAATTCACAGATTATTCTATTTATGAGAATTACGCGATCTTCGTTCTGACGTTTGCGCTGTTAAAGCTCACCGCCGTCGCTTCCGCGGAGCTTTGCGCGCTGGCGGATCACCAGGGTCTCATAAACAGAGGCACCGACGATCTTCTCACAAAAGCCGCCGCCGTTGTTATAAGGAATATCGCGCATAACCGCACAAAAGCCGGCAATCTCGTAAAGTACATGAAGCAGGACAATATGTTCTCTCCGGCGTATTTGGCGTTGTTTATAAAGTAGTTTTTTGGGAACTTTTGGGAATTTTTGAGTTTTTTCGTGAATTCTAAAAAATTTACAAAAATTTTTAAAAAAACGCTAAAGTTTTCTAAAGAACTGCCGATATAATATTTGTGACAGCTGAAAAGCTGAAATTCCTTAAGTGCACACAAGGAAAACCCAAAACAAAGCCCCTCGGAACGATTCCGAAATACGGGGCGACAATTTCAAGGAGGATATTATTATGGGAATGATAGTTCAACACAACATGAACGCGATCAACGCGTACAACAGACTGAACGCAAACGT
>JAFLUD010000019.1 GCA_022508965.1 Oscillospiraceae bacterium
CGGAAAGAGAGGGATTCGAACCCTCGAACGGGTATTAGCCGTTACACGATTTCCAATCGTGCGCCTTAGACCAGCTCAGCCATCTTTCCGCGTATTCAACTTTTATATTATATCATAACCCTCGAATTTTGTCAAGTGCTTTTTTCAAAAAATATGTAAAGCCGGGTGTCCCCGGCCTAAAATCAGCGCTTGTTCTGGCTGTTTTCCTTGCTCTGATTGCTCTGGTTCTGCTGATTCTGCTGATTCTGGTTATTCTGATTGGACATAATTAGTTCCTCCTGTGAATAATTCACGAATATTTATGCGGCTTTTTCCACCGCAATCATATTTTGTGCGTTTTTTTCACCAATATTCAATTTCTACAAATTTTTAGTTTTTTAGCCTTGATTTTTTCTCCTTTCGTGAACCTGGAGCGTTATTCCCTCGGCGCGCGCTTCCCTGTAAAGCAGTTCCAACAAACAGATCACCGCGTTTTCCTCGTATATCATCGCCTCTATCGCCTGCTCGTCCGATACGGAATTGAACGCCGAACGTATCTCCTGCAAACGCTCGGTAAGCTCTGTGCAGCGCTTTTCGAATATCTCGCGCCGCGGGTCTTTGCTTTTGGCGGGCTTTTTTGACAGCAATTCCATTATTTTCATTATGTACACCCCCGTTACTATTCTATTCCCGGGGGCTTGGAATGATGAATGATTTTTTCGTCGATGTTATTCGAGTTTTGGAGTTTATGCGTTCCCGAAAAAGGCGAACACCACCGCACCGCATACGATCCATGCCGTCAGGTCGGGCACAAGCGCCGCGGGGACCGCATACCGCGTGTTCTTCGCTTTGACTGCCGAGAAATACACGGCGATCGTGTAGAAGGTGGTCTCGGAGGAGCCGATGAGCACGGCGGCTACGCGTTCGGCGAAGCTGTCGGCTCCGACATAGCCTGCTATTTCACTGTACACAGCCATTGCGCCGCTTCCCGAAAAGGGGCGCAGGAGCACAAGCGGCATTGCCTCGGACGGGAAGCCTACCGCTCCGCAAATGGGCTTTAACAGGCTTGTCAGCGCTTCTACCGCGCCGCTTGCGCTGAACATTCCGATACACACCAACAGCAGCACCAGCGCGGGCAATATCTCTGCGCAGGTCTTTATTCCCTCCGCGGCGCCTTCGCAGAACGCTTCGAACACGTCCACCTTCTTTATCGCTGCGTAGATCAGCACCGATACCGTTATCAGCGGGACTACATAGTCTGTCACGTTTTTCCTCGTTTCCGGGAGATGGCTCCCATTACCTTTGCGGAGATCATCGCTGCCGTTACCGAATAAACCGATACTATCCACACGCACGGGAGTATATCGAACGGCTTTTCCGCGCCGTTTGCCGCGCGCAATGCCGCCGCGGTCGCGGGCAATATCTGAAGCGACGCGGTGTTCAGCACGGCGAGCATTATCATATCATCGGTGGCTTGTTCGCCGCTGTTATTCTCCTCGGAGATCGCTTTCATCGCGGCGATCCCGAGCGGCGTGGAGGCGTTCCCGAGACCCAGAATATTCGCGGCGAGATTCATGGTTATAAGCCCCGCTGCCCTGCCGCCTTTTTTGATGTTCCTGAACAGGAAGCTCACAATCGGCGAGAGCAGCCGCGCCAGCTTCTCCACCAGCCCCGCTCTTTCGGCTACTTTCATCAGTCCGCACCAGAAACACATTATTCCGCACAGCGATATCACAAGCTCTACGGCTTCGCCGGATCTTCCGAGAATGCTTGCGGACAGCTCGGACATTCTTCCATTTATCGCCGCAAATATCAAAGATATTACAGGCAGTATTATTAGTATGATTTTCATAGGTCGCTCCAAACCGCTTTATTTCGACAAAAATTCAAAAAATTTCCTATAATTCCCAGTAAGTTAAAAAAATGTATAGAAATTTATTTGACAAAATTATACGAATATGTTATAATTTAATTGAAAAAGGTTATTTTTCACGAAAAATGAAGTTTTATATCTAAGGAGGTACAATTATGGTTAAATCTACGGGTATCGTTCGTAAGGTTGACGAGCTGGGAAGAATCGTTATTCCGATTGAGCTTCGCAGAAATCTCGATATTGAAGAAAGAGACAGTCTTGAAATCTATGTTGAGGACGATCACATCATTCTCAAAAAATACTCGCCTGCTTGCGCGTTTTGTTCCAACGCCAGCGGGATCACCGTTTTTAAGGGAAAGAACATCTGCCAGAACTGCGTTGCGGAGCTGAGCGGGCTTCAGAAGTCGGATACATAAGCGAGTTGTTTTCATTAAAAAAATATGCCGAAGAATTCGATTTAGAACTCTTCGGCTTTTTCTTACTCTTCTGTAAACAAAACGCGGCTTTCGGAGAATTCCCCCAAGAGCCGCGAAATTCTATCGTATCATTACTTTCTCTTCTTGGAAACGACTACCGCGCCTGCGGCAATTGCTGCAACGCCAAACACCGCCGCAACACCCTCAACGCCTGTTTCTACATTGTCCTTGTCGGCTTCGGGAGCGGCATTTTCCTCGGCGGGAGCTTCGGTAACACCGACCGTATCCTCGGGAGCCGCTTCGGCAAACGCAACGGCAGACACCGACATTATTGCCAATATGGACGCAAATGACGCAGCCAGAATCTTTTTAATGCTCATTGTGATCTTCCTCCATAAATGTAATTCTCGAACAGCATGACCTCCCATGCCGTTCTTACCATAATTATACATCATCGGGATTCTTTTTTCAACTGTACGATTACCCAAAATTATCGCTGCTTACAATTGGAATATTTGTTAATTACAACAAACTTGTTGTTGGAATTTACTGATTTTTTGTTTAAAATGTCGAAAATGGTGGATTCGGGTCTTTGCGGGGCGGACTTTATTTGCGGAAGTTGGGGTTGTCGTCCGGCTCGCGCATGATCACGTCGAACAAGCGCTGCGTTTTGCTGGATTTCGCGTGCTTCTTCTCCTTGAGCAGCTCCAGCTCGGAGGGTTCTTCTTTGACAGCCTCGGGCTGATCGGGGAATAATCCCCTGTCCTCCGTCCAGAAGCCGCTGGGTGCGTTCTCCCTCGTCACCGTGCGCGGAAGCTCGCGGGGCGTTCTCTTGCGTGCGGGGACGCCCATTTCGCTTTCGGACTGCTCCAATACGTCGAAGATGCTTCCGATATCCTTGAACGGCTCGGGGTCGGGCGCTTCGGGGACGTATTCCACGGACGGCTGATCTTGCGCGGGCGGCTCATACGCGGCGTTCTCGGACGGCGCGGATACCACCTGCATTTCGGGCGGCGCTGCGGTAAGCGGCGCGCCTGCCATCTTGCCGTATGCGCTTATCGCCGCGGCGTTCTTACGGATGACCTTGGGGCGCGGAGCTTCTTCCCGAGACTGGGGCTGCGAAGCGCTTTCCTCGGACGGTTCTTTGGTGAACTCTGCGGGTTGGAAGTTATTCACGGGAGCCGCCTCGGGAGCTTTGGGCGCTTCCTTATCAGCAACAGCTTCCCCGGGAACGGGTGTTTCCTCCGGCATGGGCGGTTGGGATTCCTCGGAAAAATCGGTGAACACAGGCTCGGTGAACGGCTTGAAGGTGCGGCGTTCCTCTCTGTCGCGCTCTTCCAGCTCGCGGCGGAGGCGGTTTTCCTCCTCGATGCGTTCCTCCAACCTCATCAGATCCTCGGCGGGATTGCGCGGACGCGTATCGGCGGTTCTTCTGACCTCGGGATAATCCGCGTCGAACGGACGGAAGCCCGCGGGATCGGGATTTACGGTATAACTCTCGCGGTTTTCGCCGCGGCTTTCTCCATTGCGGATAATATGCGATATCTGCGGACGCTCGCTTTTATTGCGCTGGACTGTCGGCGATGTGAAAAAGCCGTCCTTTGGCGCGCGCTCGTGCTCTTCCTCGTCAACAGGCTCGGGAGCCTGCACAGGCTGCGCGGGAAGCTCGCTGCGGCTGATCCTCTTCGGCACAAATGGCTTTACTACGCGCTCGCGCGGGTATTCGTGCTCTCTTTTTGGCACCTCCACGATGGGGTGGCTCTTGGTGATATCCACCTCCAGAGAGTAATCGAGGAAATCGTCGAGCTCCATGGGGGATATCTCGCCGTTCTCTACCTTCTGGCGCATCGCCTGGAGATACACATACCACGACTCGTATTCCTTTGCGCTCATGGTCTTATCAACACGGGAATATACCTCGTCGGTCACGGCGCGGCATTTCTCGTCAAGCTCAGGAGTCATCTTAGGCTGGGGATGCTCTTCCTCGTATATTTGCAGGCAGGTCTTCCCGTTGGGAATGAAGCGAGAGCAATATTCCTCGGGGTGCTTGGAGTTCCTCAGAAAATATCTTCCGCAGCGCTTGCAGCGGGACAGCCACGAGCCTTCGTCTATTATCGCGTCTATTTCCAGATCGACAGCCGCTTTAAGGCTGCACGGCATATATATCTTATCGGAGTATTTCTCCATTTTTCCGCGGACGATATTATAGCTTGACAGCTCCTGCGGTAAGCCGGCTTTCATTCTCGAAAACGCGTCCATCGCTATCTGGTCGGATATATCGGTGTAATCTCCGATATCGGAATAATCGTCGCTGTAATCGAAGCCCGAAAGCACATGGCGCACTATTTCCTTGGAAATATTCGGGAACATAAAGGGCGCGGTGGGCACTCTTCCCACGGAAAAGACCTTTGTGACGCCCAGATCCTCGATGCGGCAGCCAAGCTCTCTGGCGGTAACGCTGAACATCAGATCGAAGTAATTGCGGCGCGCGGCGGCTTCGTCGGGGGACTTTATTCCGTCAATAAAAATGAAATCCAGCTTGGAATTTGCGTAGTCCTGAATTCTCACTATATTCAGCCACTCGTTTACCGCGCGGTTATAGCGGTATTCGCAAAGCCTGGCGAAGATCGCCTTTTCAAACGGCGTTTTGCAGCGGATAAAGCGGTTCCACAGACCCATGGGTCCGATATTGTCGCGGCGGCAGACGTAATCTATCCAACAGTCGTACACGATCTTTTCATACGTCGTACGGACGTTATGCTCGATAAAGCAATGCGCGCTCTGAATGTCGCGGCGCAGATCCGATATACGCTCGAAATCGGGCGCGCCTGTTTTCAGCGCCTCATTGCACGCGTCAATAGCTCCCTGCGCGAAAAACGAAAAGTCAAACTCGCAGAAACCTATCAAGGTTGACGGATAACGCATCATGAATATTTCGCTGGAGGTTTTTCCAACCAGCTTCAGCGTGCTTTCCATAGCCATCGTTCACATTCCTTTACAATATCATTCCAAGCTGCTTTGTTCGCTGTCCTGCGGTGTGTTCTCCGAATCCGAGGAGGAGTCGGAGCTTGTCGATGTGATTATCAGATTGGTGGACAGACCCTTTGACGAGGAGCTTTCGTCCTTTTTGTCCTTGGCTTTCTTCTCTTCTTCCTTCTGTTTCTTTACTATCGGGATGGGGTTTTCGCGTTCTACCGAGTCTACCATCAGGCGTTCTTCCTTTTTGCCGTCTACCTTGCGGGTTATCCAGGTTACAAGATCGGCGGGGGTGCTCTCGTAGGTGGCGGTATAGATCGACTGGCAGCCCAGTACCTTTTTGCATATTCCGAGCGGTATCTTTATGTCGTCCTCGGTCTCCTCAACATAATAGGTCTGCACCTTGCGGTCGCCTATCGTGTCGAAATAACGCACTATTCGGTATTCGCCGGATTCGGAGAGCTTTTCGTATTCCGTGTCGCGCTTGGACAAATCCACTCCCGTGAGCGTTATCGTTCCCATAAAAATCTGCGCGCCTATAAAGCCCACTATTCCTATAACGTACATCAGCAGATAGAGCGTTCCCAGGACGGTTTTGAGCGTCTCGTTGGAGTTGTTCGCGAAGAAGATCACTACCATTACCACCATGGGCGGGATTATTATATACCAATTCCCAAAGCCGAATATTACTATCGTGAAGATTATCGGCGGGAGAAAATACGAATTTATCTGCGTCAGCAGCTGTTTTCTGGACAGGATCAGCAGTCCCATGGCGACTATGTTCACAAACAGATAAAGCACGAACAGTGGCGTGGGGTTTGTGATCTCAAAATAATAGCCGAAGCACAAATAAGCTATCCAGATCACAAGCACGGTGTATCCCAAGCACAGCACCGCCACTCCGCGCCTGAACCAGACGTTTTTGAAAATTGCCAGCAGCTTATCCATTTTTTGTTCCTCACTTTTGATTATGTATTTTTTGGAATATGAGTTTTTGCGTATAGAAATATGCTTGATTTGAAAAAACAGTTCTACATATTATATTGTATAACAAATTCGCGAAAAATGCAAGTCCTTTTTCCCAAAACAGCAAAAAAACCAAGCGAAAGCATCTGCGCTTCCGCTTGGATCGTTATTATTCGATTGAATTTCACATTCCGCGGCTCTGGTTGAACTTCTTCATCAGAGTGTCGATCTCGTTCTCCTCGGAGAAGCCGCCTCCGAAGCCGAGATTTCCCGAAAGTCCCTCGGATGTGGGCGTTACGGATACCGCAACAGGCTCGGGAGCGGGCGCTTCCTCAACAGGCTGAGGCTCCGCGTCCTCGTCGAAGTCGGTCGCGACCACGATAAGCGAGATCTCGTCGTCGGCAAGCTCTGCGTCGAATACTATTCCGCACTTGAACTTCGCATCGGCATTGAACTTCTCGGATATCTCGTCCATGAGGCTGTCGTATTCCTCCAGCGGGAAGGAATCGGGCACGCTGATATTCAGCAAGCCTCTGCGAGCGCCGTTTATCGACGTTTCGAGCAGCGGGCTGTTGAGCACCTCGTCAAGCGCAACGTCGATCTTGTCGACGCCCTTGCCGTTTCCTATCGCCATGTGAGCCATTCCCGAATCGCGCAGCGCCATGCTTACGTCGGCAAAGTCTACGTTTACATAGCCGTTGCCCTGGAGCAGGCGGATGACTCCCAAAACCGCTTTGCAAAGCACGTTATCGACCTCGCCGAACGCGTTTCTCAGCGTGATCTTGGTGCCTTTGAGCTGCTTTAGTCTCTCATTCGGGATTACTATAAGAGCGTCTACGAACTTCTTCATCTCGGAGATCCCCGCGATCGCCTGCGTCATTTTGGAGGCGCCCTCGTGTGCGAAGGGCTTGGTTACTACGCCGACCGTGAGAATTCCCTTTTCCTTAGCCAAAGACGCCACTACGGGAGCCGCGCCTGTGCCCGTGCCGCCGCCCATTCCCGCCGTTATAAACAGCATGGATACGCCGTCGAGCTGTGCCGCGATATCGTCCCTGGTCTCCTCTGCGGACGCCTTGCCCTTTGAGGGGTCGTTGCCCGCGCCTTTGCCCTGCGTGGTTTTTCTGCCTATCTGAATGCGCTTCATCTTGCTTCCGTCCTTCTGACGAAGCGCCGCAACGTCGGTGTTTGCAATAACGTAGTCTACATCTTCAACTCCGCTGTCCACCATATGGGCTACTGCGTTTCCGCCGGCTCCTCCGACTCCGAAGACCATGATCCTGGTCGACATTTGGAAGTCGTCCGGTCCATCGAAATCGTCATCATTATTATCAATCGCAAAAGCCATGATCTCATCCTCCTACTTTCAACGTCAGCGTCTTGTAACACTACTATTTCAATTATAACAGAATTGTCGGAAAATTTCAAGCGTTTTTTATAATAAATTTACATCGCTTTACGACGGATTTTAGTGGAAATGTACAAATACCGCCTGTCATTCGCTTAACGATGCGCTTTCGGGGTCGGTGTCATCAGGCTCTTCCGGCTCGGGCTCGGGTTCCGGCTCTGCAGGATTTATGGGGCTTACCGCCACCTGCTCGGGGTTGTTGAGCAGGATCGTTACGCTTTCGGAGGGGGCTATCTCGCTTTCTATCAGCTCCTTTGCGACTATCAATTTGCTTTCGATTTTGGAAATTGTTCCCAATTCTAAGAAAATTCTGTTCTCAATATTCATTTTTATCGAGAATCTGTCGGTTATGTCGATCTCGTTGATATTCTTAAGTCCGGATTTCTCCGCCGCTTTGAATATCTCCGAGGGAAGCTCGGTTTTTCCGTCGGTCTTCGACTTCAGCCGCGAGCCTACCTCCATGGTCTCCGCTTCGTAGCCTCTGACTACCACCAGCTTGTCCGGCTGACAATGCTCGATTATCTTGCCGCCGCGCGAAACCGCCGCGTATTCGCCGTTCTGGGTCACACAGTACCATTTTTCCGCTTCGGTTACGGTTATCGCGAGCTTTGTGGGGAAGGATTTCTTGACCTTTGCCGCGTCGATGTATGCTAGGGTGTTCACGAGGCTTTCCTCGGCGCGCGAGGAATCGACGTGCAGCAGGTTATCGCCTGTCTGAAGCCCCGAATGCTCGATTATTTCCTCCGCTGTATAACGGACGTTTCCGTCTACCGTTATCTCCTTGCAGTCGAACAGCACGGTGTTTGCCAGTATCACCAGCACCACCAGCGCGACCGCTCCCGCCATCATATAATACAGAATGTAATTTCCGCCGCGGAATTTGTGCTTTTTTGGAGTCTGCCGACGCGCGCGCATCGCGCTTGTCACCGCTGCCTGCGATTTTTTGTTGATCGGGGCTGTCGGCTTTTGTGCGGGCTTTTGTGTCGGCTTTTGAGCAGGTTTCCGAACCTGTTTATTTATCGGCTGAACGGGCTTTTGCGCGGGTCGCTGCGGCGGTTTTTGGGAATTTTGAGGATTTTGCGACCGCTGTTGCCCGGGAGGGTTATTCGTCCGTTTTGGGGGCGCTTTTTTCCCGAACAGAGTGAGCTTTTTCTTCGGCTTGGCAGGCTTTTTCGGAACGCTGCCCGGACGGGGATTCTGCGGCGTTTGCGCCTTTGCCGCGGGGGGCGTCGGTTTTTTGGTATTATTCCCCTTTTTGACGGGTTTCCTGTTCATCCGGCTCACTCTCCTTTCTGCTTGCCGCTGCGCCTGCGATGCTTGTCCGCACACGCGGTTCCGCCGCAAAAACTGCGGCGAATGTGCGCGAAATGCTGTTTGATCGTTTATGCGCGTTTTATATCGGCGCCTACGGAACGCAGCGCCGTTTCGGGGGATTCGTAGCCCCTGTCTATGTACTCAAGTCCCGTTATCTCGCTGGTGCCTTCGGCGGCAAGCGCCGCTACTATCAGCGCGGCTCCTCCGCGAAGCTCCGCCGCGCAGACCTTCGCGCCGGATAATGTTTTCACTCCCTGAACTACGCATACTCTGCCTTCGGTTTTGACAGACGCTCCCAGGCGAACCAGCTCGGAAACGTGTCGGAAGCGGTTTTCAAATATCGTTTCCACGAACACCGAGGTTCCCTCAGCCGTTGAGCAGAGCGCGGTAAAGGGCGCCTGTATGTCCGTCGGGAAGCCCGGGTAGGGCATTGTTCTCACCGTTGGAGGGGCGCTGAGGCGCTTTTTGCAGCTTAGATATATCTTGCCGCCGCCGTAGGTGTAGACGCGCGCTCCCATCGACTCCAGCACGGGAATGAAGCCGTTCATGTGCGCGGGGTCGCAATGGGTGAGAATTATCTCGCCGTGCGTTATCGCCGCCGCGCACAGATACGTTCCCGCGACAATTCTGTCGGGGATTACGCTGTGCTCGCACGGCTCTAAGCGCGGTGTTCCCTCAATAAAAATAACGCTCTCGCCTGCGCCGCGTATCTTCGCGCCGCATTTCACCAAAAACTCCGTCAGATCGACTATCTCCGGCTCGCGGGCGGCGTTGTGGATCTCGGTATAGCCCTTTGCCGTTACCGCGGCGAGGAGGATATTCTCGGTCGCTCCCACGGACGGGAACGACAGCGTGATCTTTGCGCCGTGGAGTCCGCCCGTGGCTGTGCAGTCGAGATAGCCATGTTCCTCCAAGATCTCCGCGCCCATTTGTTCCAGCGCGGAAAGATGCAGGTCGATCGGTCTTGCGCCCAGCTCGCAGCCCCCAGGGAACGACAGGCGGCAATGCCCCGTTCTTCCCAGAACCGCTCCCAGGAAAACTATCGACGAGCGCATTTCGCGCATCAGCGTGTCGGGGATCTCAAAGCCCGTGACGTTCGCGGCGTCTACCGTGACCGTACTTCCGCTGCGCTGGCATCGGCAGCCGAGCTTGGACAATATTCTGCACGCCGCGTCTACGTCGGTAAGGCAGGGGCAATTGTGCAATACCGTTTCTCCGTGCGCCAAGACCGCAGCCGACAGCAGCGGCAGCGCGCTGTTTTTCGCGCCGTGAACGGAAAGCTCTCCCTCCAAACGGCGACCGCCGTTTATTATCAGTTTCTGGCGGTTATCCATACCATCACCCTTTCAACAATTAAAGGCAACACCGCACAATTACCGCCCGATGGGCTTTGTCGGCGTTTGCTGGCAAATTTTACGCCATTTTTGTCTCAAACTCCTTGTAATACGTCAGTATTACTTCGTCGTTTTCGACAATCTGGCGAAAAATTTTCTGGCGCAACCGCTCGACAATAATTGTGCGGTATTGCCTACACAGCATAATATGTTGAAAGGATTTTTTTGTGATTAGGAAGTAAATTTATCTTCTCCCACTAAGTCAATTATCTCGGAAAGAATTTTGTCGGCGGCGTTGGATCTACGCATTTTCTTCGCGTTCTCCTCCATTACCTCCAGGCGCGCTCTGTCGGAATACAGCCGCGATACCTCGTCCACAAGACGAGCTTTTGTGAGGTCTTTGTCCTCGATCAATATTGCGGCGTTCTCATTTACAAGAGTCAGGGCGTTGTAATACTGGTGATTCTCCGCTGCCTTGGGAAACGGCACCAATATCGACGGCCGCCCTATCTCGGTAAGCTCGGTTACCGTCATCGCTCCGGCGCGGGAGATTATCAGATCTGCCGCGCACATACAGGTATACATATTATCAATATATTCCTTGAGGATCAGGCGCTCTTTATCCTCGCGCACTCCGCTTGACTTCAGCGCCTCAAGAAAAATATCGCGGTTTCGGGTCCCGTAAGAATGGATGTGGTTTATCCCGCCGGTTTTCTGTTCCCAAGCGATAAGCTCGGCTACCGACTCGGTGATCTTATTGGCGCCGAGGCTTCCCCCGAAAGAAAGCACCGTGAATCCCTCAGGCAAACCTAAACGCTTGCGCGCGGCGGCTTTTTCCTCTATGGGAATATTTGTTCTGAGCGGATTTCCCGTTACGATGCAGCGGTCGGTGCGCTTGAGGTATTTTTTCGCATCCTCGGCCGCCAGCAGCACCTTATCCGCTTTCTCCGACAGCATTTTCGTCGCCATTCCCGGATAGGAATTGCTCTCGTGAGTGACCGTTTTTACTCCCATCGACGCTGCCTGCGAAAGCACCGTGGCGGTTACATAGCCGCCCGTGCCTACTGCGAGATCGGGCTTGAATTCCTTGATTATCTTACGCACCGCGAGCTTCGCCGACACCAGATAGCAATACGCCGCTTTTACGTTCCTCAGCGCGTTTACGGGGGTAAGTCCCCTCTGGAAGCCTGCCATTTCCACGCCTCGGAACTCGTAGCCCGCTTTCGTCACCAGGCGGCTTTCCATGCCCTTCGGGGTTCCCACAAACAGGACCTCCGTCTCGGGAAACACCTGCTTTATTTTATCCGCTATCGCCAGTGCGGGGTTAATATGCCCTGCCGTTCCGCCTGCGGCAAATATTACTCTCATTCTATCACCCTATTTTAATTTAGCTCGTTTGCTTACCGACATCATCAATCCCATTTCCCAGAGCTGGATCATAAGCGCCGTGCCTCCGTAACTGAAAAACGGCAGCGATACGCCCGTATTCGGGACGGCAGACAGGTTTACCGCTATATTCAGCAGCGCCTGAAGCCCTATCTGGAACGTGATACCCGTTGCCAGCAGGCAGCCGAATTTGTCCTCGGCGCTGCGGGCTATCTGGAAGCCTCTGAATATGAAGAACAAAAACAGAATGATTACGATAAGTCCGCCGATGAGTCCGAATTCCTCTACAAGTATCGCGTAAACGAAGTCGTTCTGCGCCTCAGGGAGATAGTAGTACTTCTGGGAGGAATTTCCGAAGCCCTTGCCCCAGATACCGCCCGAGCCTATCGCCATCGCTGCCTGATTGTTCTGGTAGGTGGTGTCGCCGGGATCGTACAGCGGATCCATTGCCGCAAAGCGTTCTTCAAAATAATTGATTCCCGAAAGCTGGATGGCTACGAGCATTATTCCCACCGCCAACAACAGCATAAGCACCGCGGGCTTTACGTTTACGCCGCCCACAAACAACATTACCGCGCCGATGAGGAATATTATCAGCGTTCCGGAAATGTGCCACTGGATTCCCACCATGATCGCTACTATCGCTAGGAACAGCATTCCGGGCTTTACAAGTCCTACCCAGAAGCGTCTGATCTGATCGGAGTTCTTATGAATGTAATATGCGAGGAATACGATGACCGCGACCTTAAGAAGGTCCGACGGCTGGAACGAGCCTACTATCGGAGCCGGCAACCAGCGCTTCTGACCGCCCTGCGTTGCCGCTATTCCGAACGGCAGGCACAGGAAATTCAGGAACATCATCGCTATCAGTATGATATGCGCCAGCGTAAAATGCCATTTTCCCCTGCCGAAGGTGAATTCGTGGCGCAGGAAGCGGTAGTCGAAAAACGTCAGCAGGAACATTCCCACTAACCCTAAGCCTGCCGCGGGGAGCTGTCTCATTATGTAATGAAAGGAGTTTCCCTCCTTCTGATATGCCCACGCGTGTCCCGCACTGAACATCATCGTTATTCCGAACGCCAGCAAGACAAGCGTTATCACCAGCATCGGAACGTCGGCTCTTCCCTCGAAGCTCCAGAAGCGAACGCGGTTGGGATCCTTTTTCTTCTTCGAGGATTTGTTCTGCGGGGGAGCGCTCCTGCGGGCGGGAGCGTTTCTCTGCGGCTGCTGCGACATCTGCTGCACCGCGGGATTTTGTCGTACTTGCTGCATTATTCCCTCCTGTTTTATGAGAACATTCCGAACGCCAGCAATACCGCAAGCGCTCCGAACATTGCCGCAAACGCGGAAAATACCGCGTCGATCTTGATTTCGCTCCAACCCGACATCTCAAAATGATGATGTATGGGGGTCATTTTAAACAGCCGCTTTCCCTCTTTGGTGTGGTAGATCTTCTTCGTGATCTTGAACACAGTGGACTGGATAACTACCGAAAGCGCCTCGAGTATATAGATCATCGCGGCTATTACCATCAGAAATTCCACGCCGCAGCCTACTCCAAGGGCGCAGACTATTCCGCCCAAAAACATGGAACCGGTGTCGCCCATGAATACCTTTGCGGGGGGAAAATTCCACATCAAAAAGCCTATACAACCGCCTGCCGCGCAAAACGCCAGAAGCGTTTCGCCGAACATTCCCAAAAGCCCCGAGATCACCGCGAAAACCGCCGTGTAGATCACCGTCACGGAGGAACACAGACCGTCTATGCCGTCGGTGAGATTTACGGCGTTTACGAGATAGAGGATGCCTATTCCCATTACGGGATAATAAAACAGTCCCATATCCCACTGCAAGCCGCCGGGGAAAAGTATCGTCGTGCGGGATAGTCCGCTGACGTAGATCGTCGCGAAATACGCGGCGATTATCATTACCTGGAAAATTATCTTCTGGAGCGGAGTGAGCCCCTCGTTGTGCTTTTTGCTTACCTTGATAAAGTCGTCGAGAAATCCCATAAAACCGAACAGCAGCGCCATTACCGCGCCCGCGACCGTGCGTATGAACTCGGTCTTATCCGCGCCGAACCAATCGGCTGTGCCGTTTGCGGCGAGCACCGCCATTCCTATCGCAAAGCACACGCACACCGCGATTATAAAGGCTATCCCGCCCATGGTTGGGGTGCCCTCCTTTTTCGCCTTGTGCCACTTGGGTCCGATATCAAGGATCGTTTGTCCGTATTTCAGCTTGTGCAGCAGCGGTATCAGCCAGAAGCCCGCGAGCCAGGTTATTAAAAACGCAGCTGCCGCCGCAAAAACGCTTGTCCAAATTCCCATATAACTCTCCCGATCATTTTCCTATTTTATCTGCGATCTCTTCCATTTTCATTCCGCGGCTGCCTTTGAACAATACAACATCGCCGCGGCGTATATTCTCAAGCAAAAGCTGCGTCAGCTCCTGCTTGTTTTCGCTGTGGAATACGGGGATCTCGCGCTTTAAGAGCGCGTCCCTTAAGGCGGTCATCTCAGTTCCGTACAGGAAGAAAAAGTCCGCGTGATCGGATAGCTCTGCAAGCCTTTCGTGAAGCTCTCTCGAATGCTCACCAAGCTCCAGCATATCTCCCAGCACCGCGAGCTTTCGCCCGCCGTTCATGGAGCCTAACACCTTCAGGGCGGATTCCATCGACGTGGGCGAGGCGTTGTAGCAATCGAGGATCACGGTGACTTCGCCGCGCTGTTCGATTTTCTGGCGCATTCCGCTGCTCTCGTAGTTCATAAACGAGGGTATAATTTCTTCCGCGGTAAGTCCGAATTCTATTCCCACACCAAAAGCCGCGAGGGCGTTTAATATATGATGCTCGCCGACCGCGGGAACGCGTGCCTCGAAGCTGTTTGCGCCAAAATTCAGCGTGAAGCGTTCGCCGTTTTCTTCGTGGATCACATTGTCGGCGTACACGTCGCAGACGTTCCCGAAGCCGTATCGGATCACCCGTCTGCCGACTGTTTTTTCGGGGGTGATATTCCTCAAAAACTCGTCGTCTCCGCAGACTATCAGCGGCGCGTTTTCGTCCATGCCGTCGAGTATCTCCAGCTTTGCGGCAAGAATATTTTCCTGCGTTTTGAGGTTCTCGATGTGGCAATAGCCGATGTTGGTTATCACCGCGCAGTCGGGGTGCGCCGCCTTTGACAGCTTCGATATCTGCCCGCGGTCGTCCATTCCCATTTCGATGACCGCGGCTTCTAGTTCCTCATTCAGCCCGAAAAGCGTTCGCGGAAGTCCGATATCGTTATTGAAATTCCCCTCGGTTTTCAGCGTTTTCAGCTTGGAACTCAGCACCGCGTAGATCATATCCTTGGTGGAGGTCTTGCCGACGGAGCCTGTTACTCCGCATAATTTCAGCGAAAATCTGTCGCGGTAATCTCTCGCTAGGCTGAGCTGCGCGGTGCGGGAATCCTTTACATAGATCACGGGGATCTTCGCGTTTATGCTGCCGGGCTCTCTGTCGGAAACCGCCGCAGCGGCGCCGCTTTCGGCTGCCGTTTCTATAAAATCGCTGCCGTCGAAGCGCTCGCCTTTTACCGCGATAAACAGCGCGCCCGCTTCTATCGTGCGGGTGTCGGTGGAGACGGAGGTTATTCTCACATCGCCGCCGACCAGCTCGCCGCCTGTTATCTGCGCAATTTCTTTCGTTGTATACATAAAATCCTCGCTTCTCGAAACAGATGAAATCAGTTCGGATTTAAAAATTCCTCGACAATTTCCTTTTCGTCAAAATGAAAATAGGTGTCGCCTATAGCTTGGTAATCCTCGTGACCCTTGCCGCAGAGCGCTATCACGTCGCCGCTTTGCGCCATTTCCAGTGCGCAGATTATCGCCTGCCTGCGGTCGGTGAATTCCTCGTGAGGGACGTTCTCGGGGATCCCCTTTACCACATCGTCGATCGTCTGCTGAGGGTCTTCGTGGCGCGGGCTGTCGGTGGTGACTATCAGTATATCCGCGTATTTTGCCGCGGCTTTTCCCATATCGGGACGCTTGCCCGCGTCGCGCTCGCCCGCCGCTCCGAAAACGCAGATAAGGCGGTTTTTCGTGATATCCTTCAGCGTTGAAAGCAGCTTTTCCAGTCCGTCGTCGGTGTGGGCGTAATCGCGGATCACCGTGTATTCGCCGCTGTACAGCGTTTCCAGGCGGCCGCTGACTCCCTTTATTTTTCCGAGCGCGTCTATGACCTCGTCCATCGGAAATCCCATCAAATGCACCATGACCGCCGCTTCAACGGCGTTCGCTACGTTATATATTCCCGTCATCGCAAACCGAACGGGGTAGCTCTTTTTCGCGTTTTTATCGGTGAGAATAAACTCGGCGCCGTCGGCTTTCAGCTTCACAAGCTCGGTGTAAAAATCCGCTTCGCCGTTTACCGAAACGGTCGTCAGGGGAGCGTTTTTTTCGCGGAGATACTCCGCTATCTTCGCGCCGTATTCGTCGTCGATATTGATCACGGAATTCTCACACATATCGAACAATCCGCGCTTTGCGAGGAAATAGTTCTCCATCGTCTTATGATAATCCAGGTGGTCGCGCGTGAGATTTGTGAACGCTCCTACGGAGAAGCTCTCTGCCGCGAAACGGTGCTGCGCGAGCGCCTGTGAAGAGGCTTCGATGAAGCAATACTCGGTCTGTTCCTCGACCATTTGCGAGAACAGCCGGTACAATTTCCGCGGCTCGGGCGTGGTGGGCGGTCCGCCGTGGGTGTAGGTAAGCCCGCTTCCCGTGTCGGTTCCCAACGTTCCGATCACTCCCGTTTTATGTCCGAGGAGCCTTGTTATCTGCGCGCAGAGGTTTACTGCCGTCGTTTTCCCGTTGGTTCCGGTGACTGCGCCGAGCTTTATTTTGCGCGTGGGATTCCCATAAAAATTGGATAACAGAACGGGATATATCTTTCGCGAGTTCTCTACGTTTATCTCGTTTTTAAGCGAGAGCTTTTGCTGCGTTACTACCGCTGCCGCGCCGCTTTGAAGCAGCTTTTCGGCTACGGAATGTCCGTCGAAATTCTCGCCCTTGACGCAGACGAACAGAAACCCCTTTTCAACCTCGCGGCTGTCGGAGGTCACGCCCGAAATTACGGTATTTTCGAGTTCTTTCGGTATCTCGCAGATTCCCGAAAACAGTTCGCCTAACGTCATATTATCTCCGCCTTAATCTGATTGTGTGTTGTATTGGAACGTTACCTCGATAACGGAGCCTTTGTTCAGCTCCATGCCCGCGTATACGCTCTGCTCTACGGCTACGGCGTTTATGTTCTGCGCCGCGCCGCCGGATATCTTGATATTGAAGCCCGCGTTTGTGATAAGCTCGTTTGCCTGCTGAACGCTCTTTCCGATAACGTCGGGGACTGTGCCCTTTTCGGGGGTCTCGTTCCCCAGATACAGCAGAACCGTCGAGCCTTTGGGTATGCTCTGTCCCGAGGTGGGGATCTGGCGAGTTACGGTTGCATTGCTGGACGCGTCGCCGATTATTCTCGTTTCAAAGCCGGCTGCCGTAAGCAGACTCTCCGCTTTCTGAGAAAGATTGCCCTGAACGTAAGGCACGATAGCGTCCATTTCCGCCTGCTCTTCGGCGGTGTAGGTCGGGTAGATTCCCAGGTGCTCCAGGCCTTCCTTGAATACCGCGGAAACTACGGGAGCCGCTACCGCGGAGCCGTAATACTGCGTTCCTGTGGGTGTATCGGCGGCTACGAGCATTACTATCTGCGGATCGTCCATCGGGACTGCCGCCGCAAACGTCGAAACGTAGGTCATGGGCGCGTTGGGGTCGAGCAGCTTTGCGGCGTTGTTCTCGTCGATGCGCTCTGCGGTTCCGGATTTTCCGCCGATCCTGTAACCCGCGATATACGCGTTGGTTCCGCCGTTTTGCGATACTATCGTTTCGAGGATTCCCCTCATCTGCTTGGAGGTGTCCTCGGAGATGACCTGGCGCTTGATCTGCGTCGATTTGGTCTCGACGACGTTTCCGTTACTGTCGATTATCTTATCCACGAGGTGGGGGGTTACCAGATATCCGCCGTTTACTATCGCGCAGATGGCTGTGCACATCTGGATCGGCGTGATCTTATTCGTCTGACCGAACGACGAAGATGCAAGCTCTACGGGTCCCATTCTCGAACGGGGAACATAGAGGCTTCGCGCCTCGCCGGGGAGGTCTATTCCCGTGCGCTCGGTAAAGCCGAACGCTTCAAAGTAATTGAAGAATTTGTCCGAGCCGAGCAGCTGTCCTATCTGGATAAAGGACGGGTTGCAGGACTTGGTGATCGCCTCCTGGAGCGTCAGGGTACCGTGTCCGGAGTGATTCCAGCAGTGGAGGTCGGTTCCGGCGACGGTGTATTTATCCGCGCAGACAAACGTTGAATTGAGGTTTACAAGCTCCTCGTCAAGCGCCGCCGCGCAGGTTACTGTCTTGAATACCGATCCCGGATAGTACAGCTCGGTAACTGCTTTGTTTTTGCGCTGCTGCTCGAGCAGTATGGATTCCTGCTCGGCTATCTCCTCCTCGGGGGCTTCGTCTTCTATCATCTGCTCGATGGTTTTTATGCTGTATTCTCCCATAAGCTCGGAGGGGTCGTTCGGGTCGAAGGAGGGCGTGGTCGCCATCGCAAGAACGCCGCCTGTCTTACAGTTCATGACTATCGCGGTGGCGCGGTTTATTACGCCGTGCTGGGATACGCATTTTTCGAGATTCTTCTCGACATAGTGCTGCAATACCTCGTCAAGCGTGAGCACGAGGCTGTTTCCGTCGACCGCGGAAAAGAGCTTGTCGTTTGCGTATTCTATGCCCTGACCCAAGCCGTCCTTGGTGTAGAACGCCTTGCCGTCGGTTCCTCTTAAATAATCGTCATAATACGCTTCAAGCCCGTAAACTCCGTAGCCGTCAAAGTTTGTGAACCCGATGACCGTCGACGCGAGCGTGCCGTTGGGATAATAGCGCTTGCTGGTCTGCTGGGTATATACGCAGTCGGATTTTATGTCGTTCTCCAGCAAAAACTCCTGTATGAGCGCTACTGTGGGCTTTTCTACCTTGCGCTGCACTATGTAGTAATAATTGTTGTTATACTTATCGCAAGCGGCTCTCATTTTATCGGGAGAAATCTCAAGGATATCCGAAAGTCCGCTGCAGATTATATCCGACAGCTCGCGGTAAGGCTCGGTCTTTTCGCTCGGCTTTTTCTTGTCGTATGCCTCGCGGCGCCTTATGTTCGCATTGTAGATCGACGTGGGAGAAATTATCACGTCCCACACCGTGGAGCTTTGCGCGAGAACCGTGCCGTTCGCGTCGTAGATGGTGCCGCGGTTGGCCTGGATAGTAAGCGCGCCCATCTGCTGGTTGTTCGCCAGCTGACGCCAGGTGTCGCTTTCAAACACCGTGAATTTCAGCAGATTATAGCCCACAAAAACCGAAAACGCAACAAATGCTACGAGCACGAACATCTGACGTCCGCGGTATCCGAAAATCGGTTTTTTGTTTACCTCTTCTTCGTCTTTTTTCTTCAGGTAGGAGTAAATATTCCCCATTACCCTCGAAAAGCCGCTTTTACTGTTTCTGTTCTCTGCCAAATCCACTACCTCCAAAAAAACCAAAAAAGCAAAGCCGACATAGCCGACCTTGCACTAAATCTTGTTCTCATAGCTCGCGCTATGAGAACAAGCTTTTATGACAGTCTGCCGACAACCTGCCAAAGGGCTTGTTCACCCTTATACTATGCCGTCAGATCCCAATGTATTCCAAAACCGAGCTGAACCAGCGTTTCACGGCGCCCAAAAATCCCGCGGAATCGTCGTTTTCCACTTCTATCAGGCTCTCGGTGTTTACGCTGATGTATTTCTTCTGAGATGACGTGACTTTGGTCATTCCCAGCTTTTCGGTGGCGTATTCCTCTATATATCCGATATTCGCCTTGGAATCCAGCTTGCTCTGGAGCAGCGCGTTGTCGTCCTTCGCCGCCGCCAACAGCGCTTCCTGCTGGGTCACCATTCTTGACACATCGTCCTTTTTTGTGTTATAATAGTTTACAAAGAAGAATGCGATAAAAACCATTGTGACAGCAAGAACGATCTTTGCCTTGGAGCCGCTTTTTGAAACGGATACCGCGGGTGCCATCTGTATCTTCTGCGCCTGCTCTTCCTCCTTGCGCTGCTTTTCGCGGCGATCCCTTTCGGTGGTATCAAAACGCGAAAGATCGTACGCGAGATTTGTGTTGTCGATCTGATATGCCGGATATGCCATCGCTGCCACCCTCCTTGACAGTATTTAAAAGCCTCATGCTCTTATTTTTTCTATAACACGCAGCTTTGCGCTGCGGCTGCGCGGATTTTCCGAAAGCTCTTGCTCGCTCGGAGTTACCGGCTTTTTGGTTACCGCTTGTCCGCGCGGAAGTCTTCCGCATACGCACACGGGAAATTCCGGAGGGCATATACAGCCCGTGCAGAATTCCTTGAAGCGGTTTTTGACGATCCTGTCTTCGAGGGAATGGAACGTTATTATTGCCATTTTCCCTCCGACCTTGAGACGCTCGAAGCCCGCTGTAAGCGCGGTTTCCAACGCGTCAAGCTCGCCGTTTACTTCGATCCTGATCGCCTGAAAGCTCTTTCGGCAGGGATTTTTTTCTCGTCTGTACGCTGCGGGGACGCTTTTCTTTATTATCTCCGCAAGCTCTGCCGTAGTTTCTATCGGCGACAGCTCCCTTGCCTCGGCTATCCCCTGCGCGATCTTCGGCGCGTATTTCTCTTCGCCGTAATCGTACAAGATCCGCCTTAATTCCTCAAAAGAATACTCGTTGACGACTTCGCGCGCGGACAAGCCCTCGCCGCTCATTCTCATATCAAGCGGCGCGTCGTTATGGAACGAAAATCCGCGTTTTGCGTCGTCCAGCTGATGTGAGGAGACGCCTAAGTCGGCGATTATCCCGTCGAGCGCTTCTATCCCCAGCTCGTCGAGAACCTCCCCCAGATCCTTGAAATTCCTCTGTACAAACGTCACCGGATAGCCCTTAAGCCGCCCCCCGGCAGCTTCGATGGCTTCCTTGTCCCTGTCGAAGCATATGAGCCTTCCCCCCGAAAGTCTCTTCGCAAGCTCCAGGCTGTGACCTCCGCCGCCCGCGGTGAGATCCGCGTATATCCCTTTCGGGTCCCCTAACGCGCCCTCGACCGTCTCTTTAAGCAGCACAGTCGTATGCTGAAATTCCATCAGATGCCGATTTCCTCCGCCATTCCTGCAATGTCCTCGGGTGTGGTTTCATTATTATATCTCTCCCAGGACTCTTTATCCCAGATCTCGGCGCGGCCGACTAACCCCACGACCACTACCTCGCCTGTGATCCCTGCGTAAGCCCTCAGCGCGGGCGCTATGGCGATCCTGCCCTGCTTGTCCGGCTCCGCTTCACACGCACTTCCGAATAAAAAACGTTCGATCGGAAGCGCTACTTTGGACGGCTTATCCTTTAAGCTCTCTCGGAGCTGTTCCCAGCTCTCTTTGGTATAAACCGTCAGGCACTTTTCATTGAAGCTCTTGGCAATATAGAAATGCTCGCCGAACTCGTCACGGAGCTTTGCGGGGAAGTTCATTCGTCCCTTTGCGTCTACCGTATGCTCGTATTCGCCGTACATCTCTACACCCCCTTGCCGAAAACCTCAACCCCTTTTGAAAAGACGCCGACCGCCCTCCTCAGACGGTGATTTCGTAGATTTTATATATTTTCCTCATGTTTGGGAGTTTGCGGTGAATTTTATTTTTAATGAACTTTTCACCATTATAGTGAATTTTCTCACCACTTTTCCCCACAATCATATTATAACCTACTTGAAAAAATTTTTCAATAGCAATTGGGCAACTTTTTTCTGAAAATGGAGATAAAGTTTTGTTCATATTTTTGTGCAATTTCCACAAAAATGCTTTTGAAATTCCTCATTAGCTCGTAGAAATTCTGTGAAAAATCACAACATATTGTTGTAACTCTGTTTTCAACCTCCATATATTGCGCTTTTTCGCCAAATTCGACACAATTGTTCAGAAAGCGCATTATAGCGCGAACAAATGCTGTTCCCAAACAAAAAAAGACCGACAGGGATCCATCTCTGTCGGTCGCTGTTTTATTCAATTTCGTGAATATTATTCGTTTACTATCAGAAAATTCTCCGAACGCGCGAAGAAGAACCGCGCGTATTCCCCCTCGATAAACTCCGCGGCAACGAACGTGCGCATTTCCTCGGAAAAGCATATCGAGTACTCGCGGCGAAGCTTGGGATTGCAGGTGATGCGGTCGAGGTCGACGTTGTTCTCGCGCAGGAGCTTTACCGCAAGCTGCGGATCGTCGGCGATCACGACGCCGGAGGTTCTCAGCAAAACGCCGCAGGTCATCACCTTGAAAAGCTCGGAGATGGTGTCGTCCGACGGCAATATCTGCGCCCCGGAGGGGTCGGTCTTAAGCAAAAATATCTCGGGGTCGTCGCGTTCTCTGTCGGAAAACGCCACCTGGAACTCGCCAAGTCTTCCGATTATCGTAAGCGGCAGTTCGCGGTCGCCGCCGTAGCTGAATATCCGCTCGGACATTATGTTGGGGTGCAGTATGCGAACGCTGTCAGACAGGCGGTTTACGGACATATAGCCGTAGGTCTTGAGGAATTTCTTCAACAGCTTCGGCACGGTTATTCCGCGCTCGCGCTCGTTTTTGTCAAAATCCTCGTCCACAAACCCGTCGGTTTCGCCCTGATAGATTATTTTCAGCACGTCAAACGGATCCATATTGTATTGAACCGACAAGTCTGTCACCACCCTTGTAGTTATTAGAGATTAGGAATTAGTTATGATAACCTTCCCTTGAAATCCTCGTAGCCGAATTTTTTCAGCAGCTTTGGGCTGCCGTTTTCGCGCAGCAGGTATATCGACGGCAGTGCGATACCGTTAAATGTGTTGTTCTTGCACATCGAGTATATCGCCATATCCTCAAACACCAGCCGCGTGCCCTCAGAGAGCTTGTCCTCGAACGAATAGTCGCCGATTATGTCTCCCGCCAGGCAGGTGTTCCCGCCGAGGCGGTAGGTATGCGGCTTTTCGCCGGGAGCTCCCGCGCCCGTTATGTTGGGTCTGTACGGCATTTCCAGCACGTCCGGCATATGGCACGCCGCCGACGCGTCGGTTATCGCAATGTTCATTCCGTTCTCAAACGTGTCGAGAACCGTCGTTATCAGATACCCGGCGTTCAACGCGATCGCCTCGCCAGGCTCCAGATACACCTCGACGCCGTATTTTTCGCGGACGTCGCGAACCGTTTGTACGAGCAATTCCACATCGTAATCGGGGCGCGTGATATGATGTCCGCCGCCCATGTTCAGCCACTTTATTCTGCCGAGGAACTTTCCGAATTTCTTCTCTGCTTCAGCCAACGTTTCGGCTAGAGCGTCGGCGTTCTGTTCGCAGAGCGTGTGAAAATGCAGTCCCTCCACGCCCTCGGGAAGCTCGGGGAAGTTCGCTATGGTGGTCCCCAGGCGCGAAAACTCGCCGCAGGGGTCGTAGATACCGTGTTCCTGCGTGGAATGCTCGGGGTTTATTCGGATACCGCAGGAGGCGTTTTTCGCTCTGTCCTTGAATTTCTCAAACTGCTTGATGTTATTAAAGCTGATGTGTCCGCATATCCGCGCTATCTCGTCAAATTCCTCATCCTTATACGCGGGGGAAAAAATGTGATTCTCCCTGCCGAACGGCTGCGCCATTTCTTCATAGCCTAAGCGCGCTTCGAAAAGTCCGCTTGCCGTGCAGCCGTCGAGATACTCCGCTATCAGCGGATAAGTCGCGAACGCCGAATACGCTTTTTGGGCGAGCAATATCTTGCAGCCCGCTTTTGCCCGCACCTTGGCAAGCGTTTCGAGATTCTCACGCAGCTTTCGCTCGTCGATAACGTAGCACGGAGTTTCTACTTCGTTTATCCAGCTCATTATCAGTCAACCAGCACGGGGTCGAAGTCCTCTTCCCAAGGCAGTCCCCACTTGTTGAGCGCGTCCATAAACGGATCGGGATCCAT
>JAFLUD010000002.1 GCA_022508965.1 Oscillospiraceae bacterium
TATGACCCTCTGCTTGTAAGGCAGATGCTCTCCCAGCTGAGCTAAACTTCCTTATAGCCGCATTTCAAGCGACTATTATATTATACCCGTTTCTCTAATAAATGTCAAGCTTTTTTTGAAAAAAATTACTCTTTCAGCAATTTTAACATTTCATCGGCGGAAAAATTGTACTTTTTATTGCAAAAGTGACAACAAACCTCGGTTTCTTCCTGTTCCTCGGCAAGTCGGGCAAGCTCCTTTTTTCCCAATGAAATAAGCACTTCGCGGGTTCGCTCGCGGGAACAATCGCAATAATACTGCGCGTCCCAGCTGTCGAGAATTTCTCCGCCAAGTCCCGAAAGCGCTGTCAGCGCGATCTGCCCGGGATCGAGGCGCTGTTCAAGCATACCGGAAATGCTGTCCATTTTCGCGAGGTTTTCGTCGAGAAGTCTTACCGATTTCTCCGATATCGGCGGGACTACCTGCACCATATATCCGCCTGCCGCTTTTATCCGAGAATCTTCGTCAAACAATATCCCCAGCGCGCATACCGTCGGCAGCTGTTCGGAGACCGAATAGTACGCGGTGATGTCCTGCGCGATATTCCCCGAAACCAACGGTATCTGCCCGCAATACGGCTCTTTAAGTCCCATGTCCTTGATGACCGTGAAGGTGCCGTCGGAGCCTACCAGTTCCTCCACGCTCGGCGCGCTTGCCTGCGGATCGCCCGCGCAGCACTTGACGTTGCCGCGGTAATCGGACACCGCGGTGAGCGTTCCGCACGGGCCGCCGCCGTTTACTCTGAGCGTCAGCCTGTCGCCCTCGTATTTCAGCATCGCGCCCATTATCGACGCGGCTGTGGTCATTCTTCCGAGCGCCGCGGTCACGGCGGCGGACGCCCCGTGAAGCCGCGCCATTTCCCTTACCATATCGGTGGAATCCAGCGCGGAACAGAGTACCCCTCCGTCCTCGGAAAGCGCTCTTACTATTTTTCCCATATTCTCACCTGTTCTAATTTTTCATCGCTTTTTCGCCGAGATCAGCAGTTTTTCCGAACGCTCGGTCGGCTTGGAGAAGGTCGGGTATTCCCAGACATTAACCACCTCGAAGCCCGCTTGTTCTAATCTTCGACGGTATTCTTCCTCGGAAAGCGCTATCTCGCGGAAGCTCTCATAGCTGCGCGTGTAGGTTTTTCCTTTCTCGAAGAACATATCAAGCTCGATGTTAACGCCGTTGTCGCTCGGGCAAAACTCGTTCTGCCAGACGCAGTAAACATAGCCCAGGTCATAGACGAACGTATTATTCCCGAGGACTTTGCGGTGCTTGTATACCGTGTTCACGTCGAACACGAACGCGCCGCCGGGCTTTAGATTCTCAGACGCTCTTTTAAAGCACTCGGAGATATCCTCCGCGCTTTTGAGATGATTTATGCTGTCGAGCGTGGAGATTATCATGTCGGCGGGGCTTGTGAGCCGCGTCTTGGTCATATCGCGGCGCATCCACCGAACCTTGTCCGACTTTCCCGACGCGATCGTCAGCATTTCCTCGGAGGCGTCCTGTCCTATCACTTGGAATCCCATATCCGCGAGCCTTACGGTGAGATTGCCCGTGCCGCAGCCTAAGTCGAGCAGTTTCTTTCCGTCGGACAGGCTGCGTAATATTCTCCGATAATACTCGGCAAGCTCGTCATAAGGAACGTTGAATGTCAGCGCGTCATACGCCTCGGCGAATTCCCCGTAGCCCGCATTTTGCATCACTTTTTACCGTTCAGGCGGTCGAACACTATCTTATAGCCGCCCGCAGCCTGATAATTGAGCGTTTTATTGACGCGGGAGATCGTTGCGGTGGAGGCTCCGGTTTCCTCGACGATCTTGTTGTAGACGTTGCCGTCGGTCAGCATACTCGCGACGTGGAGCCGCTGCGCTATCGCGCCCAGCTCCTGCGGCGTGCACAGATCCTCGAAAAACGCTGCGCATTCCTTTTCGTCCTTAAGCGTCAGAACCGCCTTATAAAGCAGCTTCATGTTGTCTTCTGTACGTTTCATGTCTTTCCCTCCGTAAACAAAAATATATTAATATTATTTTAGCATAATAAAGTAAAAAAGTCAATACCTTTACAAAATAAAACAGCCGCCCCTCGGGACGGCTGTCGGTTTTCTAATCAGCCCTTGCTCTTGATATATTCGTCCATCGCTTTGGCGGCGGTCTTTCCTGCGCCCATTGCGAGAATTACAGTCGCTGCGCCAGTTACCGCGTCGCCGCCCGCGAACACTCCCTCTCTCGAGGTCTGTCCGTTTTCGTCGGCGATAAAGCAGCCGTGCTTGTTGGTGTCGAGTCCCTTGGTGGTGTTGCGGATAAGCGGGTTGGGGCTGGTTCCTATCGACATTACCACGCAGTCGACGTCCAGCGTGAACTCGCTGCCCTCCTTTACTATAGGACGGCGGCGGCCGCTTGCGTCAGGCTCGCCAAGCTCCATCTCAACGCACTTCATTCCCGTAACAAACTTATGCTCGTTGCCTAAGATCTCAACGGGATTGTTGAGGGTTTTGAAGATGATGCCCTCTTCCTTTGCGTGCTCGATCTCCTCGTTACGCGCGGGCATTTCTTCCTCGCCTCTTCTGTAAACTATGTAGACATTGTCCGCGCCGAGACGCTTCGCACAGCGCGCGGCGTCCATAGCGACGTTTCCTCCGCCGACTACCGCGACGTTGGTATTTTTCTTGATCGGCGTGTCGGAATCGGGTTTATACGCTTTCATCAGATTTACTCTGGTGAGGAATTCGTTTGCGGAATATACGCCCTTTAAGTTCTCGCCGGGGATATTCATAAAGTTCGGAAGTCCCGCGCCCGAGCCTATGAAGATCGCTTCATAGCCCTGCTCGAACAGCTCGTCGATCTCAATGGTTCTTCCGATAACTACATTAGTCTCCACCTTAACTCCCAGAGCCTTGAGATTGTCTACCTCGTGCTGTACGATAGATTTCGGCAGACGGAACTCGGGGATTCCGTAAACCAGAACTCCGCCTGCAAGGTGCAGGGCTTCAAAGACGGTCACGTCGTAGCCCATTTTCGCGAGATCGCCCGCGCAGGTGAGTCCCGAGGGACCTGCGCCGATTATTGCGCATTTGTGTCCGTTCTTTGCGGGAGCAGAGGGGGCTTCCGTGCTGTTGGCGTTATGCCAGTCGGCAACGAAGCGTTCCAGTCTGCCTATTCCCACAGGCTCGCCTTTTATTCCGCGAACGCACTTGCTTTCGCACTGGGTCTCCTGCGGACAAACGCGTCCGCAAACCGCGGGCAGCGAGCTGCTTTTCGCGATGATCTGATATGCTCCCTCGAAATCCTTTTCCTTTATCTTGGAAATGAATTCGGGAATGTCGATAGATACGGGGCAGCCGCCGACGCAGGGCTTGTTCTTGCAGCTGAGGCAGCGATTCGCCTCGTCTACCGTCTGGTCTTCGGTGTATCCAAGCGCGACCTCCTGGAAGTTCTTATTGCGAACATTCGGGTCCTGAACGGGCATTTCGTTCTTTTTGAGGCTCATATTCGGCATAATTACTTCCCCTCCTTAGCGAACAGATTGCAGGCTTCCTCGCGCTTTCTGTTCTCGAATTCTTTATAGATAGTTCCGCGCTCCATTGCCTCGTCGAAATCTACCAGATGGCCGTCAAAGTCGGGACCGTCGACGCAGGCGAACTTGGTCTCTCCGCCGACCGTCAGACGGCAGCCGCCGCACATTCCCGTGCCGTCTATCATGATGGGATTCATGGAGACTACGGTCTTTATATCATACTCTTTTGTCAGCTTGCAGACGAACTTCATCATGATCAGCGGACCTATCGCGATCACCTCGTCGTACCGGTTTCCCGATTCGATAAGCTCCTTTAAAGCGTCGGTTACAAGCCCTTTTGTTCCGTAAGAGCCGTCGTCGGTCATGATCTTCATTATGTCTGAGCAAGCCTTGAACTCGTCCTCGAGGATCACAAGATCCTTGTTTCTGAAGCCCGCGACAGTGTGCACTTCGCAGCCCAGGTTATGCAGCTTCTTGGCAATGGGATAAGCTATCGCGCAGCCTACTCCGCCGCCTACTACCGCGACTTTTTTGAGTCCCTCGGTGTGGGAGGCAACTCCCAGAGGTCCTACAAAATCGTGAATATAATCGCCCTCGTTCAGGTGATTGAGCTTTTCGGTGGTGGCTCCCACTATCTGAAAGATGATGGTCACGGTGCCCTTTTCGCGGTCGAAGTCCGCAACGGTGAGCGGTATTCTCTCGCCGTTTTCGTCAACGCGCAGAATTATAAACTGCCCCGGCTCGGCTTTCTTGGCTATCAGCGGAGCGTCCACGTCCATAAGCGTTACCGTGGGATTAAGTACTTTTTTTCTGACTATTCTATACATTAAAAATAACCTCCCGATTTATTGCGTATTAAATTATATCACATATTTTAAAGTTTTTCAAGAGGTTTTTAAGGAAATTTATTACAATCGGGCGGTATTTCACTCATTTTTCACAAAAAAGCCCTTGACAAAATTTTTTAATTGGATTACAATTTTATATGTGTGATTATTTTATCAAAGAATGAATGTGACCCGGGAGGAGAGTGTTTATGTTAAAAAGATTGGCTGCCTGCGTTCGCGACGCTAAGCTCACAGCGATCTTAACGCCGATCTTCGTGCTTGTGGAATCGCTTATCGAAGTGTCGATACCGAGCGTTATGGCGAATCTTATCGACGAGGGAGTTACCCCCGGAAATATGAGCGAGGTCATAAGATACGGTATTATTCTGACGGTGCTTACAGTCTCGGCTATGTTCTTCGGGGCTATGGCGGGATATACCGCGTCGCGCGCAAGCTCGCGCTTTGCGAGAAATCTGCGGCAGGATATGTATTATAACATACAGAATTACAGCTTCGCGAACATCGACAAGTTCTCTCCCGCGAGCCTTGTTACGCGCCTTACGACAGATGTTCAGCGTGTGCAGATGTCGTTTCAGATGATCACGAGGATCGCGTTCCGCGCTCCCGCGATGCTGATATTTGCGTTTGTATTCTCATTCAGAACAAGTCCTAAGCTGTCGCTTACATTTTTAGCGGCTATTCCGTTTTTGACGATAGTGCTTGCAATCATTATCAAGATAGCGTTCCCCGTATTCAGAAAAACCTTTGAGACCTACGACGACTTAAACGAGGTCGTTGAGGAGAATGTCCGCGGTATTCGCGTGGTAAAGAGCTTTGTTCGGGAGGATTATGAGATCGGCAAATTCCGTAAGGTTTCCGACAGGATATACAGCCTGTTTACAAAGGCGGAAAAAACGGTTGCGTTTAACGCTCCCGCGATGCAGATCTCGGTCTATTCGTGTATTCTCATGATCTCGTGGCTCGGCGCGCACGCCATTGTTGCGAGCGGGAACGTCGAGGGCGCCGGACTTACCACGGGCGGACTGATGTCGCTGTTTACCTATACGATGCAGATACTGTTCTCGCTTATGATGCTTTCGATGATCTTCGTTATGCTGACTATGTCGAAGGCGAGCGCCGACCGCGTTGTCGAGGTGCTGAACGAAAAGAGCGATATCAACGACGGCGAGCTTAATCTCACCATAGTTCGGGACGGCTCGATAGAATTCAAGAACGTTTCCTTTAAATATTTTGAGTCCGCCGAAAGCAGCGCGCTGGACAAGATCAATCTCAAGATCAATTCCGGAGAAACGGTCGGGATCATCGGCGGCACGGGTTCCTCAAAATCTACGCTGGTGCAGATGATACCGAGACTGTATGACGTGTCGGAGGGAGCGGTTCTGGTAGGCGGCAGGGACGTTCGTGACTACAACCTTGAAATACTGAGAAATAACGTCGCGATGGTTCTTCAGAAGAACGTTCTGTTCAGCGGAACTATCTACGAGAATATCCGCTGGGGCGACGAGCACGCTTCCGACGAGGAGGTTCAGCGAGTTTGCAAGCTCGCGTGCGCCGACGAGTTTATACAGGGGTTCCCCGACAAATACGATACATACATCGAGCAGGGCGGCTCGAACGTTTCGGGCGGTCAGAAGCAGCGTCTGTGTATTGCGAGAGCGCTTCTCAAAAAGCCTAAGATACTGATCCTCGACGACTCTACCTCGGCGGTCGATACCAAAACCGACGCGCAGATACGCAGGGCGTTCAGGGAGGAAATTCCCGATACAACAAAAATAATCATCGCGCAGAGAGTTTCTTCGGTTTGCGACGCGGATAAGATCATTATTATGGACAACGGCAGAATCGCAGGTATGGGAACCCACGACGAGCTGTACGAAAACAACAACATTTACCGCGAGATATACGATTCTCAGACAAAGGGGGCGGATTCGGATGAGTGATTTGAACGAAAACAAGGAGCAGGCTCCCGTTAAGATGTCCGGAAGACCGCCTAAGGGAGCGCGAGTTCCCATGAAGATAAACAAAAATACCGTAAAGCGCGTTATGTCTTATCTGAAGCCGTTCAGCGGGCAGCTCGTTTTAGTGGTCGTCTGCATACTGGTCTCTTCGGGAGCGTCGGTAGCGTCGTCGCTGTTTCTTAAAACGCTTATCGACGATTATATTCTTCCGCTGGTCGGCGTGGATAATCCCGATTACGGCGGTTTGCTGAGAGCGATCCTTATGATGGGCTTGCTGTTCCTTGCGGGCGCTGTCGCTGCGCTGTGTTACAGCCGCATTATGGCGGGAGTGTCGCAGGGGGTCCTCAAAAAAATACGCGACCAGATGTTCTCGCATATGCAGACGCTTCCCATAAATTATTTCGACACCCACACCCATGGCGACGTTATGAGCTTCTATACCAACGATACCGACGCTATGCAGCAGATGCTCTCGCAGGCGATCCCGCAGGTCATCTCCTCGGCGGTCACTATTATCACGGTGTTCTGCTCGATGCTTTCGCTGTCGGTCTGGCTGACGCTTACGGTGGTGGTATTCCTCGTATTCATCATGATGATCACCACGACCGTCGCGGGCAGGGCGGGAAAATACTTCGTGCGCCAGCAGAGCTCTGTGGCGAATATCAACGGTTATATCGAGGAAATGATCAACGGGCAGAGAGTCGTTAAGATATTCTGCCGCGAGGAAAAGTCCAAGGAGGCTTTCGACGGAAAGAACGTTGATCTTTGCGAGAATATGTGCAAGGCGAACACCTACGCCAACATTCTCATGCCGATCAACAACGCGCTTGGATATCTGCTTTACGTTATCCTGGCGATCATCGGCGGAGCGCTTGCGATAAACGAGGTTCCGAACGTTGCCTGCTTTGCGGTGAATATTCTGACGCTGGGTTCTATCGCTTCTTTCCTGCAGCTGTCGAGGAGCTTTGTGGGTCCTATCGGGCAGGTTTCTCAGCAACTGAACGCAGTTGCTATGGCAATGGCAGGTGCGGAGAGAATCTTCACGCTTATTGACGAGGAACCCGAGGTCGATGACGGGTATGTTACTCTTGTAAACGCCAAGCGCGTGAACGGCGAGCTTACCGAGACCGCCGAGCGCACCGGCCTCTGGGCATGGAAGCACCCCCACAGCGCAGACGGCTCGGTCACCTACACCGAGCTTAAGGGGAACGTTGTTCTCGACGACGTGGACTTCGGATATGTTCCCGAGAAAACGGTTCTTCACAACATAAAAATATACGCCGAGCCGGGTCAGAAGGTTGCGTTTGTCGGCGCTACGGGCGCGGGCAAGACCACCATCACCAATCTTATCAACAGATTCTACGACATCGCCGACGGCAAGATACGTTACGACGGCATAAATATCAACAAGATCAAAAAAGCCGATCTCAGGCGGTCGCTCGGAATTGTATTGCAGGACGTAAATCTCTTTACGGGAACGGTTATGGATAACCTGCGCTACGGCAAGCCCGATGCTACCGATGAGGACTGCATAAACGCCGCTAAGCTCGCAAACGCAGACGGATTTATCCGTATGCTGCCGGACGGCTATAACACAGTTCTTACGGGCGGCGGAAGCGGGCTTTCGCAGGGACAGCGGCAGCTGCTTTCTATCGCGCGAGCCGCGGTCGCAGACCCGCCGGTCATGATCCTCGACGAGGCGACTTCCTCTATTGACACCCGAACGGAGGCTATCGTTCAGGCGGGCATGGACGCGCTTATGAAAGGGCGCACGGTGTTCGTTATCGCGCACAGGCTTTCGACTGTCAAAAACTCCGACGTTATCATGGTTCTTGATAAAGGTCGGATCATCGAGCGCGGCAGCCACGATAAGCTCATCGCCGAAAAGGGTCAGTATTACAGGCTCTATACGGGAGCGTTTGAGCTGGAATAAAACTAACCCCCCGAGGTTTTTCGGGGGGTAAATTTTTGTATAAAATTATTGCTTTTCGGAAACCTCTTTTATCCAGCCCGTAATTCCATCCGGCAATCTTTCGTCTGCGGGAACACCATTGTCAAATATCAGATTTGTTTGTATCCAATTGATCATACAGTGCTGTCCCATTTCAATTCCAAAATGCACCGAAGAAATTCCTCCATCACCGTTATAGACCCACTCAGGGAAAAAGCATATACAATTTTTCATGCTTTTCAGCTCTTCCATGCGCGGAACGATACATTCATCGAAATCCGCCATTTCGTCATGCTGACCGTGGGCGACAATAAGCTGCACACCGCTGTCGGAAATACTGTCCAGGGCTTCTTTTGGCGGTACATATCCGGACGAGATCGGAATAGCTCCGTCAAAAAAGTCTGTATAATCCTCAAGAAGCTGCCATGTGAAATATCCTCCCGCAGAGGCCCCCATAACAAACTTTTTGCCGATATTCTTTTCATGGTCTTTGCACACCTTGTCGTAGATACCCTTTATCGGCGCAGAATATATTTCAGACCAGGTTCCCTTAATTTCCCCGTTTTCAAGCCGTTTTTCGTTTGCAAGAGGAACTATGACATACGCTCCTCCCATAGACTGCTGATACTTCGGAGATACATACTGTTCCGCGCCGCAGCACATTATACAGTTCACTCCGTCAAGAGCGTTGCTTGCCCCGTGAAGCCACATAAGCACAGGGTATTTTTTATCCGCAGAAGCACCGTGCTTTACAGGATCATAAACATAGTAGGTAATATCTCCGGACTCCTCGCAGGTATAGGAATATTCGTCAAAAAGATCAAAATAAATTTTGCTTTTATATGTTGTATGATAGCTTATAAATTCGCCGCTCTTCATATATTTAGCCCATTCGGGAACAGCGGTGGTATTTTGTGTTAGCTTGCTGAATTCAGGCAATGCCATATAAACCGTTTCCTTTCACTGAACATTATTTTACCAGCTTATCACTGTTGACTACCAGAATGTCCTCCGCCATAACTGTAATATCCCCGGAGGCTATCACAGTCAGCCCGCCGCGCAGCAGGACGATTACGCGCATATTGTACTGCTGCTGTATCTCCTGCACGGTCAGTCCCGCAAGTCCGTTTTCCTCGCTTGCGGCTATCTCGCCGACCTTCTTGAGATCGGTAAAGCTGCGGTCGGAGTTCTGGTTCTTGGAATACTGCTCAACAAATCCCGCGCTTATAATACCGGTGGGTATCGCGACCGCTCCCACGCCGAGAAACGCCGTTATTATCGCCATTATTCTTCCGACAACAGTTATGGGATAAATGTCGCCGTAGCCGACGGTCAGCAGCGTCGAGACGCTCCACCATATTCCCGAGAACGCGTTTGAGAATACCTCGGGCTGGACGGCGTGCTCGGCGTTGTACATCCCCACTCCCGACGCCAGCATCAGCACAACTATTATAAACAGCGATGATAGTATCTGGTTCTTTTTCTCCGCCAGTACCTTTACGATTATGTGGAAGGAATCGTACTGGGCGTTTATTCTGAACAGGTGGAATATCCGCACTACTCTCAACATTCTGAATACGATGAATCCCGAAAGGAAGAAAAACGGAAGTATCGTCAAAAGGTCCACTATTCCGTCATACGAGCGCAGGAATTTCCACACCGCGCGGCCGCGGCTGAGCTGCGGATAAAGCAGATCGGCTGTCCAGATGCGCAGGAGATATTCTATACAGAAAATTATCACCGTGACTATCTCGATCACCGCAAACAACGGATAAAACCGCTCCAGCTCTTTGAACGTCTCGAGGAACATCGCAAGCAGGTTTACGACGATATTCGCGACAATAAAATAATCGAACACCGCGCTCGGCAGGTCGCCGCGCTGTCCTATCTGGATTATTTCAAATATTCGTTTTCTCATAGGTTTCGCTCCATTATTTGGCTCTTTATAAAAGCTCCCTGTTATAAATCGGATCTATATTGTTAATTCGATCTGATTTCCCTCTAAATCAATTATGCAGCTTTCATAGTAACCGTCACCGGTCGTTCGCGGTCCGCTTATTACTTCGTACCCGTCAGACTGTAATTTTGAAGTTAAACGGTCAACATTTTCTGCGCTTCCCAGGCTGAATGCAATATGAATATATCCCGTTCGGTTAATATCCTTTACGCTGTCAGACATTTGCGGTCTATGCATTATTTCTATTCTGGCGCCCTCATCAAACGATAAAAAGTATGAGCGAAAATCAGTTTTTAAGTTGTGATATCCGCTGTTTGCTTTAGCGCCAAAATACTTCACGAAAAAATCTTTCACCGACTCTATATCAGTTACATACATAGCAATGTGTTCAATTTTCATTTTTCTTCCCCTTATTATAGATTCCTATTTATCTTAATTATTATTATATCACTACCTCTTAAAAAAGTCAATCAAAAAGCCCGAGAGTTTTTCCCGGGCTTTTAATTTGACTGTTTTTTTTATGAATTTACCGTTTACCCGTTAGAATAAAATCAATTAATTCTTCTGCATCGTCAAAATCATCGTAGTCTCCTTTAATGCCCTCGCGGTGGTAAACAACTCCGTTTTTTTCGTTGCGTTCCAAGCAATCCAACAGCTTTTCCGTGCCGTATCTTCTGACAAACTCGCAAAAAGCCGCCGGTTTAATCTTGCTAAGAAGCCCTTTCGTGCAATTCGGTTCACTGCACCCATAGCAGCCAATGTAATTCTTACCCACAGAACATTTTCTGTTCTCACACCAGTCCTTGCCGCGACATTCTCCGGAATTACAGCCGGCACAGGTTTCGTTTTCCGAACACAAACAACAAGCCAGTCCGCATCTCGCGATCCCAAGTTGTCTTTTCATATTTAACCTCCGTAGAATTATTTTCAAGCTCTCGAAGCATATTTTTTTAAAGAGTCGCTAAACTCTTTCAATTCTTTTTTCTTTGCTTCAGAAAGACAATTGAATTCAGTGTTGGTAATCGCTCCTTCCAATGTATATAAATGTACCAAGCAAACCCGAGGATAAGCCTCCTTCAGCTTTAAGAATGCCTGTTTTGAGCCTAGCTCGATAAGCTGCTCCGGACAATCAATTCCGACTGACATCAGCTTTCTTGCCATTTCTTTTTTCCTGTATAATCTTGACTTATTATAACCATTATACCACATTCATTTTCGTTTGTCAATATGAACAATCAAAAAGCCCGAGAGATTTCTCGGGCTTGGAGGTTTTGTGTTCTTGGATCAGCCGATGAATTCTCTGATGAGAGAATTATCGGGGACGAGGTCTCTGTCGATCGGCGCGAGGAGTTCCAAAAACTTCTCGATATCGGCGTAATCGGAATAGTCGGCATAGCTCTCGGAGGACTTTTTCAGCTCCGGCAGCAGGATATCCCGATAAACAAGCGCCTCGTACTTTATAAAGGTGTCAATGTCAAAATCGGCACGGTGTTTGTAGGGCATTATGTAGAGATTTTCGCCGCGTTCTACCGATTTGAAGAACTCGAACGTCTCCGAAAGATCGCGGCCGCGATACAGCTTGTCGCGCATAAGGCGGCGCATCAGGCGTATCTTGGACGGGTGGAGAAGCTGCTCGCCGTCGGCAATTCGAGTGCGGACGCTGACATAGATGCAGCGCGTAAAATCCTCGCAATCGCCTGTGAGAAGCGGATTGAGCGCGTGGATCCCCTCTAAAATAACAATATCGCCTTTCTGACGTTTGAGGGGCATTCCCTCGCAGCGTTCCTGGCGCGCGAAATCGAACGTCGGGATCTGTATCTCCTCGCAGCGGAAGAGCTTTTCAAGATGCTCGCGAAACAGCGGGATATCAAGTCTTTGCGGGCTTTCAAAGTCGATCTTTCCGTCCTTGTCGCGGGCGGCCTCGTTTTCGTGCATCGGAAGAAAATAGTTGTCCATGCTGATGGTGTGAGCCTTGCTGCCGCGCTGTTCCAGCAGGTGCGCAACTCGGTTTGCGGAGGTGGTTTTTCCGGAACCCGAGGGTCCCGAGATCAATACGATGGGGCGCTCGGCGCGTTCTTCAAAAATCCTTTCCGCAGCCGCCGAGATCTGGTCGGTATAGATCTTCTCTCCCTCCGAAATCAGCGTTTCGGGGGTCTGAGCCGCCTTATTCAATTCCTCGATCAAAATGCAATTCATACTATCGCCGCCTTTCATTGTAATGAAACAAACGTCTGAATTCCTCAAAATCATTTGAATTTGCCAACGCCCACTGCGCGCGTGCCGCCGCGTATTCTGCGGTATATTTTCCCGCTTCCAGCAGCGTGTAACGCCTTGCCGCCACGCGCCCGACTTGGTAGCGCCCGAGGTCGGTCCCGCCGTAAAGCGATTGGGTGGCTATTATCACATAAATTCCCTCGTTACACAGCGCGGCGATCTCAGCCTCGCAATATTCGGGGATCCCGCCTGTGCCGTAGCCCTCGACTATCACCGCGCGAAGTCCCTCAAAACGCGGCACGCGAAGCGCTGTTCCCGGAGTCAGCTTCGCAACATAAACTCCCTCGAAAAGCTCGCTGTAAAATTTTGTCTCGCCTGTGTGATTTCCGTTGAATTTTAAATAACCGTCGCCGAAGGTTCCCAAATCGGGAGAATTTACGCTTCTGAACGCGTCGGGCGCATCGGTGATTATTTTCACCGCGCAGGAGCCGTCGATTATTCTGCCGCCGAAGACGACGCAGACTCCGAACGTGTTGTCCGCAGATGCGAAAGAAACCGCGCCGCGCAGATTGCCGGGAGCATCGGAGTTCCCGCAGTCAAGCGGGAGCATGCTCCCCGTCAAAGCGATCGGCTTGCGGCTGTTTTGGATAAGGCAGGAGAGAGCCGCGGCGGCGTACCCGAGCGTGTCGGTGCCGTGGGTTATCACAAATCCGTCGAACTCGTCATACCTCTCTTCTATTCGCTTTGCGAGCGCTGTCCAATGGCGCGGGGTCATGTTGGTGCTGTCGAGCGAAAAGAGCTGCTCGCCGGTTATCTCCGTGTTTTGTTCAATTAACGGAATGTTCTGTAACAATTCCGTTATGCCAAACTGGGGGGCGAGTCCCTCGTCGGATTCGGCGCAGGATATCGTTCCCCCGGTTGCCAATAACAAGATCTTTTTCATACCGCTGAACAGTAATTTCTAAAACCGTTTACCTCGGCTCTACGATAAACTTCATCGCGGTGCGTTCTTCACCGTCGATCTCAACGGTCGTAAACGCGGGTATGCAGATAAGATCCACGCCTACCAGCGCCATATAGCTTCTGGCAATCGCTATGGATTTTACCGCCTGATTTGCCGCGCCTGCGCCTACCGCCTGAACCTCAACCTCACTGTTTTCGCGAATTACCGCCGCAATTGCTCCTGCGACTGACTTGGGGACAGAATGTGCTGATACCTTTACTACTTCCATTTTACTCACCTTTCGAGACTTTTGCCTCGACCTTTCTGATATTATATCTGTATATTTTTATGAGGATTCAGGCGCTTTTATATATCTTCCTGAACCGCTCAATTTTTACGCATTTGCCGCTTTTGTGATCTATCTCCGCGCATACTCCGCAGACCTCGCAGTCTCCCTCCGCGACCGCGTGACGTCTGGGAGAATATGTGAGAAATTTCTCTACTATTATATCCTTTTTTACGCCTAAAATAGAATCAATGGGACCTGTCATTCCGACGTCGGTGATATATCCCGTGCCGTCCATGATCTGCTCGTCCGCGGTCTGAACGTGGGTGTGTGTTCCGAAAACCGCCGAGACTTTCCCGGAAAGGAAGTGTCCCATCGCCCGTTTTTCGCTGGTAGCTTCCGCGTGAAAATCCACTATTATTATTCGGGAATTGATTCTTGATAGCAGCTCTTCGGCGCATTTGAACGGGTTGTCTGACGGCTGCATAAACACCGTTCCGATGAGGTTTATCACCGTTACTCCGAAGGAACCGAAATCCAGCTCGCATACGCCTTTGCCGGGAAGGTATTCTCCGAAATTCGCGGGGCGAAGCAGCGTGTCCAGCCGCTCGTATTCCTCGTTTATGGAGTTTCTTTGAAAGGAGTGGTTGCCGGTCGTGACAACGTCGGCGCCCGCGTCAAAGATCGCTGCTGCCGAACGCGCGTCGATGCCGTTTCCCTGGGCGCTGTTCTCGCCGTTGACGATAACAAGCTGTGCGCCGTATTCCTGCTTGACAGACGGCAGCGTCGCCGCCAGCGCTTTGCAGCCTATCTCTCCGACAACGTCTCCGATAAATAATATCTTCATCAGCGGAATATTACCTGGTCGCGTCCCGCGCCTACGCCGATTATCGTTATCGGGCAGCCGCAGAGCTCTTCGAGCCTCGTGATATACGCGCGGCATTTTTCTGGCAACTCTTCAAAGGTCTTGCAGTTGGACAGGTCTCCGTCGTAGCCCTCGATCTCCTCGTAGATCGGCTTGCAATCCGCGAGTTCCTCAAGCGTTACGGGGAAGTCCTTCAAAACAGTGCCGTCGGATTTTTTATAGGCGGTGCAGACCTTGAGGCTGCCTATTCCCGAGAGCGTATCGAACTTGTTTATCGCAATCGCGGTAAGACCGTTTACGCGAACCGCATGACGCATGATGACTGCGTCAAACCAGCCTGTTCTGCGGGGTCTGCCGGTGGTCGTCCCGAATTCGCCGCCGCGGTTTCTGATAAGCTCGCCCAGCTCGTCGTTAAGCTCCGTCGGGAACGGACCGTTTCCTACGCGCGTGGTGTAGCTTTTTCCCACGCCGATGACCTCGTCGATCACCTTGGGGCCTACGCCCGTTCCGACACACGCGCCGCCAGCTATGGGATGGCTGGAGGTCACGAACGGATAGGTTCCGAAGTCGATGTCCAGAAGCGTTGCCTGTGCGCCCTCAAACAGAATCTCCTTGCCTGCTTTATGCGCTTCAAAGGTTATTACGGAGCCGTCCGCCATGTATTTCGCGAGCTGCTCGCCGTAGGCTTTGTATTCCTCAAAAATCGCGTCAAGATCCAGTGGAACGCCGCCGTAGACCTTTTCGATCATGAGGTTCTTAAGCTCGCCGGTGTTCTTCACCAGCTTTTTAAGGCACTCGGGATGAACCAGGTCGTACATTCTTATTCCCACGCGCTGTGCTTTGTCGGTATAGCAGGGACCTATGCCTCTGCCTGTGGTCCCGACATTAACGCCCGTCTGCTTTGCCTTGAACTCCTCCTCGAGTCGGTCAAGCTCTCTGTGCCACGGCATGATAATGTCCGCGCGCGCGTCTATTCTGAGATTGTCGCAGGTTACGCCGCGCTTATTCATCTCGGAAATTTCCCCGAGAAGGACTTTGGGGTCTACGACTACGCCGCTTCCGATAAGGCAGACGGTCTCGGGGTAGAGAATTCCCGACGGCAAAAGATGGAGCTTATACACCTCGTCTCCGTGAACGACAGTGTGACCCGCGTTGTTTCCTCCGCTGGAACGCACCACCAAGTCCGCCTTCTGCGCCATGATGTCAATGACCTTGCCCTTGCCCT
Organism: Oscillospiraceae bacterium; assembly: GCA_022508965.1. Lineage (GTDB taxonomy): Bacteria > Bacillota > Clostridia > Oscillospirales > Ruminococcaceae > CAG-115. Next base: position 15,794 of record JAFLUD010000002.1, read on the forward strand.
CGTCGCCCCACTGGGTGCCGACAATTACTCTTGAGCTCATTTTACTGTCCTCATTTCAAGTTAATTTTGCTGTTGTTTATTTTTTACCGCTTATCTCCGAGAATTTCACGCGATTACTTGATTATCCTGCCGCCGCGCCTTTTCTCGTCTCTGACGTCGATGGGAGTTTCGTTTCCTCCCATATCGTGAAACAGCGCGGATTCGTTGTCCTCATCGGGAAGCTCGGGGTTTTTCTCGCCGCTTTTCTCATAGTAAGGATTGATCAGATACTTCTGGATCGCGGGATAGCAGCAGAACACCGACAAAAACGCCATCCACGCCGCCGGCAAAAACGGAAACAAAACCGCCATAATGATCGGAAAATTAAATGCCAGCGCTCCGTAACCCAGGAAAACCGCAAGCGTTATCAGCTCGCCGGGGAGATTTGCGAATACCAGGATCACTGCGTTTTTGAAAATCCCCGCAAGCCCCAGATCCAGCGCGGCGATCTGCGGATACACATAGAAGTTTATCATCAAAAACAGCACCTCGGCTACGACCGCTATCACAAAAAGCACCCTTTGAGACGTCTCGCGCGACTCGAGCTGAAAGTAATAGCCGAATGCGAACACCGTAAGTCCCAATACGATAACGTCAAGTATCCCGATAAACAGCGACTGTTTGAAGTTCTTCTTGAAATACTGCCAGAAATCATGGAAAATAAACTGCGGGCGCTCTAAGTAGATATTCCGCATCATGGCTGTCATCGCCGCTGTTGCGGGACCGAATGTCACCAGAGGAATGCAGAAAAGAAAATACACCAGATTTATTTTAAAGAGCGTTACGAATTTATTGCCGAATAATTCCCAGAAACGGAAGAAGGGCTTTTTGCGGCGGGGGTTTTTTGAGACTCCCCTGCCTGCAACGTCGTTATTGTAAAACCATCCCATAATTTTCCTCTCCCGACTCTTCTCAATACAATCCTTGAGCGAAAACGCCGAGGATCATCAGTACCGCAAGTATCAACGCCAATACCTTGCATACGCGGATCAGTCTTGCGCGCTTTTTGTCGTCCATTGTCATTCCCCTTTATTAGGCAATACTCGCACGATCTTTGTGCGGTGCCGCCTTAAAACCGCTTCTTTTATTATACACCAAAATACCGTGTAATGTCAAGAGTTATTTGAAACATCTGCCGCGCCGGACGCGCAGACCGCGTACATTTTTCCGCCGCTTGCAAACGCGAAGGTGAAGCCGGTTTTGTCGTCATACAGCGTTGTTACTTTTTGAAGAGCGCCGAGCGACGCAAATTCCGAGACTACGGATACTCCGTCAAAATAGCTGTATGCCGCTCCGCAAAGCTCTCCGTCGGAGATCATCGCTTTTGCGCCGCCGAATGACAGCGTGGAAAGCTGCGCGGCGGTCAGCGGCTTTGAATACGCGTAGACGGGATCTGCCGTGCCGTTTTCCAGCTTGAGGAGGGTTATTTCGGCGCTGTTCTCGCTTTTTCCGACTACCAGCGCATACTCGCTGTCGCAGATACCGTCGGCTCTTATAAGTCCCATGGTTATCGGCTCCTCCATGTTGGTGCAGTCTGCCGAGAGGAACACCTGCGTTGTGTCGCTTACCAGGAGATTATTCCCGGAAAACCGCATAAACGCGGGCTTATCGGTAAGGCTTACCAGCCTGGAGCACTCTTTAAGATCACTGTCTCGCAAATATATCTCTCCGTTTTCGCAGACAGCGCCTCCGTTTTCAAAAAACGCGGCGGCGGTTATTTTGCCGCAGTATTGTGTGGTGAGATTCTCGCCGGCTTTGATCAGCAGACCCTCATCCTCCTCGCCGTTAAGCGCGAAAATGCCGTTTGCGCTTGCGAATACGGGGTCTCCCAACGCCGCCTTCGCCGAGAGCGTTTCGCCGCTCTCCGAGGAATACGCGGCGCTTACCGCGTAAGAATACCCCTTGGTCTTGCTTATGATAACGTCCTGCGCGGAGATCGGGAGCGGCTCGTCTTTGCCGAGCTTCGGAAGATATACGCCGACGTTTTCGACTTTGAAATTCTCATAAAATTTCGGGGTGTAGACAGAGCCTATTCTGATCTCGCTTCCGTCGATCGAAAGGTCGGTGAGCGCGCCGTCCTGACGGACTGTATAAAGCGTTTCTCCGCCGCGGATCTTCATGTATCCGCAGCTGTCGGAGCTTTCTCCGCTGAAGAACGCTATCAGCGCGTCGTCCTGCTCGAATGCAGCTACGATCTCTGTGTTCTTGGGGGGCGTGAGTTCTCCGATAGACTGAACGGTTCCGTTTGCAAAGGAATTCGCGGATATCGAAAGGCTGCCGACGTTATAAACGCTGTTCCCCTCGGAAAACACGCCGAAGCCGTCGCGGTGTATCAGCAGGTTGCCGAAAACCGTATCCAGATCGGGGACGTATTCGCAGGCGAGCTCTCCGCCGGGGATCTTTTCGTCATAGGCGTAATAGATCGCGGAGAAGATGGTGTTTTCATCTTCCGCATAGCGGACTCTTCTGTTGGCAAAAAAGTCGAAGAAAAATCCGGACGCGGCGGAGGCTCCGACAAGCACAGCCGCCCCGACTGCCGACGCTATCAGCCTGCCCTTATGATAAACGGGTTTTTCACCGTCATCGTCGGCATCGAATTCGTCGTCCTCATCGTCAGTGTCGTCGTCCGAATCCCCGTAAAAACCCACGGGGGAATTATCGGCGTCCTCCGGCTCTTCCTCTTCTTCGGACTCGGTCTCTTCGGCGAGACGCGCGAGATTTTCCTCGAGGATATCGCGGTTTATCTGAACTATCGCCGTGGTATCGCCGTTATACGGGCGCGGCGCGATCACCTTGCCCACCATCTCCTCCGGTTCCTCGGGGGCGGGAGATTCGTCGTCATAGGATATCTCTACGGTGAAATGCTTGCGCTTGGACAGCGGGATATCACTGTCGGAACGAGGCTCGTATTCGTTATCGTCAAGCTCTTCGGCGCTCTCGTATTCTTCGGAGGGTTCTTCATACGGCTCGGTTTCTCGAGCTTCCTCTTCGCCGAATGTATGATCGGGCTCCTCGGAATATTCCTCGTTTTCCGGGAAAGTCTCGGGCTCGGGTTCCGATTCTTCCTCATAATCGCTGTCGGGGATATATTCAAACTCAAAATCGTCTTCTTTATTCGAGATATCTTCGGAACTTTCATCATAATCGGGGAATTCGTCGTCGGGCAATTCTTCGTACCCGCCGTCGCCGTCATAGCCGCTGTCTTCGGCAATGGTCTCCTCCATTACCTCCTCGAAGGACGGCTCGTCGTACTCCTCGTATTCCTCCTCGGGCGCTTCCTCGTCGGGATAATCGCCGTCGGATATCTTTTCGGAATTCTCCAGACGCATTGTGAGCGTGCGTTCCCAGATCTGGCGCGCGGTGTACAAAATGCGCGTGTAATCCTGGGAGGTCATGCCGGAGCCTTCAAGCGTCAGGATCAGCGACTGGAGATTCATGGCGGGGTTTGCCCTTATCTTATCAACCGCCGACTGCGGCGCGTGACAGCCCTCCATCAGATACAGAAAGTCGGCGCTGCCTATGCCGAGAGTGCGCAGGCGCGTGAGGAACGTAAACGCGTCCGGCTCGGGCAGCTCGGCGTTCTCGTCCATTAAAAAATCTATGATGTTTTGAGGAATTACGTTCTCGGGAACTACCTTTTTCATCATCAGCTTGCGCATTTCCCCAACTGTCATTGCTTCACCCCATTAATATTTTACTATCGCGTTTTTGCAGCTTTTTAATAATCAAGTTCCAGATATTCCAGTGCGCTTATGAGACGTTTTTTTACAGCCGTTTTGGACATTCCCGAATACTGGGATATCTCCTCGGGCGTAAATCTTCCCGCTATATACATTGCCGCGCACAGTCTGTCGGCGTTGTCCAGTTCGAACAGCTTTTGCTTTACCTCGAGACGGTAGTCGTCGGTCACGGCATTTTCGCCGTATTCTTTAAAGAACATCTTTATTCGGGCGCACAGGGTCTTCATCATAAATACCCGAAAGGCTTCTTCGCTTCTGAGGCGGTTTATCGCTTTGAAGCCGTCGCGTGCCGCTCCCTGAACAGCTTCGACAGCGTCGGCGTCGTTTTCCAACGAATAAAACGCCGTGTAGTACATTTCACGATAAACGGTCTCGTATAGGTGCGCGAACGCCTTTGCGTCGCCGTTCGCCGCCATCGAGCTTATATTCTTGTATTCTTGTTTGTCCATAATTTCCCCCTTGACAGCAGGTGCGTTATTCCTCCGTTTTTACGACCGCTATGCCAAGCTCGGCGAGCTGCTCTTCGGAAACATAAGACGGAGCCTCGCTCATCAGCTCAGAGGCGTTCTGAACCTTGGGGAACGCCACTACGTCGCGCAGGCTGTCGCAGCCGCACATCAGCATCGCGAGTCTGTCGAGACCTATTCCCGCGCCGCCGTGCGGAGGAGCCGCGTATTTGTAAGCGTCCACGAGGAAGCCGAATTTCAGCTTGATCTCCTCGTCGGTCATTCCCAGCATTTCGAACATGTGCTGCTGCAGATCGGGATCGTTGATTCGGATAGAACCCGAAAGCAGCTCCACGCCGTTAAGCACAAGGTCGTAGCACTTCGCGCGGACCTTCGCTTTATCGGTGTCGAGATATTCTATACACTCGTCCATCGGCATGGTGAACGGGTGGTGCATTGCCAGCCACTCGCCGCTTTCCTCGTCGTATTCGAAGAACGGGAACTCGGTAATCCACAGGAAATTCCAGCCGTCGGGGATAATATCCAGCTGCTTTGCGACCTTGAGGCGCAGCGCTCCCAGAGTCGGCAGAGTTACCTTGTCCTTGTCGGCAACGATAAGAGCAACGTCGCCTTTCTCACAGCCGAGAGCCGAGAGAATGCTCTGCAATTCCCCGTCTTTCAAGAATTTCGCGAACGAACAATTCGGTTCATCTTCAACCCAGCGAACGTACGCCAGACCCTTCGCGCCGATCCCCTTAACATACTCGGCGAGCTTGTCGATCTCCTTTCTGGTGAGCGCGGAGGCAGCGTTCTTCGCGACGATCCCGCGAACGGAACCGCCGTTTGCTATCGCGTCTCTAAACACTGCGAAATCGGTGTTCTTCACGATCTCGGATATGTCGGTAAGCTCCATTCCGAAGCGGGTGTCGGGCTTGTCGGAGCCGTATCGGTTCATCGCCTCATCAAACGTCAGACGCGGCAGCGGAGTTGCGATATCGACGTTCAAGATTTCCTTATACAAACGCTTGATAAAGCCCTCGAGGACTTCCAGAATATCCTCGACGTCAACAAACGACATTTCCAGATCTATCTGCGTGAACTCGGGCTGGCGGTCGGCGCGCAGATCTTCGTCGCGGAAGCATCTTGCCAGCTGGATATACCTGTCGAAGCCGGAAATCATCAGCAGCTGCTTGTACATCTGCGGCGACTGCGGCAGCGCGTAAAACTTGCCGTTGTGAACGCGCGACGGCACGATATAATCTCTCGCGCCCTCGGGCGTGGATTTTATCATCATCGGCGTTTCGATCTCAAGAAAGCCGTTCTCGTAGAAATATTCCCGCGCGCACTTCGCGATATTGTGCCGCATTATCAGGTTCTCCTGAAGCGGCTGGCGGCGCAGGTCGAGATAGCGGTATTTCAGGCGAAGCTCCTCGTTGGTCTTGGAATCCTTTACTATCTCAAACGGCGGCGTCTGAGCCTTGGAGAGTATTCTCAGCTCGTTTACAAGTATCTCGAGATTGCCGGTTTTGATCTCGGAGTTTACGCTCTCGCGCGCTCTCACGGCGCCCTTGACTATCAGTACGTCCTCGCTGCGGACGGTTTTCGCTTTCTCAAACACCAACTTTTCGGTGGTCTCGTCGAACACAAGCTGAACCAGCCCCGTTCTGTCGCGCAGGTCGATGAAGATGATACCGCCCTTGTCGCGTACCCTCTGCGTAAAGCCCCCAACCGTGACCTCGCCCATCTCCAGCGTTACCTCGCCGCAATAACAGGTTCTTTTCATGCCTTTCATAGTGTCCATATTCTTTGTCTCCTTTTTGTCATGATATGACGTATTTTTTTACACACACAGTTATTATACCACATTTTAACGTCTTTTTCAAGGGGAAATTGCAATTTTTTAGGGAATTTTGGGGAAAAGAAAACCCGGAGGGGCAGTCCGGGGGATTCTAAATCTATCGGGGTCTTTTTTCGCCGCAGATGTAACAGCTCGGTATTTCGGCTCTTACGTCGCTTCCGCAGTTTGGACAAGCCCAGTACGCATCGTTTTGTGATCCAACACTGCAATGGGTTCTGTTACCGCACTCAATCAGCCCCAAATACAGAACGCCTCTTTTTATGCTTTTCGCATATTTCGCCATACGGGCAAGCATAATCAAAAAAATAACAGCGAATGCAAGCCAAGAAACAGTGCTTACAATTATTGCAGAAATCCTCAATATTTTCGTAAACATTACAATTCCCTCCCGATGTAATAATTTGTTATAAAAATATTATCATGTTTCGTTTTTTAAGTCAAATTAATATAGTTACTATTTATGAGCCAATATATTACTTAAATACGCTCTGTCACCGATAAAAGCCGCGTTCAAGCTCCAAAAAGAATAACCGCCGTACATTTGCACGGCGGTCTTTTTTAGGTTTCGTTCGCGAGCTTTTTCGCTCGTGTTCTGAGGCGTTCTTTCGTCAGGAAGATCGAAATTACCTTCGACAGAAATACCAGTGAATCTATCTGCTCCTGCGTCCAGAAACGGTTGCTTCTGCATTCGTCAAAGCCGACAAAGCCCTTGAACTTGCCGTTGTCCTTGATAGCGCACTGGAGCACCGATTTTATGTTCTGACCGAGAAGTATGTCGCGGTGAATATCGCTGTCGAGATCGTTGACGTCCTGACAGTAGAAAATTCCGTCATCGTCCATGTTGTCGCGGTAATTTCCGCCGAGGTCGATCTCGTAGGAAACGTTCTGGAGCGACGCCTGCTCGGAGCTGATGCCCTCGTTGCACCACTCGAAGGTGTTGGAGCAATATTGTCCGTCATCGCTGTCTTCAAAAATATACGCGCGGCTGACATCGAAGGTCTTTCCCATAAGCTCGAGGGCTTGGAGAATTCCCTCGGTGATGTTGGAGCAGGTATAAAGCGCGCTGAATATGCGCATGGCGAGAGACGCAACGGAGTTTGGATTGCTGCTGAGTACTACGCCGCTTCTGCCGTGGTTTTCGATGTTTTCGGTGCGGTAGGTGCCCTCGGTCATCTCGCCGGAATCGAACAGCACTGTGCAGTTTTTGCCGCGGTTTTTCGCTTCGTAAAGAGCGCTGTCCGCTTGCTTCAGAAGCTGGCGGAAATTGCGGTTGTCGGGCTTTACCGCGGCTATACCCACGCTGGTCTTGACGCCGTCGGGCATGGGCACGTCGATCTGCCTTACCTTTTCGAGAATAAGCGCGCCTTTTTTCTCCGCGAGGGTTCCGGAGGCGTGCGGCATGAATACGAAGAACTCGTCGCCGCCGTATCTTCCGACAATATCGGTGTCGCGGAAAATGCTTCTAACCGTGGTCGCGAATTTCTTCAAGAACTCGTCGCCGAACATATGACCGAGCGTGTCGTTTATGCTCTTGAAGTCGTCGATGTCGATCATTATAAGCGAGCCGCTCGTTACTCTTTCAAGCTCCGCTTTGATAAGGTCCTCGGTGGTCGCTTTGTTGTAGATGTCCACGCACAGCGAATCGTACATCGCTTTCGCCTGGATCTTTTCGAGGCGCACGGCTTCGTCGTCGACGTCCTCGATCTTTCCGATGATCTCGAATATTCCTCCGTCGGAATCGCAGATGCTTTTCATAAACGCCTTGAAGCGTCTCAGATAGCCGTCTACCTCGATCTTTACGGGAAGCTCTCCCGATCCTACGTTGGTGGACAGCTTCTTGAGCAGCAAGATGAAGTTCGCGCGGTCGGCGTCCTTAAGCAGGGTGAATTTCTCCTCGTCGGACGTCAGTCCCTCAATCGAGATTATTTCGTTCGTCTCGTCCTCGCGGCGGCGAATGTAGGTGAATTCGTCTGTTTCGGGCTTGTATTCGAAGATGATGGTTCCCGTTTCTTCTATGAGGACCTGATACATCTGCTCTTCAACAGCCTTGCGGCGGAGGCTTTGGATCCTGTCGGTAACGTCGGTTACCGCTACATAAAGTATCAGTTCGCCCTGCTGTTCGAGAACGCGGTATTTTACGTTGAACCAGAACCGCGAGCCGTCAGCGCGAAGCGCTTCGAGAGTGTATTCTCCCTCCGAGCCTTTGTAGAGCTTGTTGTTCTTCACAAGCTCCTCGGTGGACAGCACGGGAGCCTTTGTATCGCCGCGCTTGAGCCCGTACATTTCATAGATATTGTCGCTGAGATACAACGGCTCGGGCATTCCGTGCTCGACGCGGAATATTCCCACGCCAACGGGGATATGGCGCACAGTTCTGCGCATAAGCTCGTCGGTGTGCTCCGCTTTTTTGCGGGCGATCACCTCGTTGTGTACAAGGTTTATCGTGCAGAGGGATTTAAGCACCTTGCCGTTATTGCGGGTGAGAGTTACCGTAAGTCTGCACCACTTGAAGCTCTCGTCTACCATCTTCAAACGCACGGTGACAGACTGGGGTTCCGCCGAGCCGTACACTCTTTCCAAAAATTCGGTGAAGGCGGGGCGGTCTTCGGGGTATACCGCCAAGCCCTTGCTGAATTCCTCGCGGTTGCGGAACTCGTTCTCCGTGAGCTTGGAAGCATAGTAATCGTTAATGGACGGCGAGCAGACGGTGCGTTTTAGTACATGGTCTATCTCGATAACGGTGGTGCGGGTCTGCTCGGCGACCGTCTGATACAGGCGGTTCATTTCCGCTACCTGAGTGGAGACCGCAAAGCTGTCTACGCGCGCGAGATCTCTGATAAACAGCGAATACAGCTCTGCTCTGGAGCGCACCATTACCACGCTGAAGTTGTGATATTCTCCATCTTCTTTATCCTTGACGCGAAGCTCGGTATAGGTGTCGGTGAAGTCCGGGCTGTTTACGGGGGCGTTATACAGCGCCATTACGATAGGCACGTCGTTGGGATGAATGATTTTTTCCGTCCACTCCTTGACCATACAGTCAATGGGCACGGGCTTGAGCATATCCTCTCTGTCGGGATCGCGGCGCGAGGATATCAGTTTAAGGGTCTTATTGCGGAAGTTGACCTCGTATACAAGATCATAAAGCCCGGCGGTCGCGTTTGCGGCGCGCTCGGCAATGCGGTTGGAAGCCTCGGCGCGTTTTACTGTAACGTCGTTTGCGACAACGACGAAGCGCTCCTCGCCTTGAACGAGAGAATCGGTTTTCTCAAGGTGGATGCGAACTATTCTGCGCTCTCCGTCGCGGCGTTTGATGCGCAGGTCTCCCGTATCGTTCTTTGCGGAAACTGCCGCGGACAGCATGGAATTTATACGGTCTGTGTCCTCGGGGGAAACGCACAGAACGTCAAAGAATTTGTCGTTCGCAAAGTCGATATGAAGCTCGCCGCCGGCGTTTGTTATCAGGGCTACGCCGCCGTCAAAGCTGCGCATGATTGCATCGAGATTGGCTTTGTTCTCATGCTGCTCGGTAACGTCGGACAAAACGACCATGTAGGTGCGGTCATTCTCGGCTCCGAAGCTCGACCGCGCCGCCGTTATCTCTATCCACACGCTCTTTCCGTCGTTGCGAACGGTATTGTAGGTAAAGCGGACTGTACCGCCCTTTCTCATCTGATCGGACAGCTGCTCCATATCCTCCTTGTCTGCACCGCGCTCGACGTTCTTGAAAAAGTCGCTGCCGTTTACCTTCGGCTTGCCAATGGTTCTCCAGAAGCTGTCGTTGCTGTAAAGTACGTTAGGCACATCGTTCTCGCCGATCTCGAGAATAAGAATTCCCTCGTTGAAATTATTCATCGCGGAGTTTATTCTGTCGTTTGCCTGAGCGAGTGCAAGCTCGGCGTTTTTCTCCGAGTCGACGTTGGTTCCTACGCCGATAAGACGTATGATCTTTCCCTCGGCATTATAAGAGCGGATCTCGGTGAATCTCCACCAGTAATACTTCCCGTCTTTCTGGTTCAACATTCTGAACTCGACGGTGAGCTTGCCGCTTGATTGGTTGGCGCGGAACAGCGCGAGCTTGTTGACGTCGTCCGGATGAGTGAACTCGTCAAAGCCCTTTCCTTCCGCTATATAATCCTTGATCTTATCAAGATCAATGCCGTAATCGCTGAGGTCGCCCACGCGGAAGACGCTTCCGGTCTCGAAGTCGACGTCGGTGATCACCGAATCGGTAACGTTCAGCACTTCCTCGATCCGGCTTCTGGACTGCTCGATTATTTTATCGCTCTCGATTTTCTCGGTTATATTGTTGAATGCGATGCAGAAGATGGGATTCTCCCTGCTTCCGCCGAGCATTCTGTGAATTCCGTCGAGATGCAGAATATTGCCGTTGCGGTCGTATCTGCGAACCGACGCCCGAACAGCCTTGTCGGTTTTCGCGGCTTCGAGGCAGGCGTTTTTGGAGATCTCCATGTCCTCGGGGGGCATATGATTCCAGACGTTGGTGTTCTCTTCGTTGAAATCCTCGGGCGAATAGCCCATGATCTGCATATATCCTTCGTTTGCGCGGATAAGCTCCAGCTTTCCGTCAACCATTTCGTATATTCCCAAGCCGCCGAAAACGCTGCTTATGAACCTGGACACAAGCGCGTTGCTGCCAAGAAGCTCGTTTACTTCCTCTCCCATGCCGTAGGTCTCGACGCCCTCGGCATAGGCGGTGAATTCCTCCTGCGCGATAAGCTGAGTAAAATCGCTTTCGGGGACGGGTCTTGAGAAATAGTAGCCCTGAATATACGCGCAACCAATGCTCTCCAAAAACTCGTACTGCTCCTTTGTTTCAACGCCCTCCGCGAGCATGGGAACATTGAGCCATTTGGACATACGCGCAACGGAGGTCACGATGGTGCCGACTCTGCCGTTTTTCTCGAAGCCCTGCATGAACTTCATGTCCAGCTTGAGCACGTCTATCGGAATATCCTTGAGCGTATTCAGCGAGGAATAGCCGCTTCCGAAGTCGTCCATAAGAACGGGATAGCACTTGCGGCGCAATCTTCCGACAGTATCGAGAAGCTGCGCGGGATTGTCGTTGTAGGCGCTCTCGGTGATCTCGATACGGAAGTATTTCGGCTCTACGCGGTATCTGTCGGTAAGCTCGCTTATTGTGTCAAAAAGATTGGGATTATACAAGCTCATGCGCGACACGTTCACCGAGATCGGGAACGGCGGCAGACCCTCGTCGCGGCGCTTTTTCTGGTATTTGCACACCTGCTCGAGAACGTACAGATCAAGCTCTGCAATAAAGCCGTTTTTCTCGAACACAGGAATAAACTTCGTCGGGGGGATCATTCCCTTTGTGGGATGATTCCAACGAACCAATGCCTCGGCGCTTACGAATTTTTTTGCCTTAATTCCGTAGATCGGCTGATAGCAAACATAGAACTCGCCGTTTACAAGCGCGCGGTGGCTCTCGTCGCAGATCTCCTGCTCCTCAAGCATCTGGCGGCGCATTTTTTCGTCGTAATACGCTATATGCTCGCGGAAGCTGCCCGTTATCGAACGGCACGCCATCGAAGCGCGGTCGGTCATGTTCTCTACGGACAGGCTGCGGTCGGTGACCTTGTAAACCCCTATGTAAAGCTGGATATCGTGGGATACCTCCGTGACCTGAGATACCGCTTTCTGAACGGCGTCAAGTATGGTCTGGGGATGTACGGCGCGCTCGGAGTAGGGTATGAGCATTATAAAATTGTCGGCGAAAAAGCGCGCGTAAACACCGTTGCCGTTGATCACCGCTCGGAGTGCGTCGGCAACGGAAACCAGAACCTTATCTCCGACTTCTCTGCCGAGAATATCGTTGATCACCTTGAAGCCGCCGATGTTCAGCTTCAGCATGGAGAATTCCTTGCGGGGATTGTCAAACAGCATTTTCTCGGCGTTTTTCATAAACGCCTTGCGGTTGTAAAGCCCCGTGAGCTGATCGAAATACGCGATCTCGCGAAGCTCCGCCTCGATCTCCTTTTCCTTGGTGATGTTTGAGATGAACGCGTAAAGGCACAGTCTGCCCTCGTCGTTTACAGCGACCTGTCCGCGCATCATCAGCCAAAGCTCCGCGCCGCTGCGGGCTTTGCATCTGAACGCGTATGTTAAAAGCTGTTTTTTCTCGAGAGCTTCGGCGATCTTTTCTCTGATAACCGTTACGTCATTCTCGGATACTCCAGACGAGGGGTCGCTTCCGATCTCTCTCATGCAGCTTTCATAATCCGGATAGCCAAGCATTTCCGCAAGACCGAGGTTCGCGAAAAGCGTGTTCATTTTACCGTTGTCGCCGCGCTCGGCGTATGCGATGCCTCCGGGGGTATTGTCGAGCATTGCCTCCAGATGTACCTCGTTTGCGCGTAGCTGCTTTCCTGCTTCGTTGGCGCGGAACTCCTGATGCTTTTCGGCGTTGATATCCAGGAATACGCAGCACATCTCGCGTATCCCGTCCTTTTTTTCGCCGAATCCGCCCGCGATCAGCCTGATCCACTGGCAGGAATCGGGGGCGCTTTCATCGCCGACCGTAAAGATGTACGAGAAGTTGTTCGATTTCTCGGCTTCTTCATTGAAGCGTCTGATCCACTCGTGAGCGGGAATGTCGGAAAACTGGCTGTTGAATTCCTCGGCGGTCATTCCAAACAGCGTCAGAAGCTCGTTGTTGTAAAACGTGCAGTAGGTGTTGCTGCCGTCGGTATCTATGACGGCGATGCCGCCGGGGATATTGTCCATGAGCGCGGAAAGCTGGCGCTCTGTTCTGAGCTGCTTTCTGAACAGGTCGTTCTCTACGCGTATCTTATCCAGCTCGCACAGGCGCAAAACGCTTTTTACGCGGTGCTTCAGTGCCCCTATATTATCGGTGCGCGAAACATAATCCACCGCGCCGAGATCCAGCACGCGCTGCTTTATGTTCGGGCTGTCGTCGGAGGTGACCGCTATTACCGGAACGGCGCACAAGTCAGGGTCGGAGTTTATCCGCTCCAATACCTCGCAGCCGTCCATGCCGGGCATGATGATATCCAGCAGGACAACGTCTATTTTCCCGATATTGTGGCGCATTATTTCCAACGCCTGCGCGCCGCCCAGAGCAAACAATATGTTATAGCTGTCGGACAGCATCGTAGTAATAATTTCGATGTTGGTCAATGTATCGTCAACTACTAAAATAGTTTTAACCTTGTTTTCCATGAGAACACTCCTCTATAACGTAAAGATACCTATTTTAATTTTACAATAAAATCACAAAAAAGTCAATAAGAATGGCACAAATTTAGTTAAAATGTCTATATTTTAAGGGGATTTAGGGGATTTTGACCAAAATAATTTTTAATTTGCGAAATTCTCAAAAATATGTTAAAATATTTGTAAGGATTTCTGTTGCTTTCCGTCAATAATAGTGAAAGGCGAAAAGCGAGGTGACGTTTCCGATGAATAACAATGCAATTCTACTGCCGTCTGAAAACGGTGAGATTGCGGACAATTTTTTTAGCAAAGATTTCCATAACATCGAGGTGAAATATATGACAGACAGCGAGATTGTTTCTCTATTTTGGGAGAGAAACGAAGGAGCAATTTCCGCCGTCAGCGAAAAATACGGCAAGTACTGCGCGAAGATAGCGAGAAATATTCTTCATAACGAGCAGGAAACCGAGGAATGTGTGAACGATACTTATATGAGGGCTTGGGAGAAAATTCCTCCCGAAAAGCCTAAGATGTTATCCGCGTTTATCGCGAAGCTGACCAGAAACATGGCTATCGACAGATACCGCCATGAACACGCCGAGAAAAGGGGCGGAGGGGAAATTCCGCTTATTCTCGAGGAGCTGGGCGACTGCATTTCCGACGGCTGCAGCGTGGAGGCTACCGCCGAGCGCCGCGAGATCATTTCGGCGATCAATAAATTTCTGGGAAGGCTTTCCTCTAAAAACCGTATTATTTTTGTTTCAAGATATTGCTACTGTGAGAGTGCGCGCGAGATATCTTTGCGTTTCGGGATCAGCGAAAACAGCGTTTGCGTGAGCCTTTCCCGCACGCGCAAGGCTCTGCGCGAGTACTTGATAAAGGAGGGATTTGAGTTTTGAAGAACAATGAATTATTCGATATACTTGGGGAAATTGACGATAGATTCTATGAGGAAGCGCGCGAGGAAGACATAGAGGCTATGCCGATCAGGCTTAAGGCAGAAAAACCTCCCGTCTGGCAGATAGTCGCTAAGGCTGCCGCGTGCGTTGCCCTCGTAGCAGCCGTGGGATTCGTGGCGGCGTATTTCATAAACAAGATCGACGTACTACCGTACAACCCCAACGAGAATTCGGAAAATTCCGGCTATGCGGAATATACCGAATCCAACAACTTCTCGGTTATGGATATTTATGAGTGCAATAAGGAGCTGTCAACTAAATACGGCGTTCAATCCAGAAACACCCGCATTATGGATATTAACTTCGACGGTATAGATGAGATAGTAATGCTTACCAAAGCCCCAAGTGTCGGAGTACATGTATTCTCAAGAACCGTTGACGGAATGAGGGAAACGGGAGTGTTTGCACAGGACGAAAACAGAAGCTATTTGGAATCGCTTGATGACTTGTACGAATACAAGGATGAAAACGGCAAGCGCTATTGGTATTACGGCTTCCGCTATCAGGATTATGACAGCGAAATAAAAATGGATGCCAATGTCGCGGCTGCTGTAAAATTCGACGGGAAAAAATATTACATCGAACATCTGTTGTCGCATGGTCTGCTTATGTATAATACCCCCCAGCGGCTTAACATTAATTTTTACCGAATCGGCTGGAACAGCGACGAGCGTGAATTTGGGGTGGATTACAATGATGTTCCCAATGTGGAATTCTATGAGCTTTGGCACAAATATCCCGGGCTTGATGAAATGCATTGTGAGAACTATTCCAACGACGGCTTTGAGTATAAGCTCGAGAATTACCCGATGATAGAGATGGATAAGGTTCCCGATCTAAGCTCGGAGTTTGGCTATCTGTTCCCGTCGCTGGAAATGCGCGCGGCGACTATCGACGTGAAGAAATGGGGACCGTATGAGCTGCGCCTGCTCGGTGAGTTTATCCACACCGAAAGCGCGGAAAATCCCGGGGTTCTCTATGTTGAGTCGCTCACTCTTGCGCTTTGCAAGGACGGCAAAATAATAACCACAGAATGGTTCCACCTCGCCTGTATGGCAACGGCAGGCGGACGCGACCGCTATGAGCTTTATACCGATATGCTCGATGAGTATATTCAGCTGTTCGATTTGAACAGCAGCGCGGTTGCGGTATTCAACTACGACCTGCCCGAGCGCAAGAAGCATTATTCCGGCATTGACTTTGATAACGAATCCACCTTCCTCGCGATCTTTAACAACAACGGGGATATGACGCTTGAAGCGCTTATGGGCAACACCTCGGCTACCGGAGGATCTTCGGTCGGCTATAATGTACATCTTTCACACAAGCTGGAGACTAACGGAAACATCATCACCGACGTTAATAACGGCATTATGTACTGCTTCTATCCTCAATATTTCGGCGGTAATCCTTGGGATAATCCTCAATTCGTTTCGAGCTATACCTCCGAGAATCCTAATACCGATCCCAAAGATGATATTAAGACCTTTGACGAGTATGTTATCGACACCGACAAAATCGGCGAGTATACCGTGAAGCTGGTGGGGCGCGATGTTACCGTTACAAGCGGAATGCATGACGTCTGGGCGGTCATGAAGCACTGCACGCAGATAGAGTACTCCAACGTGTCTCTTGTGTTGGAGAAGAACGGCGCGGTAATTACCGCCGTTAGCGTAAAGGAGCAGCTTCCCATTATCGTCTGTGAAACGGAGGTTCTCTCCTCTTTCATAAAGCCGTTTGAAATGAAGGACGGCGTGGGATTCATTCTCTACACCGATTTGAATTATATGCACGATGTTACATTTGAACAATGCGATCTGTATATGCTCAAATCCGACAAGCCCATAAAGCTGGTCAGAACCGGAGAACAGCATTGGAGCACTCAAATCTCCCGCGGCGCTGAGGTTGACTACAATTCCAATAAGATCGGAAGCTATGTGATCGACTTTTCAAACGGAACTTATTATTTGCCGCAGGAAGCGTCCGACGATCATGTAATGGCAAGCGGAGCCAATTATTGTTATTAAAGCACAGGGTTATCCCCCGTGTTCCTCCCTGCGGCGTGTCGCCGCACACGTTCCCAATGAGACGTTGCTTTCGTTGGGAACGTTGTTTTCTGTACGGTCATTATGAGATCAATTTCGCAGGCTGCAAAAGGGGCGGTCTATATCGCCCCTTTTCTTTTTGCGCAATAAAAAAGGGACGCTTGCACGTCCCTTTAATTTTTGATTTTTTATTCCTCAGAATCGGGGGCAGCAGGCTCTTCGGCTTCTGCGGCTTCGGCCTCGGCGGGAGCGGTCAGCGCTCTGATGGAGAGGCTTACGCGGTTCTTCTCCTCGTCAACGTCGATGATCTTGACGTCAACCTCCTGCCCTACCTTGAGCACGGTGTTGATGTCGGCAACTCTCTCGGTGGAGATCTGGCTTATGTGGATCAGACCGTCAACGCCCGGAATGATCTGAGCAAACGCGCCGAATTCCGTGATGGAAACGACTGTCGCCTTAATAACGTCGCCCTTCTGATAGTCGGCGGAGAACTTCGTCCAGGGGTTGTCGCCGGGATCCTTTGCGGAGAGAGAAACTCTCTTCTTCTCGGGATCGAAAGACTTTACAACGACGCTTATCTTGTCGCCGATCTTTACGATGTCCTTGGGGTGACCCACTCTGTTCCAGGTGAGATCTGCGGTGTGTACCAGACCGTCGATGGGTCCGATATCAACGAATACGCCGTAATTCTCAATAGAGCGAACCTCGCCCTCGAACTTCTGTCCGACCTCAATGGTCTCCCAGAACTTTGCTCTTTCGGCGTCGCGCTGCTCGCGGTTTGCCTGACGGATAGAGCCTACGACTCTGCCGCCGCGCTCGCTCGAAACTTCGATGATCTTGAACTTAACAGCCTTGCCCTTGAGATCGTCCAGCTTTCCGCCGCGGGGAACTCCCGTGTGAGAGGCGGGGATGAATACGCGGGTGTTCTCGTAAATTACGATAACGCCGCCCTTTACGACCTGAGCGATAGTGCCCTCGATGGTTTCGCCGGACTCCTTGACAGCCTCGAGCTTCTCAAGTCCGAGAGCCGCGTCAACGCGCTTTTTGGAGAGCTGCGCCGTGCCCACGGAATCGTCGACTTTGATAACGACCGCATCAATTACGTCGCCGGGCTTTACGATATCCTCAACCTCGGCGTTGGGATCGTTTGTCAGCTCGTCGCGAAGTATGTAGCCTGTCTGCTTCGCGCCGACTTCTACGACCGCTTCCTTTTTGGAAACGCTTACTACGGTAGCCTTAACTCTTTTGCCGGTATATAATCTGTTAAAAGACTGATCCTGCTCAAGCAGCGAAGCAAAGTCCTCCTCATTTTCATTGGTGGTGATAATTTCCTTGTTCATTTTCTCATGAACCTCCTTAATGGTATCGGCGGGAGTGGACGCCCCTGCCGTTATTCCGACAATACCTGCGGCATTGACGGAGCGCAGATCTTTTATCATCTGCAAAGAAAGCTCCTCGGCGGAGGATACAAAAACTGTCTTGCAATATTCCCCGCAAATTTCCGCCAGCTTTCTTGTGTTTGAGCTGTTTCTGCCTCCGACGACTATCATCAGCTCTGCTCGCTGTGCAAGGCTTTTCGCGCTTTCCTGGCGCTCGGCGGTTGCACTGCATACGGTGTCGTATATTTTCACACAGCGGTATTTTTCTCTTACCTTTTCCGAAAAATCCAAAAACCTGCTGTGGTCGAAGGTGGTTTGAGAAACCACGGCGGTTTGGTCGCTTTCGGCAATCTCACCGCTTTCAAACAAATATTCTATCTCAGCAAAATCCCTGCACGCAAACGCTTTGCAGCGCGCGTTTCCCATTATCCCGACTACCTCGGGATGCTCCTTATTCCCCAATACTATCAGCTTCGCGCTTTCGGGGAGTGAGGCGGCGATCTTGTGAATTTTCTTTACAAACGGGCAGGCTGCGTCGATGACCTCGGAGCACTGCTCGCGCGCGATCTGTTCGACTTTTGCCGGAACCCCGTGAGAACGCAGGATCAAAGGCTTTCCGCGGCACTGCGAAACATCGCTTACCGCGTGTATTCCCTTTTTATCCAGTTCGGCTACTGCGGCTTCGTTGTGGATAAGCTCGCCGAGCGTGAAAACCTCGCCGTATTTTTCGGCGGCTTCCTCCGCAAGCTGAATGGCGCGCTTTACTCCAAAACAAAAACCCGCGTTTTCGGCAATTTCTGTTCTCATATTATTTCGGGAGCGCTTTCTTTTAATTGGGCGATCCTGCCCATGATAAGCTCGCTTATGCTGCGTATCTGACGCTTGTCGGTAAGGTCAACGTTGAAGCTCTCCTTGGGGATGGGTTCTCCGATCGAAACGAGGACCTGCCTGCGCAAAAAACGCTTCTTCCCGTATTTGACAAATACCGGGACCACAGGTACCTTCGCCCGCGCCGCAACCAAAGTAACGCCACTTTTGGGCTTGCCAAGCTCGCCGTCCTTTGAGCGAGTCCCCTCGGGGAAGATCACAAAGATCCGCCCGTTGTTCAGGCTCTCCAAAGCGTTGTCTATCGCGGCGCTGTCCTTCGACCCGCGCTTTACGGGAAACGCTCCGAGCTTTTTGATAAGCCATGTGAACAGGGGGTTTATTCGGAAAAGCTCCTCCTTAGCCATGAAGGTGTACTTTCCTTTGAAAACGATGCCGACCATAGGCGGATCGTTGTTGGAAACATGATTGGAAGCTATTATATACGAGCCTTTTTGCTTGGGGATATTCTCCCTGCCTAAAACGATGATTTTAAAGTAAATATGAAAAATTAAGGAAACGATCTCTCGCGCCAGCGCATAGAACATTATCCAAGCCCCTTTATCAAGTTTTGTTTGAGTTTTGGTTTTGTATAATGCCGCACACCAGCTCCACGGACTGCTCGAAATCCAGCTCGGATGTGTCTGCCAAGACCGCGTCTTCCGCCTGTTTAAGCGGTGCGGCGGCTCTGTGGGAATCATTGTAGTCGCGCTTTTGCAAGTCCTCGAGAACGTCCTCGAAAACTACTTCCATGCCCTTTGACACCAGCTCGTCATAGCGGCGTTTTGCGCGGATCTCGGGCTTGGCGGTGAGGAATATTTTCACGTCCGCGTTCGGGAGAACGACCGTTCCGATGTCGCGCCCGTCCATGATCACGTTGTTCTTTTCGGCAATCCCGCGCTGCAAGTCCAGAAGAGCCGCTCTGACCTCGGGCACGGCAGATACCGTGCTCGCCGCCATCGAAACCTCGGGCAGGCGGATTTCCTCGGAAACGTCACTACCGTTCAGAAAAACTCTCTGAACTCCGTCAACCAGACGAATTTCCACCGTGATCTCGGGGAGCCTCGCGGCTATCGCGCTGCTGTCGCCCATATCCGTGCCGCTTCTCAAGCAGTACAACCCGACCGCTCTGTAAAGCGCGCCGGTGTCGCAATATACGAAACCCAAACGCTTTGCGGCGGTTCGCGCAATGGTACTTTTTCCGGCTCCAACGGGGCCGTCGATCGCGACAGATACTAGCTTCAACGCATTCACTCCGAACAGGAAAATATTGTAAATAATAGAAAAAGGTATAATTCACCCTTTCTCAATTACTTCATTATAACATACTTATAAAGAAATTGCAAGGGGTTTTTGAAAATTTTCAAACGGGAACCTCTAAAAGCCGGTTTGAAATGGATAAATTGGCAAAATGCGCCGAATCCAAGGAAAGGCGACGACGCAAGGCTGTATGCAGCGTTTTGCGCCGTAGGCGCATAATGCGTGCTAGGAGGTTTGACGGAAAATACGACGAGCTATGGCATTTTTTCTCAAACGAGGATTTTAGAGGTGACCAAACGTTTTCACGAAACGCGCTGCCGAGATCCCCGCGAGCCTGCCGGTCGCGAACGCGATCTGAAGATTGAAGCCGCCGGTATAGCCGTCAACATCGACGATCTCCCCTGAAAAATAAAGCGAAGCACAGAGCTTGCTTTCCATGGTTTTGGGGGAAATTTCCTTTACGCACACACCTCCTCTTGTCACTATCGCCTCGTCGATAGGGCGAAATTCCTTTATTTTTACGGTCAATTTTTTAAGCAAATCAACCAATCTTTTTCGTTCGGTTTTGGTTATTTCGCTGATTTTTTTGTCAAGGGGGATTTTCGATAAACCGGACATCGGCTCGCACAGCTCGGAGGGCAGCAGTTTTCTGAGGCTGTCCGAGAATGCCTTGCCGCGAAGCTCGCCGAAATCGCGCAGGATCCGCGTGTCCAGCTGTTCCGCGGACAGCGCGGGCTTTAGATCAATGGCTATCGAATAGTCTTCGGGATTGCCCGTAATATGCGCCGAGGCGCTCAAAACCGTCGCTCCGCCTATGCCGTCGGAGGTAAACGTAAGTTCCCCAAAATCATCATAAACGGCTTTATTACCGCGCATAAGACGAACGGCTGTATTCTTTAAAGTAAGCCCCTCCGCACGGCTTACCCAATTCTCCTCCGTTATGAGCGGGCAAAGCGACGGGCGCGGGGGGATAACCGTGTGCCCCGCCTGTTCCGCGAGACGGTATCCAAAGCCGTCCGAGCCGGTTTTCGGGTAGGACGCGCCGCCGGTTGCCAGAATGACTGCTTTTGCGCGGTATTGACCGCTTGGAGTGTTGACTCCCGTGCAGCGGTTTTCCTCGATAATAAGCGTACGGACGCTGCCCTTGACGGTCTTGACGTCCAGCTCCGCTAAGCGCTTTGCGAGCGCGTTCACAACGTCTGTCGCCTTATCGGAAACGGGGAAAACACGCCTGCCGCGTTCGGTTTTCAGCGGCACGCCGAGTTCCTCAAAAAAAGCGATCGTATCGCTCGGAGAAAACGCGTTCAGTGCGCTGTAAAGGAATCTTCCGTTGTTCGGGACGTTCTCAAGCACCGTGTTTACGTCGCAATTATTCGTGATGTTGCAGCGCCCCTTTCCGGTAATGGCGAGCTTTCGCCCGAGCCGCTCGTTTTTTTCGACAATGAGAACTTTTGAGCCGATTTCGGCGGCGAATATAGCGGACATCATTCCCGCCGCACCGCCGCCGACTACGATAATATCATACATCTTTTTTATACACTTCGTTGCTGTCCCAGAGCTGTTCGAGCTTTGAGAAGGTCTGCTCCACGCGGCAGCGGTTCGCTGCGGAAACCATCGCGATAAGCGCGTTTATCAGGCTCATGGGAGCGACAAGGCTGTCTACGAACGAAACCATATCCGAATACGCGTACAGCGAGGTGTGCGCGAATTGCGTAAGCGGCGAGCTTTCACTGTCGGTGATGGCAATTATGTGCGCTCCGGATTCGTGCGCGAAGCGGCAGGCATTGATAGTGCTGGACGCGTAGCGCGGGAAGCTCATCGCGATAAGCAGATCGCCCTCGCCGATGTGGATCATCTGCTGATAAAGCTCGGAGGTTCCCACCGCGCCGACAAGAGTAGTCTTGTCAAAGATCATTCTCAAATAGTAATGCATAAAGCTCGCAAGCAGGCTGGAGGACATCGCTCCCTGAATGTAGATGCGCTTCGCCGCGAGTATCGTGGAGACCGCGTCTTCAAATTTCTCTTTATCCACGATCTCAAGCGTGCGGCGGATCTTGTCTATATCCTGATTAAGCACGCCGGCGACGGGGTTTTCGTCGCCTATCCTGCTTCTGGTAACGTCCATTCTCTGAATAGAAGTGAGGCGGTTTTTTATGTGGCTTTGGAGCGAGCGCTGAAACTGCGGATAGCCCTCATAGCCCATCTCGATCGCAAATCTCACCACCGTAGACTCGCTTACGCTGACGGCGTTTCCGAGCTTTAACGCGGTCATATATGCCGCTTTTTCATAATGCTCGAGAATAAAATTCGCGATGAGCTTCTGCCGTTTTGAGAACTGCGGGAGCTTTTCTTCTATTGCTTTAAGCAAATCCTCATTCATTTTCAAAAACCTCTTTTCGGGTGAATTCCCATTATTGTCTGTTATTATCATACTACTTTAAAATAGAATTTGCAAGTGTTTTTGCAGAATTTTTTTGGAAAACTTGCAAAAAATTGCAGTTTTTTGCAGTCGGCGGGGTGTTATGATTAAGTCAAGGGAAAGGCAAAAGGGTTTTGCGATCGGCTGCCGTTCCCGAAAATTTGAAAGAAAAGGAGGAATGAACTTGGGGATCAGAAGTTTGCTGTTCGGAAGCAGGCACTCCGATCGCGACGCAGCTCTGGCGGCGTTTTATTCGGGCGATCTGGCAAGATGGAACGACATCTACCGCGGCGGCGGCGACTGGCGTTATACGCGAAAGGGCGGCATGAACGGCGGCATGAGAAAGGTCGCTTCGCTGGGCGCCGCAAAAGCGGTCTGCGCCGAGCTTGCAAGGCTGTGCTTTACCGAAGGCTCGGAGCTTTCCTGCGCCGACAAGGAAACAGAGGCTTTTCTCAAGCGGACGCTGGACGCGAACGGATTTTACGAAAGGTTTTCGGATTTTCTGGAGAAGATGTTCGCGCTGGGCGGTGGCGTTGTAAAGGTCTACTGGGACGGCGGCGTTAAGCTGGATTTCGTCACCGCCGACTGCTTTGTTCCGACAAAATGGGACAGCCGCGGCATAAGCGGCGGAGCGTTCGGCTCGGCTGTATGCGAGAACGGAAAAGACTATATTCTCGCGGAAACTCAAGAGCTTACAAGCGAGGGGCTGGTTACCGAAAACAGGCTGTTCCGTGAGAGCGGCGGAGAGCTTCCGCTGTCGGAGCTTTATCCCGATATGACCGAGAAAAGCGTTATCAAGGGCCTTACAAAACCGCTGTTCGTATATTTCAGAGCGGGGGCGGGCGATCTTGCAAAATGCGCGCCGCTGGGAAGCTCGGTGTTTGCGGGGGCGGAGGATACTCTCAAATCTCTGGACATCGTTTTCGACAGCCTTTCGCGGGAATTTGTTCTCGGGAAAAAGCGCATAATCGTGCCGTCCTACGCGGTTCGCGGGGAGTATGATTCCAAGGGCGAGCTGAGGCGTTATTTCGACGTAAACGACGAGGTGTTTGAGGCGCTTTCAACGTCGGATACCGATGATCTGAAGATCACGGACAACACCGCGCAGCTTCGCGTTTCCGAGCACGTTGATGCGCTCGGCGAGCTGCTGGATCTGCTGTGTATGCAGGTGGGACTTTCGGAGGGCGCGCTGTCCTACAAAAGCGGAACCATCCGCACGGCAACCGAAGTCATCAGCAAAAACAGCCGAACCTACCGCACCACAGGGTTCTACCGAAAGATGATCTCAAAGGGGCTTTCGAGAGTCGCGGAGAACATCTGCCTGCTGGGCAAAATGTCGGGAGAGCTTTCGCAGGGGGCTTCCGAGACAGCGACCATCCGCTTTGCCGACGGAATCTGCGAGGACGAGGGCACTAAGATCGAGCGCGCTCAAAAGCTGTTCTCAAACGGCTTGATATCGAGAGCAAGGGCGATTTCCGAGATATACGGGATCTCCCTTGACGAGGCAAGATCAATGGAAAAGGAGGATTTTAATGATGAACGATAACGAAACCGCCCTGACGGACGTTCAAAACGCTCCCGACGGCGCGGAGGAGGACGGCATTCCCGCCGTTCCCGAAACGGTCGAGGAAAAGCCCGCGGACAAGCCCGCCGAGGAAGTCTCAAAGACGGCTGAGGATTCTCAAGCGGCAGTGAAACAGGACGAGCTTCTCGAAGAGATCGGTACGCTGAAAAGCGAGCTTATGCTGTCGAAGATCAAGATAGCGCTTTTGCTTTCGGGAACTCTCCGCGAAAAGCTGGACGAGGGCGCGGCTCTCGCGGCGGGACTTTGCGCAACGGGAAAAACTCCCGAGGAGGCTGCCGCGGAAATAGCTCTCGCTTATCCGCACCTGCGGGCTATCCGTCAGGAGATACCTCAATTTGCGGCAGGCGGCTCGGGAAGCTCGGACGGGTTTTCCGCAATCCGCAAAATATTCTCCGCAAAGTAAAAATCATTAAAATAGAGGCGGGTAGGGCGGGAATCAGAATAACGCGGAAACGGCTTTTTGCGGCTTTACGGTGCGACAAATTTAATCGGCATGGCAGAAAGCGGCGCAAAAGCCGGCTCCGCAAAGCGAGCCGTTTGCAGACGGCTTCCGTCCTTTGGTTTTTCGTTCCACACTCGGAACATTGCCAAAGGCAGACACTCGAATCGTGCGTTACTTCTATATCGCACGTTCCCTAACGGCAACAGAATCTCGGCGGCGCATACCTTAAGCGGTTTGCTCTTAAATACCGGCGCGGCAGCCGAGGATCGCATTGCCGATTACTTTAATACATTTTTGGAAAGGAAGATTTATTATGGCAACCACTAACGAATACGCAAAGATTTTTCAGAAAGAACTGGACAAGCAGATAGTTGAGGGCTCTACCTCCGGCTGGATGGAGAACAACGCTTCTCAGGTGATCTACAACGGCGGAAACGAGGTAAAGCTCCCTAAGATCACTCTCAAGGGTCTCGGAAAATACGACCGCGACAGCGGCTATGCAGGCGGCGCGGTTACTTACGCTTACGAGACGTTAAAGCTCACTCAGGACAGAGGCAGACGCTTTCGTATTGACGCGCTTGACGTTGACGAAAGCGGCTTCGGACTGGCAGCGGCAAACGTCGCGGCAGAGTTCCAGCGCACACAGGTGATCCCCGAGATCGACGCTTACAGATACTCTACTCTCGCAGAGGCGGCAACCATCACCAAGTCTGCTTACAATCCCGACAAGGCTAACCTGCTGTCCACTCTTCTCGGACAGATCAGCGCGGTGCGCGAGGCTGCGGGTGACGAGAGTGAGCTGGTCGTAGCGATCGCACGCTCGGTTTACGATAAGCTGATGCTTGCTTCCGAGGTCACTCATTCCATCGACTGCGGCAGCTTCTCTCAGGGCGACCTGGAGCTTTCCGTTAAGACCATCGCGGGTGCGGTCATTATCCCCGTTCCCTCCGCGAGAATGAAGACCGAGTATACCTTCAGCGACACCGACGGCTTTACCGCATCGCCTACCGCAAAGCAGATCAACTGGATCATCTGCCCCAAGAACGCTCCCATTGCGGTTTCCAAGACCGATAATGTGAAGATCATTACCCCCGAGCAGAACCAGTTCGCAGACGCTTGGGATATCGACTACCGCAAGTATCACGATCTGTTTATTCCCGAAAACAAAAAGGCGGCGATCGCTGTCTGCACCGCTTCTTAATGCAGCATAGTCCTACTTGATTTCCCATAATTGATCGGGCGGTATATGACCTATGCCGCCCGATATTTTAAAGGAGGTTTTTATGATTATTTCCAAAGAAGAATTCTACGATATGGGCTTTGAGATCGACAAGCAGTATGAAGGTCTGCTGGAGAACTGCATAAAGCGCGCGGAGTTCGTGCTTGGGAGCCTTACCGACGGCAGAGCGGGCATCATCGCCATGTCGGAAACTCCCGCCGCGGATTTTGTAAAGCAGGCTGCGGCGTTCCAGACCTACGATATCTTAAAAGGTGAGATTACGCTGGCGAAATCCGAATCGGAATCCTCCGCCGACAGCAAGTCCTCAAAGAGCGACGAGCGCGTTTCGATCGGAGATTTTACCTATTCCACCGGAACCTCCACCAGCACCTCCAACAAAAGCTCCTCGTCGTCCGGCGAAGGCTCGTCCTCCAAAACGGCGGATAACAGCAAGACCGTTGTAAGACTGCTTCGCGCGGCGGGCTGCTTTTACGGAGGAATGGAGGTGGCAGAATGAATATAAAGCCCATTCCCGACGAGCTTTTGGGAGAGAATATCACGCTGATAACTCCCTCGGCAGGCGGAAGCTACCGAAAAAGGATCTACAACGTCCGCGTTGAAAAGCTCGCGGCGATAACCGATTATTCCACACAAAAAGTGCGCGACAACACCGTTATCACGGTCTGGTACGATTATTCCAATTCCTATCCGAGCGCGGAGTTTCCCGTAGGAGCGCAAGTGGAATACGACGGCGAGATATTCGAGATAATCGAACAGAAAATTTACAGCGCAGGAGCTCCCCACCACTGCAAATTCAAGGCGCGCAAAATTTCGGATACGGAGGTGTATTGATATGGCTGACGAGAAAAGCAAGAACGAAAAGTCCATAGGTTCCCGGGCAGCGGAGGAGAGCTATAAGGCGGCTAAGCTCTTAAAGCAGGGAAGCCGCGAGCTAGACAGGCAGATGAACACCAAGAAACTCAAGAACCGCTGAACGGAGGGGGATTATGAGAATTACAATTGACGATGCCGAATTCGGCAATGTAACGGAGCTGAACGTCAAGCGAGAGCTTCGTCGGACGGATATCCGCTATAACACGCAGGGGGATATGCTGATAGACCTTGTAAACAGAAAATATCTGCTGGAGGTCACCTTCGGGCTGCTCAGCGAGAGCGAGCTTTCGACGCTTCGGGAGCTTTCAAAGAAGATATTCGTTTCGGTGACGTTCGACTCCCCCGAGGGCGAGATCACAGAGGATTTTCACATCTCCGACGAGCCTGCGCCCGCGCTTACCCGGGTAAACGGCGTGCGTATGTACGGCGGAGTTAAGCTAACTATGAAACAGAGGTGATACTATGGTTGAGGTTTCCGAAAAGTATATGGAATTGGCGCAGGAAAGCGGCAGGCACGTCTACTGCAAAATAATCGCGGGAAACGAGACCTTTCTCGACGACAGGATCCTCGAATTCGATTTTGACGACGTGTGCCACCCCGATTGGTACACCATCGGGACTACCTGCTCGAACCGCTTCAGCTTTTCCGTTAAATACGCGGGTGAGCTGGAGGTAAACGACGTTGTAATGCCGTATGTCAGCTTCGATAACGAGGAGTGGTGTCCGCTGGGGATATTCTATGTGGCAAGGCGCTACGTCCGCGGAAATTACGCGTCCATTATCTGCTATGACAAGTTCTATTCTCTGGACGTGGAATATTTCCCGTCTGTTCAGCTTCCCACAACGACCGACGTTATCCTGAAGGACGTATGCTCAATGGCGGGACTTACCTGCGAAAAATTCGGGCGCGCTTACAGCGTGGAAAAAATTCCCGAGGGCTGCACTCTGAGAGATATGATCGGTTACATTGCCGCTATGAACAGAAGCGTTGCAAAGCTCGACCGCTCGGGCGCACTGGTAATGAAGGCGTACACGCAGATGAACTTTTTCTTCCTGTATGAAAAGAACTGCATGGATTTCAGCAGGAATATGTCTTACTCGAGAATAACCGCCCTTAAGGTGGATACCGGCGACGAGATCCTCGAGGGAGGCTCGGGCGGAGAGCTGGCGACTTTGGAATTGTACAACCCTTTTATGACGCAAAAGCGTGTTGACGATATGATCATGGAATTTGCGCCGTTCAGATTTTACGGCGCGGATATTGTCATGCAGGGAATGCCGTTTTTGGAATCGGGAGACTACATATTCTTTTACGAGAATGACAGAATGTTCTACCCAATCGCCATCGGAGAAATCGAATATCACTACGACGGAGCGCTTACGGCGACGCTTCATTCCAAAAACAAAAGCTATACCGACGCCGCCGTTCATCAAAACGACCTTGACGCCGCGCTGGAGGAGATACGCGCTCAGCTCGGAAACATCTACCTCAAGCAAACAAACGAGCAGGCGCTGAACTTGAACGCAGAGCCGCTGACTGTCGCGGATTTTGAATTCAACACTAAAGTGAAAAACACCTTCGCGCAGATCGACGCGAACTTTACTATCGACGCTTCCTCCGGGCGCACGCTTAACATCGACCTTTATGTGAACGGCGAAAAGGTCTCGAGAACGGCGGTGCATATTTCCTCTGGTTCGAGGGAGATGCTGCATTTTTACTACCTCGCGGACAAGCTCCCAAAAGGGAAAAACCATATCGAGGTGAAATTCAGCCTTGCCTCGGGAACCGCATCGATAGCCAAGCAGCAGCTTATCGCTACGCTTGTTGGAAAGGGAATGGCGGGCGGGAACAGCGACATTAACGACAGAGCGAGCTTTTTTGAAAAGCTCGGCACCTACAACATAAAAGCAAGCGCGCAGATAGTCCTCGCGGGGATTTCCGAGCAGCTGCAATCAAATTGAAAGGAGTGATCCTATGAAAGGGAAAGCAACGCTTATTCTTACGAACAAAGATACGGGCAGGATCGTAAAGCAGATAGAAGAACACAACATGGTGACCCACGCGCTTGACAAGATCCTTCAGGTCCCGGATATAGTGAAGATCAATATGCCGACTACGGACTATTACGGAAAGCTCTTTCCGCTGTGGAGCAATCTTCTTTCGGGAATCGTTTTGTTTGGAAACAACCTGGAGGAAAACGCATACAAGTTTATGATCCCTCCGAATGTGACCCCTATCGGTTCGGCAGGAAAAGAATACACCGGCGCCAATCCCAAGCGCGGAACTCTCAACCTGAGCCAGAGCGGTCCTATTGAAAACGGATATAGGTTTGTGTGGGATTTTGCCCCCGAAAAAGCCGTCGGGACAATACGGAGTCTGGGGCTTACAAATTATCTGTACGGAAATCTGGGATTTTCGGAGGACACGGGAACGGATAAGGCCTTTACTGTCAACCCTCAGTTTATGAACGCCATGAACAACACGTCGATATATCCGTTTATAAATGTCCCCGGAACTTTTTACGGGAAGATCGAAAACAACAACTATTATTCTTTTTGGCTTGCATCGGGAGGCATTACTCTGTACATAAATAAGGCTCCCGATCTGAGCGCTCTGAAGATACTTGACAGTGCCGCAGAGATGATGGAGCCGGTGACGGTCTCGCAGATACCCGTTACCCTTCCGTTTACCGTAACGAATGTTGCACATCATTTCTACGACCCGAACACCGACATACTTTATTTCTTTTGCAACGAGATGGATTCCTCTCGTAAATACAACATTTTTCATTATGCGGGCGTCAATGTCAATACCGGAGCGGTCATAAGGCAAGGCTCGGCGTCTATCACATTTGAGCAGGCATACAATTACTTGGGATTCGCGTTCTTCAATAACAGATTTTATGTAAGTCTGAACAGCATCCCTGCCAGCAGAATGCTGGTATTCGACCCGTCGGGGCAGCTTATAGAAACCAAGGAGCTTCCCGCAAACCACGCTCTTGACTTCTTTGTGGCAGACGGTTATCTTATGGCAAGCGAATCCTATTCCGGTATCCTGCACAAAAAGTATGTGGATTATAATAATATCCCAATGCTTTATTCGGATATCAACCGCAATACTACCTGCGGAAATATTTCCCTGCCCTATGCGGTAAAATACAACGTCAACAGCTCAAAGAGCAACCTTGGGCTGGTTTTGAGAACGGATTATCTGGCAACGATAAACAACCTTTCAGAACCGCTGGAAAAAACCGACCGCCACGCGCTTCAGATACGCTATGAGATCACCAACTGAACAGCAAAAATCCCGAGAAAAACTCTCGGGATTTATTCTTTACGGTTCGTAATATTTACATTTCGATGAGGTCGCCGCTTCGGCGTGCGTCAGGTCGTCGAGCATACAATATCCGTCCTTCTGGTGGCGGCAGTTTTCTCCGCATACTATTATATTCATACAACACCTCCGCCGTAATATTTTTATCCGCCGAAATCTTTTTATTCGGGAAAAATTCCGTTGACAAATCCTGCCGTTGGTTGTATAATAATTATAAGCTATTTTAACATTTTTTAGGAGTGTTTTCATGAATGTCTTTGTACGCATTTTAAACTGGATACTCATAGTTTTCGGGATCGGGATTCCCATAATTCTCAAAAATGCACCGCTTCCCGTAACGCTGGTCGTTGCAACAGTGCTGGCGCTGTATTTTGTTGTTTTCAACATATTCCCCACCTTTAAAAAATACCCCTCGATAAGGCTGAAGATCATGGGCGACGGCGCGGAGCTGATACTGGCGTTTTGGGTGACCTGCGCCGCGGCGGCTCCGTTTGTCGGGATCATCATCTATGAGCTTATCCGCGGAAGCACCGATTACACTCCGTATATAGTCTACGGAATCATTCTGCTGATATGCGAGGCAACCATTTTCTGGAACGGCATTATCCGCGTGTATCTGACCTCCGTTCAATTGGGAATTCAATACCGCGTATTGGGAATACTGCTAGGAATGGTGCCTATCGCAAACCTTATCATGCTGATGATCATTTACGTTATAGTAAAGCAGGAAACGGATTTTGAAACGCAGAAAATTCGGCTCAACGAAAAACGCAAAGATGATAAGATCTGCGCTACAAAATATCCCGTTTTGCTGGTGCACGGGGTGTTTTTCCGCGATAGTCGACTTTTGAACTATTGGGGGAGAATTCCCGCTGAGCTTCAGAAAAACGGCGCCGAGATCTATTACGGAGAACAGCAGAGCGCGCTTTCGGTCGAGGAAAGCTCGGCGGAGCTTGCCAAAAAGATCGAGGAGATAGTCAACAAGACAGGCTGCGGAAAGGTGAATATTATAGCGCACTCAAAGGGCGGATTGGATTCGCGCTATGCTATATCGCAGCTAGGCTGCGACAAATACGTCGCGTCGCTTACTACGATAAACACTCCTCACCGCGGATGTATTTTCGCGGAATATCTTCTGAATGCCGCTCCAGAGAATGTCAAGAAAGTTATTGAGAATACTTATAACAAGGCGTTCTATGCTCTAGGAGACAATTCCCCGAACTTTATGGCGGCGGTGAAGTGCCTTACAAACAGCTATTGCGAGGAGTTCAACAAGAACGTTCCGGACGCGGACGGGGTGCTGTATCAATCGGTGGGAAGCAAGGCTAACAATTTCCGAAGCGGGCGTTTTCCGCTGAACGTCTCCTATCCCGTTGTCAAAAAATACGACGGCGACAACGACGGTCTGGTGGCTGTTACCTCCTCGGAATGGGGTGAGAAATTCACGCCGCTCTATCCGTCGGGCAGTCGCGGAATTACCCACGCGGATATGATCGACCTCAACCGCGAGAATATCAAAGGATTTGACGTTAGAGAATTCTATGTACAGATAGTGGCGGATCTGAAAAACCGCGGTCTGTAAAAAACGGAGGTTTTATGGCGGATATTACGGTTTCAATGAACAGTACCGAACAGCTCCGCGCTGTTTTCGGGGATTTTGACAGAAATATAAATCTTATTCAAAAAGCGTTTGCTGTGACGATATTCTCACGCGGAAGCGATGTGAAGATCACGGGAGACGACGAACCTTCCGTTGCCAAAGCGGAAAAGGCCGTCAAGACTCTCTGTGAGAGCTTTGACCGCGGCGAGAACATCGAGGAGCAGAACGTCCGCTATGCTATCGCTATGGTAAACGACGGCTCGGAGGGCGAGATCGCCTCAATGTCGGGCGACTGCGTTTGCGTGAGCTATTCGGGCAAGCCCATCAAGCCGAAAACCGTCGGGCAGAAAAAATACTGCGATATGATCCGCAAAAACACCATCACCTTCGGCGTGGGTCCCGCGGGCACAGGCAAGACCTACCTCGCGGTAGCTCTTGCGGTGACGGCGTTCAAGCAAAAACAGGTGCAGCGTATTATTCTCACGCGCCCCGCAGTCGAGGCAGGCGAGAAGCTGGGATTTCTTCCGGGCGATCTTCAGAACAAGGTCGACCCGTACTTGCGTCCGCTTTACGACGCGCTTTTTGAGATGTTCGGGCAGGAGGCGTTCGCGCGGCTGTCGGAGCACGGGGCTATCGAAGTTGCGCCGCTGGCGTATATGCGCGGAAGAACTCTTGACGACAGCTTCATCATTCTCGACGAGGCGCAGAACACCACCCGCGAACAGATGAAGATGTTCTTAACGCGTCTGGGGTTCAATTCCAAAATGGTAATAACGGGCGATATCACTCAGATCGACCTTCCCGAGGCTAAAAAGTCGGGGCTTATCGAGGCGCTTAAGGTTCTCAAAAACGTTGAGGACATCGCGCAGAACCGCTTCACCGAAAAGGACGTGGTTCGGCATAAGCTGGTTCAGGATATCGTCAAGGCATACGACGATTATCACGGAAGCGCCAAAACGGAGCGCGGAGCTTGGAGGAATTAATGAAGATATATATTGATATGACCGACGAGCAAAAGCTCCCGCTGCCGGAGGATATTGAAAAGCTCATCGAGGACTGCGCGCGGGAGGCTCTCAACGAAGAAGAGATCGCGGAGGACGCGGAGCTTTCGGTGACGTTTACCGACAACGAGAATATCCGAAAGCTGAATAACGAGTTCCGCAAAATCGACCGCGAGACGGACGTGCTGTCGTTTCCGCTGGGCGACGAGAGCTTTGAGGTGGATCCCGACAACGACGCTGTTCTGCTTGGGGATATCGTTATCTCGCTTGAAAAGGCGCGTTCTCAAGCCGAGGAATACGGTCACAGCTTTCGGCGGGAGGTGGCGTTCTTGCTGACGCACTCGCTGTTCCACCTACTGGGGTACGATCACGAGACTCCCGACGAGGAAAAGGAAATGTTTGAAAAACAGGAAAGGGTCCTGGAAAGGCTTGGAATAACAAGGTAGATTTATGAATTTTTTTAAGAGCTTTTATTACGCGGGACGCGGGATAGCTTCGGCATTGGGGCAGCGCAATTTCCGCTTTCATATCTGCGCGGCGGCGTTTGTGATATTCTTCGCGGCGAAATTCTACTCGTTCTCCGCGGAACGCTGGGCGATACTGCTGCTCACCTGCTCGGGCGTTATGGCATTTGAGATCATGAACACCGCTATCGAAAAGCTCTCGGACAAGGTCACCGAGGAGAACAGCCACAGAATTCGTCTCGCAAAGGACTGCGCGGCGGGCGCGGTTCTGATCTCGGTTATCTTCGCCGTGGGAATAGGCGTCGCGCTTTTCTGGGACGTTGATCGCTTTCGCCTTATCGGAATGTATTTCTCCGAGCCGGCAAGATTGGCGGCGCTGCTGCTTGCGGTCGTCATAGCATGGGCGGCGGTGTTTTTGCCGGAGGCTGCCCCAGGTTCCAAAAAGAAACACGACACAAAAAACGGCAAGCAGAAGCAAAAGGACAATTAATTTATGAAAGCCAAAGCGGTAGATCGCGGCGGCGTTGTTCGCGGATCTCGCGCTGATGACCATCCGGTACATTCACATTTAACACGCCCCCGCGCCCGCCTCGGGCGCGTTTGTTATGCGTTTATTATAATGAAAAAATTTTTTCAAAAATTTTGCAACATTTTTGGAAGACGCGCGGTATTATAAGTGAAAGGCGACTTTCCAAAATACATTCTGCAAAGATTTGAGCACACATTCTCGAGAAACATTTCCCGAAAATACAGTTCATTTCAAAACACGAAAGCGAGGAATTCATTATGAAAAAGTATATTAGTTTATTTGCGGCGGCAGCGGTGGTGCTGTCTCTGGCGGGCTGTGCAAGCAACAACTCCTCCCGCGACCCGAGCGGCGCTTTGAACGGCGGCGGCAGCTACGGAGCTACGGATATCGGCGGCGCTCCGTCTAAATCGGGGCACGGTCTTTCCGGCATATTCGGCAGCAAAGAAGGAGCAGCCGATATGGACGTGTTGGGCGAGACGTTTGGCGCTCTCGGCGACGGGGCGGCTCCCACTATGTCGGCTGCTCCGGGGGATCATATTTCCACCGAGGAATATATCGGCGAGCCTTCCAACTCCGTAAGCCCTCAGTCGGGTCTGCTCACGGGCGGCGAATGGAACGACAACGCCCACTGGACCGACTGGCAGAAGCTGTATGAATCCCGTGAGGAATGGGCGAGCTTTAAGAACGCTTGGAAAAACGGCGCGGATTGCCGCATAGCCGTTAAAGTGACCGCCGACGGCAAGCCGCTCGAGGGCGCGAAGGTTACCTGCGAGGGCTGCATTAACTCCGCGGTTACCGACAACAAGGGCATGGCGTATCTTTTCTACACCGAGATCGACGGGCAGACGAATCCTATTACCGTTTCCTGCGGCAATGTCACAAAGCAGCTTGACGGCGTTTTCGGAAGCGCACAGGTCGAGGCTGACCTCAGCGGCGCAGTTTCCCCGATCAACAAAAAACTCGATCTTATGATCATGTGCGACACCACCGGCTCCATGGGCGATGAGCTGGAGTATCTCAAGGTGGAGCTTGAGGATATCGTAAACAAGATCCAGGCTCAGAACAGCAACATTCCCACGCGCGTTTCGGTGAACTTCTACCGCGACGAGGGCGACGAATATGTGGTTCGTCAGTTCCCGTTCTCCGACAACATCAACAACGTTGTAAAGGCTATCCGCGAGCAGAAGGCTATGGGCGGCGGGGATTTCCCCGAGGCTGTTCACACCGCTCTCGACAGCGCGGTAAACAACCACGACTGGGACGAGGATTCCGTGAAGATAATGTTCCTGGTGCTTGACGCTCCTCCTCACGAGGACGCGCAGATCGTTGACAGCGTAAACAAGTATATTTCTCAGGCTGCCGAAAAGGGCATCAGAGTTATTCCCGTGGCTTCCAGCGGAATCGACAAATCTACCGAGTATCTGCTGCGCACCTTTGCGTTCACCACCGGCGGCACCTACACCTTCCTCACCGACCACTCGGGCATTGGCGGCGAGCACATCGAGGCTACCGTTGGCGCGTATAACGTCGAAAAGCTCAACGATATGATGGTAAGGATCGTTAAGAGCTATCTTGAATGATATTGGGGGGATTCTCCGTGAAAAAAGCGATAATCGTTCTTACGGTGATTTTGTGCATATTGACGTTTTCCGCCTGCGAAAGCGCTCCGAAAATGAACGGAGGACCCGAGGTGAACGGCAGTGTGAGAATTGCCCGAAACGCCAAGAGATACGGCTGCGAGGTGGAATTCAACGAATACTTCCGACCCGCGCCGGAAGCGCACAAGATCAAAGCCTGGCTGGGCGGGCTGGAGCTTCAAAAAACTGAATATCCCAGAGAATTTGACGATATTTCGTATGATCTGGAATTCAAACAGATGAGCGTTCTGGACGATATCACGGAGGTTTCGGTCTACACCTGCGACGGTGAGCAATTTGTCTGGTTCAACAAGGAGCTGTATTCCGTGAAGAATCCCCGCGCGCTGCCGCCCGAGCTGACACTTGAGAGCATCCGAATTCCCGAGGACTTTAAAACCGTCGAAATTTACCGCGACGTCAACGACAAGACAGAACGGTTCTCCTTATCCTCCGTTGAAGAGGTCGAGAACTTAAAGGCTTGGATCGGGAACCTTTTGCTCAAGTCCGCCGGACCCGAAACCTGCGGCACGGGCGTTTATGTCAGCGAGTATTACAGCTTTGAATTCGCGGATTCTCCCGACAATAAGTGGACGGTTGCGTACAGAGTCTCCAATAACGGCTATACTCTCATATTCAACAACAGAAGCTGGTATTCTGTGCAAAATCCCTCTACACCTCCTATTTGACGCTATCTTCCTACATTTATATACACTCACCTTTCCCTATTCCTTTATTAATAAGGAATAGGGAGCTTTTTTGCGCTTTAAAAAGCAACGCAAAAGTGCTCCGAACAGATTGGCAGCTTGGATTGTGTTTTGGTGTGCGTTTGCGACAATATATGCTCTGATGTTGAAAACTAATGTTTATGTTGGTTAGTATGTTGAAAACTTTTTGTGCAGGTTATACAATCCGGGGCGTTTTCTTTCGTCAAATATACGTCAAAAAACAGAAAATCGAATTATAAGGGTGAAATTTTAAAAATCCCTGTTGACGAATTTGATTTTTTTGGCTATACTGGAATTAAGAGAGAGGAAGACGCCGACTTTGGGGTTTGCCGAAAGCAATTCCCCGAAGCATACAGAAAAATACGGCGGGATCATTCGGGCTGATCCGAATCTCTTATAACACAGAAAGAGAACTTCTGAAAGGTTACTCGCTGACAAACACATTTGTAATGGAGGTTACTGTTATGTGCATGAAAGACATTGAAGTAAAAAACCAGGTTGGTTTACACGCAAGACCCGCTACATTCTTCATTCAGAAGGCGAATGAGTATAAGTCGTCTATCTGGGTAGAAAAGGAAGAGCGCAGAGTTAACGCTAAGTCCCTGTTGGGTATTCTTTCGCTTGGTATTGTAGGCGGCGCTCAGATCCGCATCATCGCTGACGGTTCTGACGAGCAGCTCGCTGTTGACGGTTTGGTTAAACTCGTAGAGAGCGAATTCGCCGAGTAATTCAAGGGGAGTTTAAATTTGGGGGTGGGATATTCCCACCCTTTTGTTTTAAATAAGGAAGCTTTTTCCTAAAACTTCATAAATTTTAATGAATTTTAGAAAATTATGCTCACTAACTTTGATAATATATACAAAGTATCAGCAAATTACTTGAAATAATACCGGAAATGTGATAAAATAATCATGGTCAATTTATGACAGGAAAGGTATTTTAGGGATCGATTATGACTTTGGCAGAAGAACTTGTTTCGTCCGGCTCCGGCTCGGCTGAAAAAGAAAAAACCGACCTCTTCGGGGCAATAGCGTCGGTGGGAGAGCTTTTCTTCGACGCACTCATGAAGATCGTACATATGTTTATCGGCGCGGGAAAATATATCGGCGCGGCGGCAGCTCGCGGCTGGCAGAAGCTCAAAAAGCTGCTGCTTAATGCGTTTGATAAGGCTGCGGGCGCAGTCATAATGCCGTTTATTCGTTATGCGAAGGCGTTTAAAATGGGCGGAGCGGAGATCTCAAAGGCTGCCAACGAAAAGGGCTTTGCCGGAGGAGTCGCGGCAGGTATGCGCGTTGCGGGGCGTGTTATTTTCGGAAAGCGCGGGCTTGCGGTCACGCTCGTAAATTGGTGTCTTCCGATAGTTTCCTGCATTTTCCTGTTCAATATAATCAGCTTCGCAAACAGCCAGACCTACGCGCTTAAGCTTACGGTAAACGGCGATTTCATCGGGTATATCAGCGATGAGACCGTATTCACAAGCGCCGAGAAAATGGTGCAGAAGCGTATCAACTACACGGGCAGCAACACGGACGTTATCACGTTTGAACCTACATATGAGGTCGATATTATCGGCTACGGAAAAATGCTCAATACATACCAGGTCACCGATAAGATCCTCGGGCTTCTTTACGACGATATCCAGGAGGGCTACGGTCTGTACATCGGGGACGCGTACTTCGGAACGCTGGACGACCACGACAGCGTTGACGCAATGCTGGAGAGTCTGCTCGACAATTACCGCACGGATGATCACCCCGACGAAAGCGTTTCTTTTGAAAAGGACATCTCCTTTATCAAAGGAAAATATATGAAGGACAGCTTCGTAGACGAGAGAGATATAATCAATCTTCTTTCCTCGTACAGAAAGGTCGCGTCGTATTATACGGTCCAGGACGGCGACTCTGCCGCGCTTATCTGCGACAAGGTCGATATGACCTTTGAGGAGCTGGCTATGCTCAATCCCGGCTTCAACAGCAGCACACCCGTACACGGCGGCGACAGAATAAAGATCACTCAGGATGAGCCGTTCCTCAACATCGTTATTACCAGAAAGGAATACTATAACGAGCCTATCCAGTATGATACCATCTACAATGATGACTCGACTATTTACGAGCGCGACAGTCTCGTCATGAGAAACGGCGCAAACGGCGAACGGGCGGTTACCGCGAACGTTTCCTATATCAACGGCAACGAGGTAAACAGACAGGTTCTCACGAGAACAGTCACAAAAGAACCCGTAACTCGGATAGTCGCAGTAGGAACAAAGCCACGTTCCGATACGGCGGGCCCCCCGACAGTTATAGAAGAGGGCAAGTT
Source organism: Oscillospiraceae bacterium (assembly GCA_022508965.1). GTDB lineage: Bacteria > Bacillota > Clostridia > Oscillospirales > Ruminococcaceae > CAG-115. The sequence goes on from JAFLUD010000002.1 coordinate 53,767, forward strand.
CGTTTGGCCCGTCGGAACCGCCGACGGCGGCGCGATAAGCGAGATGCCGTACGGTCACGGCGGATATTACGGACACAAGGGCGTTGATATTGCGGCTCCTGCAGGCACGCCGATAGTTGCGGGCGCTGCGGGTACGATCACTCATGTGGGCTGGTACTACGGCTACGGAAATCTCGTAAAGATCCAGCACGACAACGGCTTGGAGACCTACTACGGACACTGCATCGGATTCAGTTCTACGATATATGTCGGAAAGCGCGTTACCGCAAACGAATGTATCGCATACGTCGGCTCGACGGGTGAATCTACCGGAAACCACCTGCATTTTGAGGTTCGCAGAAACAACATCGCTCTGTATCCTCTGGATTATCTGCCGGAACACAAATTCCAGCCGAGCTGTATTCGCTATTAAAAGGCTTCTCGCCAGCCTTTTTAGAAATCTAATTAACAACCCCCGTACTAAGGTACGGGGGGTATTTATTGGTTTATGGTCTCCATTGCTGAAATAATGAATTTCACGAAGTCCTCTTTACATACGGGCTTGGAGAAGAAATAGCCTTGAATGAAATCGCATTTGAGGCTGGAGAACGTCTCGACCATTTCGCGGGTCTCTATTCCCTCAACTACAATTTCCATCTGCATATCCTTGAGCATTTTTACGGTGTTCTGCAAAACGATCCACATCTTGGGATTGTGCTGATCGTCAACAAACGATTTGTCGAGCTTCACTATCTTCAGCGGAAGCGAGATAACGCGCTTCATGTTGGAATAACCGGTGCCGTAATCGTCCAGCGAGAACGACAGCCCCGCGCGCGACAGCTTGTTGAGGTTTTCGGTCATTACTCTCTGGGTGTAGGAAGCCGCGGTTTCGGTGATCTCGAGGTTTATGCTGTCGGGAGAAACATTGTATTTCTTCATTGTCGCAAGAATATCATTCGCAAGATCGCTGTGCATACACTGAGCAACCGAGAGATTCACCTCGATGTAATCCAGATCCAGCCGCTTATATTCCTCACTGGAAATAAACTTGCAGACCTCTTCAAAAACGTACTTTCCGATCTTGTGGATAGCTCCGCTCTTTTCGGCGGCAGTTATAAGAATCTCGGGAGAAATGAACCCGTGTTCCTCGTCAAACAGCCTGATAAGCGCCTCCGCGGAGACGAACTTCCCGCGCTCGGTGGAATAGATCGGCTGATAGTATACCTGAAAGCTGTTCTTTTCGAGAGCGCGTTCGATTATCGTGTCGATGTTGTTCTGGATCATGAAATCCTTGGCGTTGTATACCTCCGAGGCTTTCATAACCTGACCGGTGTACGGGTGCTTGTCGTGGAAATCGTTCCCAAACGCCATAAGCGACTTGAAGCTCTCGATCTCCTCGGGGCAGCGCGCCAGCACAACATACGGCGTGAGGTTCAGATCAAAGCCGTTAAAGCGCGAGCGCATCTTGAACTCGTTCATGACGTATTCCGCCGCCATCTCCGCCTTGTCGCGGTCGCCCTCGTTGAACACCATTCTAAAGCGGCCTCTGTCCAGATAATACAGCATACAGCTGCACTTGAGACTTTTCGCGATCATTTCCAGTCTGGCAGAAATTGATTGCAGCAGCTCTATCGACGACTCGTAGCCGATCATATTCTGAATAGTGGGGTAGTTGCCGATGTTCAGCATAACGATATTGACGTGCTTGCCGTTCTCGAAGGTGCGCTTAAGATCAAACGCGTAGGCTGCCTGCTTGTATAGTCCCGTGTAGGAATCTATGTAGTCCTCCGGGCGCTGAACTCCGACGCTTACCGACAGCAGCGAGATAGCGATCGCGAAGGTCTCCACGCGAAGCACCGGCACGAGAACGTGAATTATTACCGCGATAAGCACCAGCGTCGCCATAGAGCAAAGGGAGACAATTCTCCTGAAGCCAAGCTGTTTGCGGTGCTGGAAGATGTATACAAAATCCGCGGTCAAGTACGGTATCAGGCAGACGTAGACCGCGTCAAAGAGGATCGCGTGCTCATAGCCGCCGTCAACGGTAAATATCCAATTTGTGATGGGGTCGGTCGCAACAAGCAGGAAAAGCAAGGAATACGGCAGCATCAGCAATATCTTCTGGGGAAGGCTCTTGCGGACCTTATGCCAGATGTCCGTAAGGCTGATTACGAAGAACAAATGCAGCGGACCCTGGAGGTTGTGGAAGAGAAGATAAACGATATGTACAAAATAGATCCAGAACTTGCTTGACTCGTTGCTGTCGACAACCACTATAAGCACATCAAAAACGCAGGCTATCATTCCCGCGAATATTGACGCCAAAAACAGATGATTGGTGGTGCCTTTTGTCATCTTGCGGAATACGAGGGAAATAATCAGAACACCCATCACGATAAGTCCCGCCATGTCAAACGAGGCTTTTAGCAGAATAGCCGAAACAGCTGACATTATCTTCCCTCCTTTCCCGTGAATCCAAAATTAAACACAGCTATACTTATATTATAGTATACCAAATGCAGACAAAAAAGTCAACATATTTTCTAAAATTATCAACTTTACACAAATACTTTTGTAGAAAACGACAAATTGAGAATTTTTTAACAATCTTTTCCGAATATAAGAGCGGCAGTATCTGCCGCTCTTGATTTCAACGCTTGTTAAACTGCGGTTAAATGAACGCGTAGTTCGCTTTACCGCTCTTCTTAACGGAGTACATCGCGTCGTCGGCTTTACCGATGAGGTACTCAACACGGGTGTTGTAGTCGTCCTTGATAACCGCGATACCGATGGAGCAACTTACGGAGAGCTTTTCGCCGATGTCCGCGTCAAAGCCCGCAGCCAGGGTGTCGATTATCTTCTGAGCGATCTCAGCGGGCGCGTTTGTCTCGGCGTTTCTGATCATAGCAATAAACTCGTCGCCGCCGTATCTTCCCGCAAATCCCGCGTCGCCCACGGTCTGCTTTATTGTCTTTGCAACAAACTTCAGAACCTGGTCGCCTGTCGCGTGAGAGTAGTTATCGTTGAAGTGCTTGAAATCGTCAACGTCTATGAACAGAACCGCCATCTCGGTCTTACGCATCTCGGACAGCGAGATCTCGTTGTCGATCTGAGTTTCGATAGTTTCACGGTTGTACAGCTCGGTAAGCGCATCGTAGCTTGCACGCTCGGTGAGCTGCTGCTCGGACTTCTTCGCACGGTCGATATCCAGCATAACTCCGACAACCTTACTGGGCTTGCCGTCGCTGCCGTTGAGGGTAGCCGTTCTCATCAGTACCCAGATGAAATCGCCGTAGATGTTCTTTATGCGGTATTCGTTGCGCTCGAAGTTCTTGCCCTTTTCGAGAGCGTCGAGATCGTTTCTGTATCTGTCAACGTCATCGGGGTGGAGCTTAGCCTTCAGCAGGAAGCTGTCGCCGAAGTGATCGGACGGCGCGCGGTAGCTGAACTTCTTGTTGAAGTTGTTGGAGAATACGACCTCGTTGGTCTTAAAGTTCCACTCGAAGATGATGTTGTCCGACATATCCGAAATGGTCTTGTATCTGTCCTCGCTGACAACGATCTCGTCAACAAGGCTGTTAAAGGAACGGGAGAGCTGTCCGTATTCGTTGTTGCTGATAGTGCCGATACGCGCCTCGTGGTCGCCGCGGCGGATCTTATCGAGGGTCTCCTGGATCTTCTTAAGGGGCGAAATGATCGTGTTGGAAGCTATTGCGGCTGCAATAATGCTCACGATCGCAAGCAGGATAGCCGCTACATAAAGGGGCGGGATCGCGCTTCCGTAGAAAGAGCCGTTCATGCTGTCGAGACAGCTCGCTATTGCAACAAGTCCGTTTTCTCCGCCGACCTTTACAAGAGCGGCGAGGTTGTTGTCGCTTCCGTTCTGGTAAGAAATTATCTCGGAAACGGCGTTGTCCGAAAGAGAATCAATCTTGCCTGTTACGGCAGAGGTGTAGGTGGAATCGAGGTTCTCCTTCAAGTAGAACAAGCCCGAGCCTGCCGACCAACTGCCCTTGGAATCAACTATAACAACTCTTCCGTTAGCCTTACCGGAGGTATCGAAGCCGGTATTGCTCAGTGCCTTGGAGATAAGAGCATCGGATTCTTTGGTGTCATAAGAGATCATCGCTGTGTATGAACCGACCTTCTGCTTTATGAACATACTGTCCATCTTATTGCTGTCGTTTCCGCTTGCAACTGCGTCAAAATAGAGCGCGCCGTCGGAATATCCGGCATACTGGCTGAAGTTCGCAACAGACCTGCCCTCGCCGTCGCCGGCAAGAACAACTCCGTCAGAGCCGATGATCCTAACCGCCGAGATCATAGTGTTGCCCTCTTTGAGCTGCTTTACGAAATCTTTCGTTGCATCGTCAAAGCTGCCCGAAGCTGCGGCAGATTTCAAAGGCTCATAAGAAGTAACCTTTTTCAAGTCCGCCTTGGCAGTATCCAGCATCGCCTGGAGTGCGGTGGTCTGGTTTGAAGCCATGCTTATTACTTCTTTTCTGTACTGCTCGGACGAGTCTTTTTTAATGAAATAATCCGACAGGAACACACGCGCTACCATCGGTATGATCGCGAAGCATATCGCCGCGATTATGATGATTATTTTTATTTTCATAGATTCTCCCCATTTCTGCTGATAGACTACCCATTCAACAAGAGTGTATCTTTATTATATCATAAAAAAATCCATCTGTAAACACTTAAATCACCTCTTAAGGGCATTTTTTTTAATTTTATGAATTTTTCACAAATTATTCAATCCTATTTTGTGAAAGTTACATTGTGCAAGCGAAAAAATCTTAAATACTTGGATTTTGGGTATTGAATATAATCTTAGTTTGTGATATAATTAAAGTGCGGTAATAATCATCGCGTAAAGGAGAGAGATTATGGGAAGCGTGCTTAAAGGGAACAGATACAGGCTGGTGGACAATCGCTCGTTTGATTTGCCGCTGCCTATGAAATACGTTCTGCTGAAAGAGGACACGGAAATAGCGGAATATGAGGTCTTGCAGGATGAGAGTGTTACCTGCAAGATAATTACTAAATTCAAAGAGGATATGATCACGCCTATCCACCGTCCGCTGACCATTTCCGATATCTACTATTTCCTTTCGAGCAGGATCTTTCAGGACAATACTCCGTTTACATATTCCGAGCTTTCTTTGCTCGGCATGGACAAATACAACGTCTATGACATAGTCCGCAAGACGCGCGGAGTTACTCCGTATGACGCCTACTGGCTCAGATTCGACGGGGACAAATGCGACTATGAGACCGCGAAAAATCACTGGAACGATCTGATGTCCAACATTCACCCGGAATCCTCAAAAGTCGAGCCGGCACAGGCGGAAAAGAAGGTTTCCAAGTCCGACGCCAATGTAAAAGAAATTCTGAGCCAGCACAAGGTGGACGTTGCGGCGAAGTTTGCCGAAACCCCCGCCGAAGTTCCCGCGGCTCCCCCAGAAACTTCTCAAGAAGAACCCAAGTCCGGCGGAACTATGTCGCAGGACGATATCGAGAGACTGCTTGCCGGCGTTGACGCGGATGCAGGATCCGCGCTCGAGGCTCCTGCGGAGGAACCTAAATCGGGCGGAACTATGTCTCAAGATGATATAGAGAAAATGCTCGCAGCGGCGACTGCGGCTGTTGAACCCGAACTTATTTCCGAACCCGCTCCCGAGTCTGTTGAGGAGGCTCCCGCAGAAGCTCCCAAAGAAGAGCCGAAGTCCGGCGGCAAGATGTCTCAAGACGACATAGAGAAGATGCTCGCGGCGGCTACCGCGGCTGTTGAACCCGAGCTTATTTCCGAACCGACCCCCGAGCCTGTTGCGGAGGCTCCCGCGGAAACTCCCAAAGAAGAGCCGAAGTCCGGCGGCAAGATGTCTCAGGACGACATAGAGAAGATGCTCGCGGCGGCTACTGCGGCTGCCGAGCCGGAGCTTATTTCCGAGCCTGCTCCCGAGCCCGTTGCGGAGGCTCCCGCGGAAGCTCCCCCGGAAACTCCCAAAGAAGAGCCGAAGTCCGGTGGGAAGATGTCTCAGGACGATATAGAGAAAATGCTTGCTGCGGCTACTGCGGCTGCCGAGCCGGAGCTTATTTCGGAACCCGCTCCCGAGCCCGTTGCGGAGGCTCCCGCGGAAACTCCCAAAGAAGAGCCGAAGTCGGGTGGGAAGATGTCTCAGGACGACATAGAGAAGATGCTCGCTGCGGCTACTGCGGCTGCCGAACCGGAGCTTATTTCCGAGCCCGCTCCCGAACCTGTTGCGGAGGCTCCCGCGGATGCTCCCAAAGAAGAGCCGAAGTCCGGCGGGAAGATGTCTCAGGACGACATAGAAAAAATGCTTGCGGCGGCTACTGCGGCTGCCGAATCGGAGCTTATTTCCGAGCCCGCTCCCGAACCTGTTGCGGAGGCTCCTGCGGAAACTCCCAAAGAAGAGTCGAAGTCCGGCGGGAAGATGTCTCAAGCGGATATCGAGGCGCTGCTCAACGGCATGAAAGAGGACGCCGGAACCTAAATTATCAAACGAAAACGCGGGGCAGATACTCCTCGTTTTTTGGAAAGGAGAATATTATGAAAAAATTTCTTGCGGTTGTTCTTTGCATAGCTGTGGCACTGACCCTTACCGGGTGCGGCGATTTTAAGTACGATAAAGAAGACAAGCAGATACTTGCGGAATATGTGGGCAAGGGCGGCGACGTTGTAATTCCCGAGGGAATTACCGAAGTAGGCGCCAGATCATTTCGCAATTGCGAAAGTCTCACAAGCGTGGTTATTCCCGACGGCGTGACTTTTATCAGCACATCCGCTTTTAGCGGGTGCACCAATCTAAAAAGCGTAACTATTCCCAGCAGCGTTGATAGAATAAGCAACTCCGTCTTTTACGGGTGCACAAGCCTTGAAAGCATTGTAATACCGGAAGGTGTAACCAGAATCTACTCTATGGCTTTTGCGGAGTGCACAAATCTTACCGAAATAAAGTTACCCAGCACCATAGAGGCGTTCGACATAAACGTTTTCTTAAATACGCCGTGGCTCGAAAATAAGCGCAAAGAAAATCCGCTGGTTGTCGTAAATAATATACTTGTCGACGGAAAAACCTGTGCAGGCGACGTGGTTATTCCAAACGGTGTGACCTCAATTGAACAAAGTGCTTTTTCCGGATGCGAGAGCATTGAAAGTGTAACCATTCCCGACGGCGTTACCCGTATTGACTGGTATGCCTTTGGAAGATGCCCAAACCTTAAGAGCGTTATTCTTCCCGACAGCGCGAGCTATGTAGATCACGACGCATTCCAGGGCAGCAAGAATGTTTCTATAACTTACAAAGGCAGGACCTATTCCTATGATGAACTGGACGATTTCCGCGAAGCCGCATACAAATAAGTAAAACAACCCCCGCCCAATCGGACGGGGGATCATTTTATTTCTTATAAAAATCGTCGAGGAACTGCTTTAGGAGAGTGACCGAGCCGTCTATTCCCAAAGCGGAGCTGTCAAGGCACAGATGATAGTTTGACGGAGCGCCCCAGCGTTTGTCGGTGTAATAATTATAATACGACGTGCGCTGTTTGTCGATCCTCTTGACGTAGTCCGCCGCGTGCTTTTCGGCGATATCGTAGACCTCTATGGCGCGTTTTACTCTGTCATCAAAAGGCGCGCAGATGAAGATATTCACGACGCCCTCGAAGTCTCTGAGCGCGTAATCGGCACAGCGCCCGATGATCACGCAGGACTGTTCGGAAGCGATTTTTTGAATGGAATTCAGCTGCGCGAAAAACAGCGTGTCGTCAAACGGCACTCCCCCCTGCCCGTAGGTCGTGGACAGCAGATACAAAAAGCTGTTGGGGCGTTTTTCATCGTTTTCCTCGAAATGGCTCTTGTGGATACCGCTGTGGTCGGCAGCATGGTCGAGCAGCTTGTTGTCGAAGAACTCCACGCCGAGCTGTTCGGCAAGGCGCTTGCCTATCTCGCGTCCGCCGCTGCCGTACTGCCTTGTGATGGTGACTATCTTTTTTCCCATAAAAATCCCCTCCTTTGCGACCTTTGTTGTTGATTCTATTATATCATAACCATTCGCTTTTGTCACTAATTTTACCAAACTTTTTCTGTTTTTCGGGGAATTTTTGTGAAAAATTACTATAACAATGCTGTTCTCTTTGACGAAAATGTTAAATTAATTCCTACAAAACAATTTTGTTTGTGCAATAACAATTAAATTCGTAAATTTATGTAAATGGCAGAATTGTGACAGGATTTTAAAAATTAACAAAACCACTGTACATTTTAAAAAAAATCCTGTATAATAGAATTGTAAGAATAAAAAAGCTAAGGATTTGATTACCACAGGAGCATGGTATGACTGTTAAAGATTTATTGGCAATGCTCGGCGGACTTGCGGTGTTTATGTTCGGAATGCATACGCTGTCGGGCGCGCTGGAGAAGTTCGCGGGCGGAAAGCTCGAGAACTGGCTTGAAAAAATGACCTCAAACCTGCTTAAGGGCGTTGCTCTGGGCGCGGGTGTTACTGCTATGATACAATCCTCGGCGGCTACCACCGTCATGCTGGTAGGTTTCGTAAACTCGGGGATAATGAAGCTCTCGCAGGCTATCGGCGTTATTATGGGAGCAAACATCGGTACTACCGCAACGGGCTGGATCCTCAGCCTTACGGCTCTCGAAGGGAGCGGGATCGCGGCTGTTTTCAGTCCGACGACCTTTACGCCCGTGCTGGCGATCATCGGCGTTGTGCTTGCGATGTTCACAAAATCCGACCGCAAAAAGACCTTCGGTACGATACTTATCGGATTCTCTCTGCTGATGTTCGGTATGAACACGATGTCCGGCGCGGCTTCGGTTCTCCAGGACAACGAGCAGTTCAGAGAATTTATGGTGATGTTCACAAATCCGTTTTTGGGAGTATTGGTGGGCGCGCTGCTGACTGCGGTTTTGCAGTCGTCGTCGGTTTCCATCGGTATTTTGCAGACGCTTTCAAACCAGACGGGAACTATCACCTACTCGATCGCTCTGCCGATCATTCTCGGTCAGAACATCGGCTCGTGCGTTACCGCGCTTATCTCCGCTATCGGCGCGAACAAATCAGCTAAGCGCGTGGCTATTGTTCACTTGTATTTTAACGTTATCGGAACGCTGGTGTTCTTATCGCTGTTCTATCTGATAAACGCGCTTGTCGATCTGCCGTTTATGGAGCAGCAGCTCAATTCCGTGGGGATAGCGGTGATCCACACCGCTTTCAACCTGACGGCAACGCTGTTGTTCCTGCCGTTTACAAAGCAGCTTGAAAAGCTCGCGTGCCTCACTATCCGCGACAAGCCGGGCGAGGAATCGCTGGAAGTTCCCATGCTGGACAAGCGTCTTCTGAACACTCCGTCTGTAGCTATCGAGCAGTGCCGCAATGTAGCGTACAAGATGGCGGCTCTCACCAAGAAAACGCTGCTGATGTCGCTTGACGCGGTCACCAATTACGACGCGAAAATCGCGCAGGATATCATCGACAACGAAAACGCTATCGACCTTTACGAGGATAACATCGGCTCGTATATTCTCAAAATAAGCTCCAAGGATCTGTCGGTGAACGACAGCCAGGTGGTCTCAAATCTTCTGCATACCATCGGAGACCTCGAGCGCATTTCCGACCACGCGGTCAACATCGTCGAAGCCGCGGAGGAAATGCACACCAAGAAGGTGAGATTCTCAAAATCCGCCGAAAAAGAAGTCGGGATCATGATCCGCGCGGTCACGGAAATTCTCGATATGTCCATCAAAGCCTTTATGACCTCCGACGTTGCGCTCGCAAAGGAAGTCGAGCCTCTCGAGGACGTTATCGACGGCTTGCGCGCGGAGCTTAAAAACCGCCATGTTCAGCGTTTGCGCGACGGACTGTGCACGATAGAGCTTGGGTTTATTCTGCAGGATCTGCTCACCAATTTCGAGCGCGTTTCCGACCACTGCTCCAACATCGCGGTCTGCCTTATCCAAATAAAAGAGAACAGTCTGGATACTCACGAGTACATGAACGAGCTTAAAAGGCTGGAGAAGTCCGAGTTTATGGACGAAGTCAACCTGTACAAGAGCAAGTATGTGCTGCCCGAGTAGTTTTTAGATATTAGGAATTAGGGATTAGTTATGGTGGTTTTGAATTTAAACGCGCGGTTTCAGCCTATGCACCGCTTCGAGTTGGAAGACGCGCTGGACAAGATAATGGAACAGTTCGATCTCGGCGAGGTGTGCGGCGGCGGAACCCTTCTGGAGCCTAACAAGGAGGTAAAGTCCTGCGATATCGAGATAGACTGCGCCGACGACAAAGAAACGCTCGACAAGCTCGTTGATATAATAGAGACGGTGGGCGTTCCCAAAGGCTCGCGGCTGTTGATTTCGGAAAACAGGGAGATACCCGTCGGAAGACTTGAGGGACTTGCGCTGTATTTAAACGGCACCGAGCTTCCCGCCGAGGTTTATCAAAACAACGACATAAACCAAGTGATCGACAAGGCTGAGGAGCTTCTCTCGGAACTTGGCGGTTTGTACAGCTGGTGGGAGGGACCCGAAGAGACCGCGCTGTATTTTTACGGCGACAGCTACGAAAAAATGCTTGCGGCGCTGAAATCTCTGATCGAGGAAGAGCCGCTCTGCCAGAAGTCGCGTGTTGTTCAGATCGCATAAAATAAAAAAATTACCGCCCCGGGTTGGGGCGGTTTTTTTAAAATGTAAATTAAAATCTAACTTATATGCTTATACTTTTTGCATTCCAATATGCAGATTATTATTGCGGTTAGCGGAATAATTCCAAGCACAAGAATATCCTGAGATATATAAATAAAGGTTGACACAGAGCCCTCTCGGATCCCTTCGCAAAAATTACTCGGCACTCTTATCACGATATCCCATATAGCGTGCAAAGCCATACATAATGTGATATTCTTGGAATGCAGGTAAATCGCTGCCATGAAAACTCCAAATGCTCCTGAATATAGAGCATTCCACAAACAATACATGATATCATTGTTAAAAAGCACATTAAAGATATGTAGTGTTCCAAAAAGTGCTCCCGTAATAAGCGCCATTCCTATTCTGCCTTTAGTAGTATGTTCCCATTTTGATAGCATACCACTCATCACAAGTCCTTTAGAGGCGGTCTCTTCCCAAAAGCCCGTTGCTAACTGTTGAATTACCGCCAATAGAAAATATGAGATATGGGCGTTTGTCAAACGTTCGGATATTGGAAAATACAAAAATTCTATTGCTAAGTACAAAAAGAATGGAATGCAATAAATCCAAGTTGATCTGGGGATTTTCTCGGTAAACAACCTTGTAAACCGCTCCCGGTATATAGCCTTCATAAACAACAGCGCAACAATACCAAATACAATGCGGATACAAGAATCGACTATAACTCCGCCATCGGATATTCCCGTCGCAACAAGGAAATATTCAAATAAGATAAACAGAAGAAATAATCCCTGCCCCATTATAATCCCGAATACTACGGGATTTTTATCATAAAGTTTTTTCATAAAATTTTCTCGCAATAATCAGATTCATATTCAAGGCAATTTGTGGGCGACCCGCTCCGGAAGGTTTTCAGCGTTTTTTACGAAATAAACTACTTCCAATGATTCAGCGTCGGAAGCATTTCGTTTAAGTAAGCCCGCATCTTGTCGGGCGGGAATTGCTCGGTAGACATATGGTCTACAAGAAAATCGGTCAACTCCTCCAAAGAAGTATAGGCGAAATTTCCCTCATTATAACACCACTTACAGTATTCTTCATTAAATGTGCCGTCTGTTTCTTTACTGATAGAGGAATCATCAAGCGGCATTCCGCAGCACTGGCAGATCAGCTTTCGCGGAGAACCGAGCAGCGTGTTGATCGAAACATCGAAAATTCCTGAAAGCAGCTTTAAGGTTTCGGTGTTTGGGACGGTTTCTCCATTTTCCCAACGGGAAACGGCTTGCCGGGTTACAAACACCTTTTGGGCGAGCTCTTCCTGAGATAATCCGCTTTTGGTTCTCAGCTCGAGAATAACATCTTTAGTGTCCATTTTTCATCACCTCAATATTATTATACCATTGCAGGCTTTAAATGACAAGCAACCCGCTGTTGCCGCTTGCATTGATAAATACCGAGGCTGTCAGAGGATTTTTTCCATTCCGATCTTCTGCACAGAAAGTCCGCGTTTTTCGTAGAATTTTTTCGCGCTCTCGTTGCATTCCCAGACGTTTAGAGTTACGTTATAGCAGCCGCTCAGCTTCGCGAATTTCAGAACGTATTCATACAGCGCGGTCCCAACGTGCAGTCCGCGGGACTTCTCGTCAACGCACAGATCGTCGATGTAAAGAGAGGTGTAGTTCGGGGTGTTTCGGTCGTTGTGATGCTGAAAAATACAGAACGCGTAGCCTTGCACAACGCCGTCATGCTCCCCCACAAAAATAGGGCGCTCGGCGTCTGCGATGATGTCCGTAAGCTCTTGTTCGCTGTATTTTGTTGTTCCGCTCTTGAACAGGTCGGGACGTCCTGCCGCGTGAACCTCAAGCACCTGCGAGAGCAGATCGAGGATACGCGGAATATCGCGGTTTTCGGCTTTGCGAACATTTAATTCCATTATATTCACTTCCTAAATTCAATCGGTGATCTCGTATTTTTCGCCGTTTATTTCGACGGAAGTTCCCACAAAAATAGGCGCGGCTTTTCCGCTTGGGATCGGCTTTTCCTCGCCGTTGGGAAGCGTGCAGTTCCAATCCGACGAGCCGTGATTTTTGAGTCCCCAGAGCGCGGGATTCTTCTTGTTGCGAACGACCTCGGCTTGGAGAGAAACGTCCTCGCCAAACAGCTTTGCGCCGTCAAACAGCAGCACGCTGGTCTTTGCTCCGGCAAGCGTCAGCGGCTTTGAGTAATGCGTTCCGCAGGGGCATATCAGCTTGCCCTCGTCGTCGGTCTCCACCGCGGGCAGGAAGTTCTGGATCCCGCACGGGCAGGCGGTGATGTCTCCGCGAAGTCTCTTCAATAAGTCCAGCCACTGTTTTTCTATAAGGCGTTTGGATGGCTCGGAAAGTCCCACGGTAAACGAAAACTCGAACGCCTCGCGTATGTAGTCGGGCATTATTCTCCAGAATTTTATGATGTTGTTGTGAACGCCGCGCACGGGGCGGTTGCTGTCGTCGTCGGGGTCGTATACGAAGATCGGCTCGAAGCCGTAATGACGGCGCTCGGCTTCCTCGGTAAGGCAGACGCTTTTGAGAACTCTGCCGCCCTCCAGCGGGTCGCCGCGCAGCAGTAGCCGAAACAGCACCACTGCCAGAGAATAACGGTCGGTGAACTTATCAGGAGCCTTTTCTCCGCGGACTATTTCGGGAGCCATATAGCCGGGCTTTCCGGCAATTCCAAGATGCTCGCCGTAGGGGGCGATGTTGTCACAGTCGCAGATGAGCACGTCGCCGTCGGACGGACGAATGAAAAAGCCGCCGTCGTTCATGTCCTGATAGCTCTTTCCGCTGTTGTGAAGCTCGCGGAACGCCGAGGTTATCTTTATCGCGGAATTCACCACGGAATACAAGCCCGAGAGCTTTACGCGCGCGTTTAGGATATCCGAAAACGGCTTATACTCGGGGGGGATCAAATCCATGAGAAAACCGAAGCTGCCGTCTACGGGCGCGGTGAGCAGACGCGGCATCAGAAACGCGTCGTTTGCGGTTTTGTCCTCGGTGAGCTGCCGCAGATTCTCGCGGAAAATATCCGGTCGGCGGAGTTTGTTCGGGAAGTACACTTTAAGCGCGTATTCCTTGCCGGAAAACTCCGCGCGGTAGACCGTGCCCTGTCCGCCGGAGCCCAGCACCGCCAGTATTTTCGTGCTGCCGCCAAGCTCGAGCGGGATCTTGTCGCCTACCTTCAGCATCAGAATCCGCCTCCCGACAGCGACTCAAAGCTCTCCTCGGCAGAAGTCTCGGCGGCGTTTCCGCACCACTCGCAGACTGTCTCGTTTTCGCCGTTCCAGCAGGTGGTCTTGCCGCATTCGCTGCACTGGAAGAAGCCCTTAGCCTTGCAGTGCGGGCAGGAGGGGTATTCGGTGGTAACGTAGACGTTGCCCGAGATCTCGGTGTCGCCGAACTTCTCGCGCCCCGCCGTGCGCTCGCTTACCTTAAACGCCCAGGTCGCGTACCACGCGCCGTCCTCGCGCTGCTCGGCGCGAATGCCGAAAAGCTCGTGATTCTCCTTACACTTCGTAAGTATTACTGCTGCTTTCATAATTTATTTACCTCCTAAGTATATTACAGTTCAATAATAACTACAATCAATGATTGCTCAATAAAGCAAAAATAGACACAGCCATTTTCTGACAACAAATATTTAAGCGATTCACCGCTACCCAAATATTCGATCACCTCATCTGGTTCTCCCAGTTTTTCTTTAACCTCATCTTTGGTAGAATCAAAAGATAAACCGCCCATATCAAACTGAATTGTATCAGGATAATATCCCATTTTTTCAAGCAAATTTTTGTAAACGGCTTCGCCTAGTTTAAATTTATCAACATTTAAGCCAAGAGACAATGATGTCATAGTTTTATCTGAAAAATCATCGTATGTTTCACAGTCAATAAATGTAACCTGCCCAATGATTTCACCCTTATATAATATGTCAATCATAACCTTATCATCTTCAACATATGTTCCTCCCTCAAAAATCGTCCCCTCAGCGCCGAATGAAAAATCGTCTCCCAAATCTGCTCCCGTACACGGCAGAGAAATTTTTTTGCCAAAAAGCGTGATGTTTTTCACCGCCTCGTCAAAGTCAAACTCGGCTTGACCGGCGGCAGGCTCGTTGGTGCTGCTTGTGCTTTCCTCCGAACTCGAATCGGGCGCGGAAGGGGTTGACGAAGAATCCTCAGTGCTGCCGGTCGTGCTTTCCGAATTGTTTGAGCTATCGGTATTTGAAACGCTGCCCTCGTTCTTGTCGCAGGCTGTCACAGCGCAGAGCATTGCCGCGCAAAGAATAAGCGTAATTATCTTTCTTTTCATGAGAGGTTCCTTTCTATTTCAGCTGTCAAAAGTGAACGTTAAAGATTTCAAAGTCTCGTCAAACCCGAATTCCACAAAGGCGTTTTCGACATTATACATCGGGTATTTGTAAACGCCCGCGATCTCCGGCTCGCCCAGTATCTCCGTGAGCTCTTCGGGAGTTACACCGTGTCCGAATACTGCGCAATAGAAATCAAGCTCGCTTATAGGTTCGATGTTGAGCTGCAATCGCGTTACTTTTTTTGAGCCTAAGTCCGTCTCGCCTTTCGCGCAGTCTGCCAATACCGCGCTGCCTGCGGGGTATCTGCCGCTGTAAAACTCGACCTCGGCGGTGCGGTAGGCTTCGTTGAAAACAACGCTGTCCGCTTCCAATCCCAAAACAGAAAGCTCGCCGAACGTACAGGGGAACTTAACTGTATTCAGCCCCTTCCAAATACTGCCTATGCTTTCTCTTACCGATTGCTTCCACACCTCTTCCTGAAGAGCGCCTTGTTCAATATCCTCATCGGTATGGTAAGTCAAACCTATACAATACAACTTGTCGTCATCGTTGAATCGGAAGAATATACAGCCGAAATTTTCTGTCCTTTTGTAGAAATATTCCCAAATTTCGCCAGTGATGGGGTCTATGTCGTCGGGCTCGCCGAAGATCGCGCGAACCTCGTCTTTCGTGGCTCCAAGAGTTATTCCGTTAAAAAATAACATGGAAGCGAGCTTTTTGTTCACTTTGTCGCCTTTATCACGACACGTATATATCGAGAATGCTTTTGCCGAAGGCAGCTCGTCAAACCCCCAGTACATATCATAATCCCTATAATTCAAATTGAATAACGCGGTTTTGCCGTAATACAAAACGCTGTCAACACAATCGGTGGTGCGCTCGAAACGGGTCTCTTTCTCGTTGAGATAATAACCCTCGCCGAGACTGTCCACCGTAAGCGGATAGGGGATGGGCTCGCCGTTTATGTAGAACACCGACGCGGCAAGCTCGGAAGTCCAGCCGCTCTCGGGAACGGGTATCGGCTCGAAATCTGCGAGCTGCTCGGGGACCGTTATCTCATTATTGCAGGCGGTGAGCGTCAGGAGCATTGTTGTTATGAGTAATGCCGAAATCAGTTTTTTCATATAATCCCTTTCTTATTGGAGTTTTTTGAGTATCTTCTCGGCATCCTCGTGGCCGTTTTCGGCAGCTTGGGTGAAGTAGGTTTTTGCCTGCTCCAGGTCCTTGGGAACGTAAACTCCTTTTAAATACATTACTCCCAGATTGTATTGCGCGATATTGAGATTTTGGTCGGACGCCTTTTTAAACCACCTGAACGCCTCGGCAGGGTCTTTGGCAACGCCGTTTCCGGTGTAAAGACACTTTCCGTAGGAGCACTGCGCGCGTGCGTGACCGACCTCGGCGGCGCGCTTGTAGAACATCGCCGCGCCCTCGGCGTCCTTTTCCGCCAGACAGCGGCGCGCGCTCTGATAAAGCTCCTCGCCGTCGTCGGCAAGCGGCTCGGGAACTTCCGTTTCGGGCGGCAATTCAAAAGCCTTGTCGTCTTTGGAATAATTCCTCCACTTTTTTGCAAGCTCGGGGTCTTTTTCGGCGTGAACGCCGTTTTCATAGCACAGCGCGATTATGTTCGCGGCGTCCGCGCAGCCTTTTTTCGCGGCGCTTATAAAGCACCTGAACGCCTTGTCCTCGTCCAGCTCGCAAGCGATCCCCTCGGCGTAAAAATACCCCATCATATACTCCGCCTGGGCAACGCCGTTTTCCGCGCCGCGCACGAACCACTCGCGAGCCTGGTTGATATCCTGTATGCCGCCGCGCCCCTCGAGACGGTAGCTTCCCATATAATACTCCGCTTCGCCGTGGTCTTGCAGCGCCGCGCTCTCAAACCAATAAAGCGCCTTTTCGTACTCGTGGATACGGTCGAAGTGACGTCCGAGAGAATACTGCTCGGCGGCGTCGGTGATGTTCTTTTTGGATTCCGTTTCCGAAGCGGGAAGTATCTCGGATTTCTTGAACGATATCTCGCAGCCGACAGCACAGCCCACCGCCTCTACGGCGTCGGCGGCTATCCTGCCTTTGATCCCTATTTCGTCGCGCAGGGATTTTATACAGCCCGCGGCAGCCGCACACCGCACCTCAAACGGCTTTTCGCGCACAGCGTACAGCTTCTTCGCGCAGCCGTCGTAAAGCGCCACATAGCACAGTCTTCTCGCCTGGGATTCCTTAGGGAAAAAGTCGGCGATAAGCGCGTCGGCGCGCCGAGGCGAGAGCAGGGTCTCCGCGCCGAATTTGTCGGTTATGTAACGCAGGATCCCTTTAAGATCGCGAATAGGCTCGCCCTTTTTTGTGTGAACGGTCCTGCAATAGCCGCAGTAATCCTGTTTTGTTTCGTCGAATGCTCTTCCGCAGCGTCCGCAGACCATTTCCGAGCCCTCCCCGTAAACACCCGGGCGATCCCCCGAGGTTAGTGATAAATAATTTTGCGCTTATGTTTTTTCAAACTCTCCGTGAATTATTTCATGATCAATTCGAAAGCCGCTCCCAGCGTACCGGCAAGCATAGAGACAGAATCTATCGCCATACTTGCGAAACCGAACGCAATCAAAAGACAACCATGCCCGACCACAAAAAAGGCGACTATCAAGGGGATCGGCATATATTTTTTGCTGCAGTTTTTAACTAACCCGACCGCTCCCGCGGTCAAGCCCGCGATGCCGCCGCCCAACGCACCCAGCTCGACCAGTATAACAAAAGCCGAGACAGATACAATTAACGGAAAATGCAACCAGAATAGACCTTCCATATTAGTTCCTCCTTTGTTTCAAAGATCAATACAACAAACTTAGTGTGACGCTGCTTCTTCCACAGAGCATTTATATTACAGCTGAAAAGGGTCTGCCACGTTCCACAAATAAATCGAAATTATAATCAGCACAACAGAAAGCGCGGTTCCAATCACAGCCAATATGATCCATTTTATCTGTTTTGTTTTCTTTGCATCGTGTCGTTTTGTATTTACAAACAGCACCCGGCTTACTACCGCCAGCATAACAGTTAACAGAAGAGCGGGTGCCACAACAATGCCGCCAATAAGCAGAAAGAAAAAAGCCTTATGAAAGAATATACAAACACGCTCGAAATATTTATGACAAAATCGTTAAAATCCATATACAGTCCTTTCGCGGCATACAAACGAACCTATACACTGTATATTGTACCACATTTTTGCTCTTTTGTCAATATATTTGAATGTTCGGAAGGAAAAATCGCGGTTATTTCTTACGATTTTATGAAGATTTTTCAAATTGATTGACGGGTGCGGAAATAAATGCTATTATTAAAGAAAAGGGGGACATAAAATGTTAAATTTACTTTATTTGCTGAAATCCCATAGGGTATTTGAGGCGGCTATTGCGGCAGCAATCGTTATTATGATCTATACTGCTGCGCGCGTGATATTCCTCAAAGCGAAGAAGCTCCCGAGAAAGCCTATGAATGAGGAGATTTGCCGGGCGCTGCTGGCGGGATATATCGCGGCGCTGGTGATGATGGTGTGGTTCCCTTGGGACGAGCTGAGGTTTATTCGCTCGGGGATGATAAAAAGCTGGGCGGAGCTTATCGAAATTGGTGATTACACCAACAATATGTGGCTCTGGGGAGTTTTGTCCGGCAAGCTGTTCGACGGATATATCGTGTTCGAGCTTCTGGCGAACGTTGCGCTGTTCGTGCCGTATGGATTTTTGATCCCGATGATCTGGCGGAAGCTGAAGTGGTGGGCGGTATGGCTGATCTGTCTGGGAACGACCGCCGCAGTGGAGCTATTACAGCCGCTGGTCGCGCGGACAGGCGACCTCGACGACGTTCTGACCAACTTTATAGGGGGAATTATCGGGTGTTCGATCGCTAAATTGATCCTTAAAATCATAAAATCGCGGAAAACTGCTTGACAAGGCTGTGAAATAGTAGTATACTATATATAGTATTGTTATATAGGAAAGGAATGTAAATATGTCAAAGCAGCTTACCATGCTCCTCATATACCCCGACTTTCTCGAGGAGGAGATGTTCAACAAAAACAAGCTCGGAAATTACAGCGAGGGTCTGGCTTCCATCTCTGCGGTCCTCAAGCAGGGCGGTCACGGCGTTCAGCTTTATCACGAGCTTTATATGCCGACCAAGGAGGAATTCCTCGAAAAGGTAAAGAGCTTTAATCCCGATATCATAGGCTTTTCCGCGAGAACCACGGCTATTCCCTTTATAAAGGAAATGGCAGGCTGGCTGGACGACGAGCTGCCGGATATATTTGTGACTATCGGCGGATATCACGCTATCCTGGTTCCCGACGAGTGTCTGGCTATCAGAGGAATCGACGCGGTTACCGTGGGCGAGGGAGAATACCCGCTGCTGGAGCTTATGGATTCCATGCGCGACGGAAAAATGCGCACCGATATCGAGAGCATAAACTTCAAGCTCGAAAACGGCGAGATCATCAAAAACCCTGTGCGTCCGCTTATCGAGGATCTGGACGAGCTTCCTTTCCCCGACTTCGATCTGTTCGACTATGAGAATCTCGACCGCTCCAAGAACTTCACCGCGATGGTAATGCTTTCGCGCGGATGCCTGTTCAGCTGCACCTACTGCGGCAACTCGCAGTTCCGCAACATCTATCCCAACAAGCAGAAATACTGCCGCTTCCGCAGTCCCAAAAAAGCTATCGAGCTATTGGAGCTGCTGATCTCCAAATTCCCTTTTATCAAATATATCGAGTTCCGCGACGCTATCTTCAATATGTACAAGGACTGGTTCTACGAGTTTATGCCGATGTACA
>JAFLUD010000020.1 GCA_022508965.1 Oscillospiraceae bacterium
AGATCGTGCGCCCGTAGAGAATAGCGCGGTCGATAGAGTTGAAGTTGTCGTCGAGAATAACGATGTCAGAGGCTTCCTTCGCGACCTCCGTGCCGCCGCCCATAGCGAAGCCCACGTCGGCTTTTTTGAGAGCGGGGGAGTCGTTCACGCCGTCGCCCGTCATACCGGCAACAAGGTCGAGTTCTTGCGCCAAGCGCACCAGACGGCTCTTGTCGGACGGCAGCGCTCTTGCGATAACGCGTATATCCGAGAGCTTTTCCTTGATCTCGTCGTCGGACATCTTAGACAGCTCGTCGGAGGTGAGCATAAGGTTGCTTTCCGCGTCGATAAGCCCCGCCTCTTTCGCGATAGCGACGGCGGTCTCCTTGCGGTCGCCGGTGATCATAACCACCTGCACGCCCGCGCCCTTAACTTCTTTGATAGCGGTGACCGATTCCGGACGAACCTCGTCGCGTATGCCCAGACAGCCAACCAGCGTCCAGTTGTTGCCGTCCGGGAGCGACTCCTCGCCAAGCGCGTCCTCGCTCGTAGCGATAGCCAGCACGCGTATAGCGCGGTTAGCCAGCTCGTCGATCTTCGCGTTCAGCTTATCCGGTGAGAACGCCTGCTTCTTGCCGTCGGTATCGTAGTAGTGCGAGCATCGCTGCAATATCTTCTCGGGCGCGCCCTTGATTAGTGACAGCGAGTATTCTCCGTCCACCTGAGTCGCCGAGTATTTGTTGGTGGAATTAAAGGGAATATTCCCTACCGCGATAACGTCGGCGCTTGAAGGCGCGTCCATAGCGAATGCCAGGATAGCGCGCTCGGTAGCGTTTCCGCCGAGAACTCTGCGATCCTTGCCCTCGCCGCTTATCATAGAAAGCGTGTTCTTGTGAATAGACAGCGTCAGCAGATCTTTCAGCTTGCCGCCGATGTCGTTGATAGTCTTGTATTCGGAAACGGCACCGTCGATAAAGTTGATAGCCTCCAGCTTGCCCTTGGTAATGGTGCCCGTCTTATCCGAGAACAGAATGTTCAGCGACCCCGCCGTCTCGATTCCCGCGACCTTGCGTACGAGAACGTTGTCCTTAAGCATCTTGCCCATATTCTGCGCGGAAACGATAGCGATCATAAGCGGCAGACCCTCGGGAACCGCCATAACGATGATGATTACCGCCAGCATGACTGCCTGGATGATAGCTTTAACCAGAGCCGCCCAGGCGAACACGCCGCCGGGAGCTAAAAATTCCATCGGCTGGAATCCCGTGTCGAACAGGATCGTCTTAGCCAGCATGGCCACCGCGATAGCGATACCGCCGATATAGCCGAATTTGGAAATGCCGTCCGCCAGCTTCGCGAGCTTTACCTTAAGCGGAGTGTCGCGGTCGTCGTCGGTCTGAAGCTCGGAAGCGATCTTGCCGTAAACCGACTTGTCGCCGACAACGGTGACCTGCATAGTCGCGTTGCCCGAGCACACCACCGCGCCGCGGAAGACCTTGTGTTCGTTGTCGAAGTTGGTGTTCTCGTCGGTATCCGTCCAACCCTCGGGAATAGCGAATTTCTTAGCCTCGCGGCTTTCTCCGTTGAGAACCGATTGATCCACTTTAATATCGCCGTCGATGATGATACCGTCTGCGGGTATCTTATCTCCCGATTGGAGAAGAATAGCGTCCCCTACAACGATGTCGTTGATAGCGACCTCGGCGATAACGCCGTTTCTGTACACCTTGCAGAGAATACGCGAAGCCTCTTCCTGGAGCTTCTGGAACGCGTTTTCATTGCGGAATTCCGAGAAGGTGGAAACCAGCGTCGCCAGACCGATCGCGATGAAAATACCCAGCGGCTCATACCATTCGGGCGCGCCCTCGATAAAGGGCTTACCGTCCGCGTTCTTAACAATGCCGAGTATAGCGAGAACGACGTTGATAAGCAGCGCCACGATGAGAATCTTGATCATAGGGTCGCCGAGGTTGTCCTTCAGCTTATCCCAAAAGCTCTCATGAGCCTGCTCCGTCATGGAATTGTCGCCGTATTTAGCCTTGCTCTCGGCAACTTCCTTGTCAGTCAAACCAAATTTCTTCATAGTAGTCATTCTATCCTTTCGTGTTCTGACTGCCGATAAACACTCGCACCGCAAAACAGTTCGTGTTTTGCTTACCTTGTCTGCGAGCATTTCTCGTCAGTCCTGATAACTAAATTAATTAAAACTAACAATCAACAACCGGCAACTAGTAACTAGCAACTATTCTCTAACAACTACCTCGCACAGCAAGCCGTTGTCCTTGTTGCTCATTCTGAACAGCGCGAGGTCTTTAAGCTCGATAGCGCTGCCCTTGGGGACCAGCCTTCCCGACGGGGAAGTCATCCCCTCAACGCCGTGATTTACCAGCAGCCACATACCGTTGTATCGTGCGATATACGCGCGCATAGCGGGGTCGGCTTTCTCGTCGTTGTGAATATTTGAAAAAACGTGCCAGTCAAACAGCGGCATCCTGTCGTAGCAGATGACCTCGCTCTTTTCGCGGTAGACGCCCTTTTTCCCGCGCATCTCGCTCTTGAAGCCCAGCCGGATTATTTTTTCGGGAACCCGCGTTTTACAGAACGGACACACCGGATTATCCTCGTCACGGAGAATAAACCACCGCTTGTCGCAGCGCGGGTTGGCGCACGGATACAGCCTATCCCACGCCCTCAGAAGCTCCGTTTCCCACTCCATAGCGGTCGGACGCTCCGACGGATTGTGAAGCCCGTCCACAAACGCCCGTAAAAACAGCCTCTCCAAGCCCTTTGAAAGCGAACCGATAGTAACGTCCAGATCTGGCGGACGGTTGGAAGTATCGTTGGGATTTTCAATAAACGTAGCCTTCTCGCCGAGTGCGAGGAAATCGTCCTCCTCCGCGCTGTTGGCGCTGTAAATTTTCGGACCGATAAGCGGGTGCCTGAAGAACAGATACTCATAAATCAGAACCGGCAGCGCGTGAAGATCGGTCAGCACGTTGGGAAGCGCCCTTTTCGGGTCGTTAAAATCCAGCTCCAGTGTCGAGAGGACCTCCGGTGCGATATAGCCGCGCGTCCCGACGACCTCCGGCGCGTATTTGTTGGGAACCACCAGCGAGTCGATGTCGATAACCACCGCCGAGCCGGTTTTCGGGTCGATGAGAACGTTGTTGCAGGACAGATCGGAGTGCGCAAGCCCCGCCTGATGCATCCTGCGGACCGTCCGCGAAAGCCCGATGGCGGTTTTCAGCATAGTTCTGAAATCTCCGCGCTCGGCGGGGGCGAGGTACTTGCGGTTGCGCCCCGTAAACCAGTTGGATTTCTTGTCCTTGCCTTTGAGGTTGAGAACGGTCGAAGCTGACGCGTCGAAGAAGAAGTTCTGCGGATAGGTCGGACAGACAATACCGAATTCCGGCTGTCTGACAATAGCCACAGGCCAGCAGAACCGCTGCCTGAAATAATCCGCTGTTTTCTGGGTATTCCCGAGCGCGCCGCCGTCCTGTTCCGCGATAGTGGGATTGTAGATGCCCACGATAGTGCGGATGCGATCCTGCATACGCGGATCCTCCGAATCGCGCGGATTGTTGAAGAACTGCACCGCAAACTGCCTGTCGGGAGTGAAGAAGGTATGCTTCATACCGCCGCGCGGAGCGTTAGCTTCGTAAACATATTCAATTGTATCGCCGCTTTCAAGCACGGCGCTAAGCACTTCTCCGCTCCTCATATTAATGTTCCCTTTATATTATTCCGTTGATTTGTTTTGATTTTCGGCAAATTTTGCCGATAGCTGCGTCAAAACTCCTCGGCAACCAAATGGTTAGCCTTCGTCGTTTTTCCTTGCTCTCAACAAAATTATGCTCGAAAATCCGCACGTTGAAACTGTTGAATCTATTGTAAGCGGACAACAACAAGCGTCCTGTCATCAAAGCTCCCGCGTTCGTTGTAGTTGTCGATCCACACGCGCAGCCGCTCTTCCGGGGAATCCCCGATGTTCATTCTGAAAGCCTCCAGCGAGTGGCAGTACAGCATATCGCGCTTGTCCCAGAGATTGTTCACAGCCTCCTCCGACTTGTCGGCAAGCAGCTGTTTCGCGTATTGAAGCGCAACGCTCTGCCGACTCAAAGAGACCGATTTAAAGCGGATAGGCGCGGGGTCCTCTCCCGTGATCCCCGTTTTTTCTTTAACCGAAAACGGCAGTATCCCGTTAAGACAAAGATCCAGATACAGCCGCTTCATCATCGGAACGGCAGGGAAATAGTCGTCCGCGACCCCGTCCGACATCATAAGAACAGTGTCGGAAGAACCGCGAGAAATGCGCGTTTTAGCACCGATAGCCTCCTCCGAGGAATTCTTCTCCGAGAGGAAATCCGTCTCCCCCGAGAACGCGCCGCTGTCCGCCTCGCCCATTAATTTCAGACAAGCCGCGGAATCCGCCGCGCTGTCAAGGGCGCAGATACAGCCGTCGCCGATCTGCACGCACGCCAGAAACGTCTGCCGTGCGCCGTCGATAACCAGCGGCACCATAACCGCCGCCAGAAACGTAGTGGAAAGGTCGGAGATAACAGGCTCTTTCCCCAAAGCGTTCAGATATTTTTCGTCGGAAGCAAGCTCTGACAGCGTATCCTGCTGTGCCGAGAACGCCTCCCTCGCCGCCTGATGCAGCAGCGGAGCGATCCTCCCGCAGGCAGCCATAAACTCCGCCGAAGAAAGCTCCGCGCAAAGACCCTGCTTTATCTCGGGCTTGTTTTTAAACAGCTCGGCGAGCTTATCTCTGAGGAACGCCGCCGCGCTCTCGGAGCTCACCCGCGAGCCGATCCTCGAAAGCGGCTTAGAGCCCGCCCCGTCGCAGACCACCGCGATAACGCAGTCGTCTGTCACGGCAGTCTCGAAGTAATCGTCGCAGTTGGTGCCCTCGTGCTTGTGCTTTTTGCCGCGCACACGCGCGCCGATGATCTCGCCGAGATCGGTTTTCGTGTATTTTTGGTGGAATTCCGAGTGCATTTCCGTGCCGTCGTCCACGATCTCCTTGTATTGCCAGATAGAAGCGGTGTGCTCCATGACCTCCATATCGGACAAATGCGAAGCCTTTTCGGGAGCCTCCGGGCTGTGGGAACTCTCCGAGCCGCCGTCATTTTCCGCTATATCCTCTTTAGAGAGATCAACAGCCGCTTTAGCGCTTTTTTCGGAGCGCGCAAGGCTCTCAATATCTTCAAACGTTACGGAAAGCTGCTCTTCCTTAGATTCGCCGATGGGGGCAATATTGGTATTATCCATAAATTCTCCCTATAACATTTCGGAACTAAAAGTCCCGTTAACGCGCGGCAAAAGAACTCGCCGCTTACGGAACGATAACAAACCCCTGAGGCGGCGGCGGAAGCTCGATGGGATCGCCCGGCTTTGCGTCGATGCTCTTTGAGGAAGCCTTGATAGAGCTGGAGACCCAAGCGAAGAACTGCGCCATATCGCCTGCCGTAAGATTATTCATCATAAGAACGTTATTGGTAATTTTCTTAAGGGTATTCGCGTTAGCGTTAGCGCCCGCGCCGCAGGCGATGATATTGCCGACGGAGACCTGCTTGATAGCGTCGATGCCCTCGTCGAGGTTATCGGTAGGAGCGCCGTCGGTCATAAGGAAGACCAGCGGCTTCCAGTCGCCCTTCTGGTTGGCGGTGGAGGTATGCACCTCGTTCTGAACGCACTCCGCGAGTACTTTAAGCGCGCCGCCGAGAGCGGTAGCGCCGCCCGCCTGGAGCTGCGGCTCTTTAAAGAGCATAAGCTCGGTCAAAGGACTTATTTGCCGCGCCGAGCTGTCGAAGGTGATAATGGAAAGGAATGCGGTTTCGAGAGCCTGCGGGTCTCCCTTAAGCTCGGAGATCAGCGTTTTGATACCCTGCTTAACGGCCTCGATAGGCTCGCCTGCCATAGAACCGCTGCAGTCCAGCAGCAGATAAACCGGCAGTCTTCTGATGTAATCGGACATTTTCAAGATCCTCCGTATTAAAGAATGATCGGGCGCCACAAACCCACATAGCTACGATGAAAACATACATAACTATTCAATTTACATTATACCCTACTTTTCACCGTCTGTCAATAGTTTTGACAAAATTTTGAGTTAATTTCCGCCAAATGCTGTTAAAAATCACAAAAAACGAATTTCTGTCGACGCTTGATTTTTTTGGTAAATTGTGTTATAATTTAATCTGTGAACATTTTACCAAACTCCTACTCTTAAGTTTATACCAACTGATCTCTAATTTCTGATCTCTAAAAACTAACGGGGTGAATAGTCATAAAAGAGAAGTTAAAAAACCTCTGGGAAGAAATAAAGTCGCTTAAAACCAAAGATGGCAGGGCGGCGTTCTATAAAAAGCACAAGCACATAATCCTTTACTTCGTGTTCGGAGTGGGAACTACGATAGTTTACATGGTAAGCTATTATCTGACGCGTCTGTTGTTTCCCGACGCGGAAAGCGTCCCCTCCTGGCTTCAGTGGATATACAGGATAACCGACGTTTTCGGAATTGAAAGCAGCACCGCGCTTCCTGTTATCGTATCGTGGTTTTTGTCGGTGACCTTCGCGTTTTTGACCAACCGCGTGTATGTGTTTGAAAGCCATGCCGACACCTTTGGAAAATTCATGCTCGAGGCGCTCAAGCTGTACGCGACGCGCTTAGCGACGCTGCTTGTGAATCTGCTGCTGATGTTCCTGCTTGTAGACCTGCCGCAGATGCACAATTTTGTCTACGAGTTCATCGCGATGATCTTCACCAATATAATCGTGCTGATCCTGAATTATGTACTCAGCCGTATATTCGTTTTCAGAAAAAAGAAAACCTCGGTCAAAAAGAAAAAGTAAAAGCGTCAGACCGGCGATAACCCCTCATCTGCGTTGTCACCGCCGCCGCGGCAGGCATAAGCCTAGTCCGCGGCGGCGGTTTCTGGCATCTGAGGGATTCTCGCCGGTCTGTTTATTGACCGCTTTTATTTTTTTCGGAATATTTTTTTGGGAATAAATCCCCCCAAAAATTCCCATACTAGCATCATGAATTTTGGAAGCGAGAACCTTTGCTTCTTGCTTTTGGGAGGAGAATAATGTAATGCCGAATCAGAACAACAATCCCGGCTTTTCAAGCGAAGCCGCCGAAGCGATAGGAAGCGCGATAGCAATAGCGGGGCAGATGGGGCACACCTATATAGGCTCCGAGCATCTCTTGTGCGCGTTGGCGAAGAATTCCGAAAGCGCTGCGGGAGTGCTGCTTGCGCGTCAGCAGGTGCGTTTTCGCGATCTGATCCTGCAGTTAAAGGATCGCGTGGGAATAGGCGAGAGCTTAGAGCTTCACGAGAAAGACTTCTCGCCGAGACTGAAAAAGCTGCTGATAAACGCACGTTCGTTCGCAAGCACGAAAAACGACAGCTATGTCGGGACGGAGCATATACTGCTCGCACTGCTCACCGACCGCGACTGCACCGCCTACGCGCTCCTGTGCGAGCAAAGCTCCGACACCGTTACAAGGCTGTATAACAGCGTAAGCGCACGCAGCTACGAGCCGCCGGATTTTGAAAACGCCGCAAAGAAAAGCGACTCAAAACCCGCGAAAAAGACGGACAATTCTCGCGCCGAATATCCAATTCTCACAAAATACGGCAGAGAACTCACCGCCGAAGCGAAAAGCGGCGCGCTCGACCCCGTCATAGGCAGAGAACCCGAGATCGAGCGCATGGTGCAGATACTGCTCCGCCGCAGCAAGAACAACCCCTGCCTTATCGGCGACGCGGGCGTCGGAAAAACCGCGATAGCCGAGGGCTTCGCGCAGAGAGTTGCGCTTGGGAACGTTCCCCCCGAGCTTGCCGAAAAGCGCGTTTTTGCGTTGGACTTGTCGTCGATGCTCGCGGGCGCGAAATACCGCGGCGACTTCGAGGAACGCTTGAAAGGCGTGCTGGACGAAGCCATCTCAAACCCCGAGCTGATCCTGTTTATTGATGAAATTCACATGATAGTGGGAACAGGCGCCGCCGAAGGCGCGATAGACGCGGCAAGCATTTTAAAGCCGCTGTTGGCGAGGGGAAAAATCTGCCTTATCGGAGCCACCACCACCGACGAGTACCGAAAATTCATCGAGAAGGACAGCGCGTTGGAACGCCGTTTCCAGCCGATAAACGTCCCCGCCCCCGACGAAGAGGGAGCGATACGCATATTAAACGGACTGCGCCCCCGATTAGAGGAGCACCACCGCGCCGTGATAACCGACAGCGCGATAAAAGCTGCTGTAACGCTCTCCGAGAGGTATTTAAACGACCGCCGCCTGCCCGACAAAGCGATAGATCTGATCGACGAAGCCGCCGCTGCCGCGCGAACCGAGCGGCTTTCCCAAAAGCCCGCGCTGTTCCGACAGGGGAGGGAAAAGCTCTCCCGCGAGCGCGTGATAGTCGACGAGGAGGACGTCGCCAAAGCGGTCAGCAAAATAACCGGCATCCCCGCCGAACGCCTTTCCGAAGACGAAAGCGCGCGCCTGTCTCATCTGGAAGAATTCCTCGCCAAGCGCGTTATCGGCCAGGAAAAAGCCGTAACGCTCGTATCGAACGCCGTGCGCCGCGGCAGAGCGGGGCTGCGCGACCCCAACCGCCCCATAGGCTCGTTCTTGTTTCTCGGACAAACCGGCGTCGGAAAAACCGAGCTTTCGCGCGCGCTCGCCGAAGGCGTTTTCGGCGATACCAAAAGACTAATACGGTTTGATATGTCGGAATTCACCGAGCGCCATTCGGTAAGCAAGCTGATAGGCTCGCCGCCCGGGTATGTAGGCTACGGGGAACAGGGCAGACTGATAAAGGAAGTCCGCACGCACGGCTATTCCGTGGTGCTTTTTGACGAGATCGAAAAAGCCCACCCCGAGGTATTGAATATATTGCTGCAAATATTGGAGGACGGGCGGCTCACCGCCTCCGACGGCAGGGTAGCCGATTTCAAAAACACCATAGTGATAATGACGGGGAATATCGGCGCCAAAGAGCTTGGTAAGAATTACCTTGGGTTTGGCAGCGGCAAAGGCGGAAGCGCCGACGTAATGCGCGAGCTAAAAACACAGTTCCGCCCAGAGCTGCTCGGAAGAATAGACAACGTAATAGTGTTCGAGCGCCTTAACGCCGAGAATCTTGAAGAAATATGCCGCAAAATGCTCAATACGGTAGCCGACCGCGCAAAGCTCCGTGGCATCGAGCTGTCGTTTGACAATTCCGCCGCGCACCGGCTGTGTGAGAGCGTACGCGGCGAAGACGCCGGAGCGCGCCCGCTCAGGGGAAAGATCACATCCGAGATCGAAGATATGCTCTCAAAGCGCATAATCTCGGGTGAACTTCCTCTGGGCAGCCGCGCCGAGGTAGTATTTGAGGATAGCGGCTTCGAGGTGCGCCTGTTAAGCCGCCAGTAAGTCTCCCGAGCAGCTTTCCAGCATCGTCTCCGCAAACACCGCGTAGCCTCTTGTCGGATCGTTTACCAGAACGTGCGTTACCGCTCCGACAAACCGCCCGTTTTGAATGATCGGACTTCCGCTCATACCTCGCACAATGCCGCCTGTTTTTTCGAGAAGCCCGCTGTCGGTAATGCGTATGACCATAGCCTTCGAGCCGTTCAGATCGAGCAGATTGATGCGCTCGATCTCGATGGAATATTCCTCGGGCTCACACCCGTCCAGAGTAGTAAGAATAGTCGCCGCGCCCGTCTGGACCTCCTGCCTGAAAGCCGCGGGGACAGTCTCTCCGGCGATCCCGCAGGAAAGCGTTCCGTAAATACCCGTAGAGGTGTTCTCGGTAATAACGCCCATATCCGATTCGGGGAGAATAACGCCGCACAGTTCGCCCGCGCTGCCCTCCCTGCCTCTTACAACGTCGTAGATCCTCGCGGCGGTGATCTCTCCTTCCTTAAGGGGAACCACACCTCCAGTGGTAACGTCGCTCACCGAGTGCCCCAGACCGCCGAAAACTCCGCTTTCAGGCTCCCAGAAGGTAAGCGTGCCTATGCCCGCGGCGCTGTCGCGGACCCACGCGCCTATTTTAAGGGTACCAAAATCGTTCTCGGGCGCGAAGCTCAGCGACATTTCCGAGTCATTCCTCCTGAGAATAACGTCCGTGCGGCTTGCCGACAGTTGAACCGCATCGGCGATCTCGCTGTTGGTAGAGACCTCTCTTCCGTTCACGCGAACGATAACGTCGCCCGATTTAATGCCCGCTTTCCTCGCGGGAGATTTTTCCTCGACGGAGATCACCATAACGCCGTCGGATCTTATCTTGATACCGAAAGGCATTCCCCCGAGCACGACCCGGGGGCGGTTCTGATAGGAGATGTCCGCGCGTTTAATGGGAACATTTCCGAGGAAATAGGCGCAGCCGCCGCCCGATTGTTTTAAAGTAGCCGCGGAAAAACTGCCTGAAAATTCGGCGTTTTTTTCCGCGCTTATATTACAGGGAAGCGCCGCGTAAAAGCACATAAATACGGCGGCGTAAAGAGCCACGAAAAGAGCGGCGCTCCCCGAAAATATCTTAAAGCTTTTCTTAAACATTTCAAACCTCTTTCAACTGTTGAAATTATAGTCGAAAAGGACTTCCGACCGACTGAATTATTTTTTGTCGCAACCCCCGGAATATAAATTGAAATAATCGGCGAAAACAATTTGCCGATTTTGGCTATTTTGACGCAGCGCCGCGGAATTTTAGAATTACGGCAATAAACCCCTTGACAATTTGCGAGAAAAGAGGTATAATATTTATATGTATTTTCCGAAAACTGAGTTTTTGGAAACAATTTACGGAACTAAAGGACAAACGTCCTTAAAAAATATAATTTTCAAAACTTCGGAATAAAACTATTTTTAACGAAAAACCACGATTTATCATTGCTATTCTCAAGGAAAATTCCGGCAGGATTGAAAACAATACATATTTATTTCGGACTAAAAAGTCCGAACGGATTTTTGTGCGGATTTTTATGGATCGGAAAATTAAGGCAACGCCGCACAATTATTGTCGAGCGATTGCGCCGACAAAGCCCGTAGGGCGGTAATTGTGCGGTGTTGCCTTAAGAAGAAAGGGAAATTTATGGGATTATTGACGAATAACAAGGCATCAAACGACAGAGAAAAAAACGATAAAAAGCAGCCGTCGAAGAACGTGCTGAATCAGCAGTACAGAAACGCGCCGCCGCAGAAGACCTACCGCAAGCCGGGAACGCCCGTGCTCAACAGCACGCGTGTGGCGATGCAGAACGCAAAGCCGCTGGAAAAGCGCCCGGTGCTGGGCAGGAACACCAAGAACGCGCCGCAGAAAAAGCCGCGCGAAAGCAGGAGCAACCCCGTGAAGTTCTGCGCGCTTGGCGGCTTGAACGAGATCGGAAAGAACCTCTACGTCTACGAGTACGCAAACGATATGTTCATAGTCGATTGCGGCTTGGCGTTTCCCGACGAGGAAATGCCCGGCGTAGATCTGGTAGTGCCCGATTTCACATATCTCGAGAAGAATAAAGAGCGTTTCCGCGGAATAATCATCACCCACGGACACGAGGATCATATCGGCGCGCTGCCGTATTTGCTAAAGAAGATAAACGTCCCCGTCTACGGAACGCGGCTTACATTGGGACTTGTCGAGGGCAAGCTAAAAGAGCACGGTTTGCTGTCGCAGGCGTCGCTGAATGTCGTAGAGCCGCGCCAGAATGTGAGAATGGGCTGTATGTCGGTGGAATTCATCCGCGTGAATCATTCCATACCCGACTCCTGCGCGCTCGCGATACACACCCCCGCGGGTATCATAGTGCATACGGGAGATTTCAAGGTGGATTACACCCCCATCGAGGGCGGGATTATAGACTTAGCCCGATTCGGAGAACTCGGCAACCGCGGAGTATTGGCGCTGATGAGCGAGAGCACAAACGTCGAGCGCCCGGGCTACACCAAAAGCGAAAGCACCGTCGGCGAGAGCTTTAAGGGACTGTTCGCTAGAGCCGAGGGCAAGCGCATAATCATCGCGACCTTTTCGAGCAATATCCACAGAATTCAGCAGATAATCGACGAAGCCGAGCAGCACGGCAGACACGTTGCCGTGTCGGGAAGAAGCATGACCAACGTCATTTCCAAGGCAGTCGAGCTTAATTATATCAAGGTCAAAGACGGCACCATGATAGACATAGAGGACGTCAACCGCTACGATCCCGACGAGCTGGTAATAGCCACCACAGGCTCGCAGGGAGAGCCGCTGTCAGCATTGTCGAGAATGTCCAGCGGCGACCACCGCCAGGTGACGATCACGCCCAACGATTTCATAATCATTTCCGCGAACCCAATTCCCGGAAACGAAAAATTCGTCTACCGCGTAATAAACGACCTCATGAAGCAGGGCGCCGAGGTAATATACGAGAGTATGTACGAGGTACACGTTTCGGGGCACGCCTGCCGTGAAGAGCTGAAGATGATGATCTCGCTCACCAAGCCGAAGTTCTTCGTTCCCATTCACGGGGAATACAAGCATCTCAAAAAGCACGCAAAGCTCGCTGTCGATATGGGAATTCCCGAGGGGAACACCTTTGTCGCGGGCTTAGGAGATGTTTTGGAAACCGACGGCGTCGAGATGAAGTTTACGGGAACCGTCCCCAGCGGTAAAGTAATGGTAGACGGCTTCGGCGTAGGCGACGTGGGAAGCGTTGTATTGCGCGACAGAAAGCACCTTGCCGAAGACGGCGTAATGATAGTCGTAGCGACCATGGAGCGCGAGAGCGGACGCATAATAGCGGGACCCGACATCGTGTCAAGAGGCTTCGTGTATGTCCGCGAGAGCGAAGAGCTGATCGACGAGGCAAAGCAGCTGATGAAGTCGGTCATGGAGGACTGCTGCGAACGCAACGTCCGCGAGTGGGGCAACATAAAATCGGCGATACGCGACGAGTTGTCGGAGTTCATCTATAAAGAGACCAAGCGCAGCCCGATGATACTTCCGATAATAATGGAAGTCTGATGGCAGTTGACAGTTGACAGTTGACAGTGGAAAATGGAAAGTATCGGTGCGCGGCAAGGATGCCGAAAGGTGCAAGCCCAGAGAGCGGCAAGGGCAGAAGCTGCCTCCAAGATGCCGCTCAACCGAGGCTTGCACACCGCGGCTGCGCCGCGCTTATTTAAATAACGTCCGCGGCAAGGACGCCGCAAGGTGCAAGCCCAAAGAGCGGCAAGGGCAGAAGCTGCCTCCAAGATGCCGCTCAACCAAGGCTTGCACACTGCGAAGCGGACACCATAACTTTACACTTTCCACTTTACACTGATAAAAAGGCGGTGAACGGGAATGAGAAACTTCTATAAAAGCAACGTGCTTCTGGCGGCGGTATGCGCGCTGATAGCATTGCTTATCGGCGTGGACGTGTATGTGTTCCGTCACGAACCGCTGATCTTCTGGATCTCATTGCCCATAATGCTGGGAATTTCGGGTATAGCTCTCGGTAAGCTGCTTCAGATACGCCAAAGCGAGTATTGGTATTTCGATCAGCTTTCCGAGGAGATACAAAGCACCGATTCCATGTCGCTGATAAAGTTCCCGCTGCCGATCTGCGTTGTAGACGGCGAGCGCAGCGTTATCTGGAGCAACGACAGCTTCAACAGCGACTTCTTCCGCCCAAACGAAGACGAAAGCTCCATCGACAAAGTAACCGATATGCCGCTCGAGCTGTTCGGCTCCGACGGCAGGGAAATACGCTTCGGCGACAGCTGGTACCGTGTGTATTCGGTGCCGCACGAGTATATTGTCGATGAAAAAATTTCCGGGAAAAACGGCGCCCACGAGGTCATAACGGAGAAGATCACAATGCTGATATTCCGCGACGTGACCGAGTTCAAAGCCCTCCAGAACACCTACGAGATGACCAAGCCCGTAGTAATGATAGTCGTAGTCGACAATTACGAGGAGCTGCTTTCGGGCGCGAAGGAAAGCGAGCGCGCCTATGTAACCATACAGGTCGACCGTCTTATCGAGGAATATTTCGCCGAGAAAAAAGCGGTCTTGAAGAAGATAACCGGCGACAAATTTCTGATCGTTCTCGAGCAGCAGTATCTGCAGGAAATGATCCAGAGCAAAATGAACATAATCAACAAGGCTCACGAAATAATCGTGCGCGAGCGCGCCGCCGTAACGCTCTCCATAGGCGTGGGAACGACCGCGCAGACGTTAGCCGAGGGCGAACGCTTTGCAAGCGAAATGCTGGATAAAGCGTTAGAGCGCGGCGGCGACCAGGCGCTGGTAAAGACCCCCAACGGCTTTGACGCGTTCGGCGCGATATCTCCGGGAAAGGAGCGCACCGGAAAGGTAAAGATCCGACTCGCCGCGGAGGAGATAAAGACCCTTATCGGCACGGCGGACACCGTGTACATAATGGGACACAGCTTCGGCGATTACGACAGCGCAGGTTCCGCGATAGGACTCACCTGCGCGATAAGAAGAATGGGCATCCCGGCGTATACCGTAGCCCGCGTCAGAGACGAGAGCAAAACCAGCGCAAAGCCGCTGTTTGAGCGGTTCGCGGATTACGACACCCCCGTCGCCATCGAGCCGGAGGAAGCGCGCCAGTTTATAACGCCCAAATCCGTGCTGATAATCGTCGACACTCACATTCTCAAAAAATTAGAGGATAAAGAGCTTTACGAAATGGCAGAGAAAAGCCGCGTAGTCATCATCGACCACCATCGCTTGAGCGCGGGCGCGATAACCGAGTTCGGAGTGCGCTGCCACGAAAGCAACGCGTCCTCCGCGTCGGAATTGGTGACCGAGCTTATCCAGTATTTCGGAAGAAGCTCGCTGTTAAAGCCCCTCGAAGCCGAAGCGCTTTTAGCGGGAATAACGCTCGACACCCGCGATTTCGTAATGCGTTCGGGAGTCTCGACGTTCGAAGCGGCGGCGTACCTCAAAAAGCTCGGCGCGGACACGATAGCGGTAAAGAAGCTGTTCGATATAACGATAGAGAACAAGCTGAAAAAATCGCAGATCATCTCCTCGGCGCAGATGTACCGGGCGCGCTGCGCGATAGCGGTAGTAGAGGAAGATTTCCCTGGGATCCGCGTGCTGTGTTCGCAGGCAGCGGACGATATGCTGTATATCCGCAACGTCGACGCGTCGTTCACCGTCTACCCCATTGAAAACGGCTGGAGCATAAGCGCGCGTTCTTTGGGCAAGGTGAATGTACAGGTAATAATGGAAAAACTGGGAAACAAGGTCGACGACGGCGGCGGACACCAGACCATGGCGGGAGCGCAGCTGTACGACGTTCCGATCGAAGAGGTAATCGACAAGCTGCACGAAGTGATCGACGATTATTTCACCGCAGCGCCGACAGAAGAAAAGTAACAAAGTGACAAGGAGAAAAGAAAATGAAGGTAATATTGCTTGAGGACGTTAAGGGCACGGGAAAGAAAGGCGAGATAAAAGAGGTCAAGGACGGCTACGCGCAGAATTTTCTGATAAAGAAAGGCCTCGCGCAGGAAGCCAACGCCAAGAACCTCAATCTCTTGCAAGGGCAGAAGGACAGCGCCCAGCATAAGATCGACGTTGATATAGCAAACGCCAAGGATATCGCAAGCAAGCTCGACGGACAGACCGTAACCGTCAGGGCTAAAGCGGGACAAAACGGCAGACTGTTCGGCACCGTAACCTCCAAGGAGGTATCCGCGGCGATCAAGCAGTCCCTGGGACTTGACGTTGATAAGAAAAAGATCAACATAGCTTTGAAAATAGAGGGATTCGGAGATTTCGCGGCGGAAGCGCGCCTGTACGCGGGCGTAATAGCGAAATTCACAGTAACGGTTAAGGACGAGACATAATGGCGGATTACGATTTAACGGGCATAAACCTGCCCTTCAGCCCCGACGCCGAGCAGTCGGTCATAGGCGCCGTACTGCTTGACGGAAACGTGCTGGGCGACATAATCA
Source organism: Oscillospiraceae bacterium (assembly GCA_022508965.1). GTDB lineage: Bacteria > Bacillota > Clostridia > Oscillospirales > Ruminococcaceae > CAG-115. Next base: position 15,924 of record JAFLUD010000020.1, read on the forward strand.
CCACGCTCCATCCCGAGCATTTTTACGCCGACGTCAACCGAAGCGTGTTCGAGGTATTGGCGTCGATGTTCATGGCATCCGAGAAAATAGACATCCTCACGGTGCTGGATGCCTGCGTTCGTCACGGCGTTTTTGAGAACGCCGCCGAAGCGCGCCGCTATCTCGGCGACGCGATGAACAGCGTTCCCAGCGTCTCCACGGCGCCCAAATACGCCGATATCGTGACGGAAAAATATATGCTCCGAAGCCTTATTTTTGCTTCAAAGGAAATAATCGACGCGGTAAATTCCGGCGGCGAGACCGCGGATAATATCGTAGATTTTGCGGAGCATAAGATATACGATATCCGTTCCGGCGTTGAGAACACATGCCTCACAAGCATCCGCGGCATCGTCTACGACCGCGTGAAGATGCTCAACGACCTTGTGCGCGACTACAACGCAAACGGCGGAAAGCCCGTGATGTCGGGTCTTGCGACGGGCTTCACCGAGCTTGACAACCGCATCTACGGACTCAACCGCTCCGACCTGATAATATTGGCAGCCCGTCCGGGTATGGGAAAAACCTCGTTCGCGATGAACATGGCAGTAAACGTCTCACAGAAATACCGCGACAAGCAGATATGCGTGTTCAGCCTTGAGATGTCCAAAGAGCAGATCGTATCGAGAATGCTCTGCAGCGAAGCGCGTATATCCTCCGACGTAATGAGAACGGGCAAGATCTCCCCCGAGCAGATCAACAATTTCATGAGGTCTGCCGAGTTTCTCCAGAACCTCGAGATATACGTTGACGACTCCCCCGGCTGCAATATAATGAACATAAAATCCAAGCTGCGCCGAATGAAAAACCTCGGAGCGGTGATAATAGATTATCTCCAGCTGATGACCTCCGCGGGGAATTATAACGGCAACCGCGTAGCCGAGATATCCGAGATCACCCGAAACCTAAAGATAATGGCAAAGGAACTCAACGTCCCCGTGATCGCGCTGTCACAGCTCGCCCGCGGACCGGAGCAGCGCCCCGACAAGCGCCCGCTGCTGTCGGACTTGCGTGATTCGGGATCCATCGAGCAGGACGCGGACATAGTAATGTTCTTGTACCGCAATTCCTACTATGATAAGACCGATCCGAACCAGAACGTCTGCGAGTGCATAGTAGCGAAAAACCGTCACGGCGAGACAGGCACGACCTACCTCGGCTGGCACGGCGAGTACACCAGATTCACAAACATCGAGTATAAGGTACAGAATGGCGGAGCCTGATATGAACAGTTTTCCCGAGAAAGTGACCGAGACAATTTCGGAGTATAAAATGCTTGAAAACGCCGGCAAAATAGCCGTAGCGCTGTCGGGCGGCGCGGACAGCGTCTCGCTTCTGCGCGTTCTGAAATTTTTGGAGGAACCGCTCGGGATAAGCGTCTGCGCGTGCCATCTTAATCACGGTCTGCGCGGCGAAGAAAGCGATGCCGACGAGCGTTTTTGCAGAGAACTCTGCGCCCGTCTCGATATTCCGTTGGGAGTAAAGCGCGTGAATATCGCCGACTGCCGCGAAAAGCACGAAAGCGTCGAAGAGACCGCTCGCCGTGTGCGTTACGGCTTTTTCTGCGAATATCTCGAGCAGCTCGGCGAAACCGCCGTGCTCGCGACCGCCCACACCGCCTCCGACAACGCCGAAACGGTGCTGTTCAATCTGGTGCGCGGAACAGGCATGGACGGACTTTGCGGCATCCCCCCCAAGCGCAAAATGGGAAAATTCCGCGTCATCCGCCCGCTTATCAATTGCACTCGGGACGAGATCGAGAATTATCTCGAAGAATTAAAGCAAGCTTACGTCACCGATAAGACGAATCTAAGTGACGAGTATTCGCGGAACAGAATTCGCTTAAACGTCCTGCCCGAGCTGTCGAAGATAAACCCTGCGGCAGTGGAAGCAATAAGCAGAATGACAAAGCACCTGCGCCGCGACAACGAGCTTTTCGACGAGCTTGCGGAAAACGCGCTGCGAGAGGCAAGAACAGACCGCGGCTGGAAAGCCACGGAGCTTGCGCGCCTGCCCGAACCGATAAAAGCGCGCGCGTTGAGGAAAATACTGATAATGGGCGGTATCCAGCCGTCCTCTTTGAGAATAAAAACCGCGTCATCGCTTCTGGAAAAGCGTTCCGCGCGGTACAACCCCTGTAAAGACCGCTTTTTCACGATCCGAAAAGGCGTGTGCTTCACCGAAAAAATGGAACAGCATTTTCACGGCTACAACGAAAAAAAATCCCATAAAATGTAAGCCGGAAGAAATTTTCAGCGAATATTCACATAAATCAATTGCTTTTTTGTGAATTATATGTTATAATATAGAGTGGTGTTATTTGCGTACAGCAGTTTGCGTACAATACCGTTCCACATATGTGGGAAAACCCGCGCCGGCTCGGCGCTATGTTATAATATAATGTGGCGTTATTGCCGAACGGCATTGAACCACAGGGAGGAACTCACGATGTATATTCCCGAGGAAATAGACAAGATACTTTTTACGGAAGAAGAGATAAAAAAAAGGGTAAGCAAAATGGGCGAGACGCTCACGCGCGAGTACGCGGGTAAGAACCCGCTGTTCCTGTGCGTGTTAAGAGGCGCGACGGTGTTTTTCAGCGATCTTATCCGCTGTATAGCCGCGCCGCTTGAGATCGACTTTTTGCGCGCGTCGAGCTATATCGGAAGCGATTCCTCCGGCGAGGTGCATCTGGAAACTTCTGCGATCCCCGACGTTTTGAACAGGGACATAGTGCTGGTGGAGGACATAGTAGACACCGCGCGAACGCTGTCGCTGCTGACGGCGGAGATAAAAAAGCGCGGAGCGTCGTCGCTCAAAACCGTTGCATTGCTTGACAAGCCCTCCAGGCGCGTAGTAAAGGATTTCAAAGCGGACTACACGGGCTTTGAGATCGACGACTTGTTTGTGGTAGGCTACGGACTTGATTACAGCCAGCGCTTCAGAAATCTCCCGTACATAGGCGTTTATAAAGCGTAAAGCATAAAATATACAGTTTTCCGTAATTAAGCGGAACAGGAAAGGCGGTCTAAATGAAGAAAAACAAGCTTCAAGGCGTAATAATTTATTTTTTGATAGCGATCCTATTGATTTTCGGATTGGTATATATGTTGAACCTCGCGGGAAGAAGCTCGGAAAAAGCTGTATCCTATTCCGACGTGATCTCCGAGTTTGATAATTTGAATGTAGCCGCGTTCGAGCTGGATCTCGGAAGCGGTTCGCTCAGATACGTTCTCAAGGGCGCCGAGCAGATCCCCGAGAACGTAAAGACCTATTCCGTCCCGAACGTGAGCGTGTTCTTGAATGACATAAACAGCGGCTACACCTCCGACGGAAAAATGGTGAATTACCGCGTCCGCTATAACGAAGCGAACCCCGATGCTCCTTTGGTAGAGAACTATATCCCCATCTCCGACAATACGTTCCTGACCACAATTTTGCCGTACCTTCTCCTGGTGGGAGTAATGATAATCTTCACCGTCATCGTGCTGAGGCAAACCTCGGGCGGCGGAAAGATGAACACCTTCTCCCGTGCGAACGTCCGCCAGCAGTCGGGCAAAAAGGTAACCTTCGACGACGTAGCCGGAGCCGATGAAGAAAAGCAGGAGCTTGTTGAGATAGTGGATTATCTGAAGAATCCGCAGAAATACCGCGAGATAGGCGCGCGAGTACCAAAAGGCGTACTGCTCGTAGGACCTCCCGGAACGGGTAAGACCCTGCTCGCGAAAGCGGTGGCAGGCGAAGCGGGCGCGCCGTTTTTCTCGATATCCGGTTCGGATTTCGTGGAAATGTACGTCGGCGTGGGCGCGTCGCGTGTAAGAGACCTGTTCGACCAGGCGAAGAAGCACACCCCGTCCATAGTATTCATTGATGAGATCGACGCAGTCGGAAGACACCGCGGCGCAGGCTTGGGCGGCGGACACGACGAGCGCGAGCAGACGCTAAACCAGCTTCTGGTAGAGATGGACGGCTTTAATGAGAACGAAAACATCATAATCATGGCGGCAACCAACCGCCGCGATATACTCGACCCCGCACTGCTCCGTCCGGGACGCTTCGACAGACAGGTAGTGGTAAGCCACCCCGACATGAAGGGCAGAGAGGAGATACTCAAAGTCCACACCAGAAACAAGAATATCGGACCCGACGTCGATCTGAAGAGAATAGCCGGAAGAACCGTCGGCTTTACGGGCGCCGATCTTGAAAACCTTGTAAACGAAGCAGCGCTCCTTGCCGCTCGGAACAACCGCAAAGCGGTAACCGAAGCGGATATCGAGGAAGCGACGATAAAGGTAGTCGCAGGCCCCGAGAAGAAGAGCCGCATCATAAGCGAGGAAGACAAGAGAATAACCGCCTATCACGAGGCGGGACACGCGATAGCAACCTACCGCTGCCCGACGCAGGATAAGGTATATAAAGTAACGATCGTTCCGCGCGGAATGGCGGCGGGACTCACCATGCACGTTCCCGAAAAGGACAACACCCATATGACCAAGCGCCGTATGGAGGAGACGATAGTCGTGCTGCTCGGAGGCCGCGTAGCCGAAAAGCTGGTGCTCGACGATATTACGACCGGCGCGTCGAATGATATCGAGAGAGCAACCGGAGTCGCCCGCGATATGGTAATGCGCTACGGTTTCTCCGAAAAGCTCGGACCCATTCTCTACGGCAGCGAGGATCACGAGGTATTTTTGGGACGCGATTATTCTCAGGGAAAGAACTATTCCGAGAACGTAGCCTCCGAGATCGACGCCGAGATCCGTGAGATAATCGAAACCGGCTACGAAAAAGCAAAGGATATCCTGACAGCCGACCGCGAGCTGCTCGACCGTTGCGCCGAGTACCTGTTAAGACACGAGACCCTCGACGGACCCGATTTCTACAAGCTGATGAATAACGAAATCGACCTTGACGGAAACCCCATTCTGCTCAATGTTGAGGAAAACTCGTTTGACAGCTCTTTGGATGATTCTTCGGAAAAATCTTCGGAATCCCCGTCCGACAGCGCGGTTTCTCTCGATAAAAACGAACCCGAAGACGAGAAAAAATAAACATCGGAAGGTAACAAATGGCAATCGAGTATATAGACAAAGCACCGACGCTTGAGGAGTATAAGGAAATGCGCCGCGCGGTAAATTTCATGGTGCTGTCCGACAGAATAGCCTCAAACGCGCTGAACAACGCGTTTCATATCACGACGGTGCGCGACGGCGGCAGGGCGATAGGAATGATACGCGTGCTGTCCGACGGCAGCTACGCGAACTTCATAACCGACGTCATGGTGATACCCGAATACCAGCGGCGCGGAATAGGCAAAGAGCTTATGCGCCGCACGGTAGAGTATATGAAAAGCACGCTCGAGCCGGGCGAGACCATCGTGCTGTATCTGATGTCCGCAATCGGCAAAGAACCGTTTTATAAGCAGTTCGGTTTCAGAGAACGCCCAAACGACGTGTGGGGCGCGGGCATGAGCCAGTGGATCACAAGAAAATAACTGTTGACAAAATACGCAATATATGATATAATTATAGAAACGTAATAGCCGTACAGCCATTTACGTTCGGTATTGTTCCACGCAATATTGGGAAACCCCGCGGCGGCTCGCCGCATAATTTCGTTCGAGGAAAATTTAGTGAGGTAAATTATGGAAAGATTTTGTGACAAATGCGGAACTTTGGTAAGCGGCGACGGAAAATTCTGTCCGACCTGCGGAGCGCCGATGGAGAGCGTAGTGGATCTGGAAAAGCCCTCGACGCCGTCGGTAGAGCCGATGCAGCCGACGCCGATTCCGACAAATACATACGGACAGAACAACAACTACGCGCAGATGCCCTCGTATCCGCAGACCTACAACGCAGCGCCGACCCGTCCCGCCGATGATATGACGGTAGGCCAGTGGGTATTGACGGTATTCCTGGCAGGGCTCGGAATAATCGGACTTATCCTGTTGTTCGTATGGGCATTCGGCAACGACACGCCGCCCTCGAAGAAGAATTGGGCGCGCGCGATGCTGATCTGGCAGGCGATAGCGATAGGACTTATAATTCTGTTCTACGGCTCGATGTTTGCTTGCTTGGGCGGCATGGCAGGCTTTTTGGACGCTATGGAAGAATACGGCGCGCTGCTGTTATTCAGGTAAACAAAACCAAAACCGTTCGCGAACGATCGCGGACGGTTTTTTGATAAAACAACATATAAACCGGCAATAATAGTAAAAGTCTTTTAGAAAGGGTTTCCCCCCGAAAAATCAATCAGTGTATGCTCAAAAAAGTCCAAGAAAAAGGTAATCAAAAAATGAAAAAAGTATCAACATTAATCAGGATAATGATCGGAACAGTCGCGTTTTTGTGCTTGGTCTGGGTGAATCTGGACACAGCTTTCAACGCGGGCAGGGTGCTGGGGATCATCGTTTTTTCGGCGGTTATCGCGGTTTGTGTTTTTTGGAGACGGTTTTGCACGCTTGTCAAGCAGATATGGGGCAGAGTGATCGGGAAGATCGCGCTGCTCTTTTTCACGGCGGCGATCTGCGCTTGCGTGGCGGTGAGCGTGATCTTTTCGGTGAATATGCTGCGGTTTATGGAGGTCCCTGTCGAGGACGCGAGGGCGGTGCTGGTGCTGGGGTGTCAGGTAAAGGGGGAGCAGCCGAGCCGTATGCTTCAAGGCCGTCTCAATGCCGCGCTTGAGATACTCAATTCGTATAGCGATGCGGTTTGTGTTGTCAGCGGCGGCAGGGGCAATGGCGAGGACATCTCCGAGGCAGAGGCTATGCGTCGGTATCTTGAGGAAAACGGGATATCCGCAGATCGTATCATCATCGAGGATGATTCCTACAGCACGCGGGAGAATATAAAAAGAACCTCCGAGATCCTGAAGGAGAAAGGGCTCTCGGACGGGATAGTTATAGTAACAAACGAATTTCATCAGTACCGCGCGGAACTGTATGCGCGCAAAAACGGACTTTCCGTCGGGCATCACTCTTCGCGGACAAACCCGCCGGCGCTGGCAAGCTACTGGTTGCGCGAGTGGCTGGCGCTGCTGTCGGCGGTGCTTGTCGGGTAGCCTCTCACGAAATCGGCTAAGTGGCATAAAATAAAAAGGGTAACCGCAAAAACCGTTCTTAGCGGTTGCCCGCGGGTATAAGATCCACAGCCGTACCGTGAGGTGGCGAAAGCCCATGAATAGCCGAACGAGCAGAGCGCCGGATCTGTAAACGGCTGTTTGATATACCCGAAGCGGGCTTCCAACAGGA
>JAFLUD010000021.1 GCA_022508965.1 Oscillospiraceae bacterium
GATTTTTCGTCAGATTGCCGAAAACGACGCAGGAATACTTGATGTATTTCAAGGAGTTTGAGGCAAAAATGGCGGAAAAGATGCAAGCAAGACGCGTACAAAGCCCAAAGGGCGGTCTTTGTGCGGTGTTGCCTTAGTGCGAAGCAAGATAGATAAGAAGCGCGGTAACGTCCTTTACGTTAACGGAGCCGTCGCCGTTTATATCGCTTACGGCAGACTGTTGCTGAATATTGGTTCCCGTCGCGAGAGCTCTCAGTATAGCGGTAGCGTCGGAAACGTTCACCTTGCCGTCGCCGCTTACGTCGCCGATCACGACGATGGAATATCTGTCGCGGTCGGGAGCGTTTACCGTCATGCCCGTCATAATATAGCCGGAATCGGAGACCTTATTGCCCTTGGAATCTCTGATCTCAACATAATTGCCGTTGTCCAGAGCCGCTCTGAAGTTCTTTACGGTATAGCCCGAAGACAGCGGGATCGTCAGCTTTTTATTCTCCGCGTCGATCTTGAACTGAGAGCTTGAAAGGTCAAAGTTCAGATCGCGGCATATGTAATACACTCCGCCCTCCGACAGGGGAATGGACGCCGTGCCGTTGTTTACGGTTGCCGTTCCCGCAAGAGAAGAACGCTTTGCGGAGTTATCCCACTTATACAGATAGTAATTTCCGTTTGTGATATAATCCGGCAGCTTTTCTATCGTGAGCGTCGCCTTTCCGGGGAACGCGCCCGTCTGCACGGTAGCAAACAGGAAATATCCCGTAACGCTTCCAACCTCTAAGAGAATGTTATCGTTTGCGGCGTCGGAGTCCTTGATCTCGGGGTTGAACTCAGCGGGCGTGATAATATCTTTTCCGCTGAATTTCCAGGTATACTTTCTGCCGTCGCGGGTGATCCCCTCATAGCTCTTGGTGGAAGCAAGCCCGAAGATCTGCTCGAAATCCGACTTGGGAGCCTTCGCCGGAACCTTAAGAGAGGTTCCCACAAGAGCGTTGAGCGCGCTCTGGAACGCCGTTATCGCGCGGCGCGCGTCGTCCAGCGAGGCGTTGTTGTCCTTGGCGATCGCCTCGATCCTGTCCATAGCCTCTTTGAACACTGCCCAGGAGGACGGCGTGTAGTTTTCTTCCTTGTAATTGGATTTCAGCTTGGCGAGGTCGGCAAGCGTCTGCTTTACCTGAGCGTTGCCGTTGGCGCTGAATACGAGATTACGGTTTGCGTGGTTGAGGGTGTCGAACGCGCTTTTGTACATCTCAGCGTCGGCATACGGATACTTGATTATCGCGTTTGCGACGTTGTAGGCGTTCTCATAATTCGTCCAGCTGCTTGTCGTATAGGAGCTTTTGGATTTGTTCTTTTCGGTGTATTCGTCCAGAAGCGCCTGAAGCAGCATCTTCATTGAGGAAAGATCGACGCCGTTCATAAGATAAATGTTTACGGTAGCTGTTGTGGAACCCGCAAGGCGCACCGTCGCGTCTATTACCTTGCTGTCCGCCTCGGTGAAAACAATTTCCCCGTCTTTAATATACTTGACAAAATCGCCAAGGTTAATCGTAAGCTGATAATCGTACAACGGATCGTCGTCGTCATCGCCGTATCTCTCGCTGTAAGGGGGATTTGCGTAGTCATAGAGAAAATCGGGCAGCATAGAGCCGTCGCCGAACCGCACGGTGTTCAGGACCTTGTTTCTGAACGCGTTTACGTTGATCTTATCGCCGTTTGAGAAATAATATTTCGTATCGGGAACCTTGATGGTTCTGGGATTGTCGGAGGCGATGAAGTTATCGCTGATCTTTCCGTTGGTAACTCTGTCGGTCACAAACCAGCTGGGGACTTTGGTGAGATAGTTCTTGCTGAGGTCGATGGTCGACAGCCTGGTGCAGCCCTCGAGGTCGAGAACCTTCATCGCTTCATCCTGGAGGAGATTGTCGGAAAGATTGAGCGTGCGGAGGTTCTCCATATAATTTATTGCTTCGGGAAGATCGGTGAGCTTCATGCCGCTTAAATTGAGCGTGGATACCTTTTGAAGATCCTTAAAGGTAACATGGTCAAGCGAGGTTTTTCCCAAAGCGCTTCTGAGCTTCTTTTCCAAAGCCGTATTAACGTCGTAATCGTTGTCCGTATCAAAAAACCAGTAAGGCACGGTATCCGTCAGATCGTACACGCCGTCGTAGGTTTTCTTCTCGGAATCGGTCGATGCCGCCAAGACGGGCAGGGAAGTGGCTCCCGCCGCCGAAAACGCTATCACGCCCGCCAAAACCGCCGAAAAGAATCTTTTTAAGCCGCTCATTATTAAAACTCCCTTTCGAAATTTAAGTAATTTTAAACGTTTTTAAGTAAAACAGGCAAAAAAGCCGAGAATACTCATTATCAATATTAAGTATAGCACATCTTTACAATTTTTACAAGAGGTAACTTGACTTTTTTTATAATATGTGATAAAATATAAAAGGACAATTATCCTTTATTGTCGGGAGGGTTTAATATGGAAAAGAATACCATTCTCATTGTTGACGACTTTGAGTTCAACCGCACTATACTCAGCGAGTTGTTCCCCGATTATACAATTATGGAAGCGGAAAACGGCTTTAAGGCTATCGAGGAGTACGAAAAGCACAAGGACGAGATCTGCGCGGTGCTTTCCGATCTTATGATGCCCGTGCTGGACGGCTTCGGGCTGTTGGATTACTTTTTCAAGAACAAATATGTCGAAAAAGTTCCCGTGTTCATCATCAGCGCGGATTCCTCCACCAAGGCGCTTGCCAAGGCGTATGACATGGGCGCGCAGGACGTAATAAACAAGCCGTTTAACGTAAAGTTTTTGCGCAGACGTATCGAGAACATCATCGAGCTGTTCAGGCTCCGCGAGATCGTGAACGCATCTATGGACGACGACGAGGATTTTCTGGACGACGAGTTTGTTTAAGAAAAAATAGTTGTTTAAATTCGCAAAAGAGGCGTGCCGCCTTAGGATTTTCGCCCCGCACGCGGCATATTTCCAAAGGCAGACGCCCGGGCATTGCAAAATTTTAATAAAACGCCCTCTTTAAAAGGGCGCTTTTTTGTGTTTTCGACGATTTTTTTGCAAGATTTTAAAAAATGACTTGCAAAAACAAGAGCATTATGATATAATATGTAACGTAATAGCCTTACAGCAGTCAACGCACAACTATGTTCCACATAATATTGGGAAAAGGAGCGGCAGCTTGCCGCTGTGATATACTGTTTAGGTAGAGTAAATTTACTTTAGAAAGGAAACTATATTATGTTATACAGCGAAATGAATAAGGAACAGCTCGCCGCCGAGAAAAAGACGGTCGAGGGACTTTATGAGGAGCTTAAGGCAAAGGATCTGAAGCTCACGATGGCAAGAGGTATCCCCGCGCCCGAGCAGCTGGATCTGTCGATCAATATGCTGCTGCACTGCCTGGACGGCGACTGCAAATCCAAAAGCGGTATCGACTGCCGTTCTTACGGCGTGCTGGACGGGATCCCCGAGGCTAAGGAACTGTTTATGGATATGCTGAAGGTCGGCGCGGACGAGGTCATCGTCGGCGGCAACTCCAGCCTCCAGATGATGTACGACACCATTATCAGAGCGCTTCAGCTGGGCGTTTACGGAAGCGAAAAACCCTGGTGCAAGTACGACAGCGTAAAGTTTATCTGCCCCGCGCCCGGCTATGACAGACACTTCGCGATGTGCGAGGCGCTCGGCATCGAGATGATTACCGTAGAATACAATGAGGACGGTCCCGATATGGACGAGGTGGAGCGCATTGCCGCCTCCGACGAATCGGTAAAGGGTATCTGGTGCGTTCCGATGTATTCCAATCCCACGGGAATTACATATTCCGACGAGGTAGTTCGCAGAATGGCGAATTTAAAGCCTGCCGCAAAGGATTTCCGCATTTTCTGGGACAACGCCTACTGCGTTCACCATCTCTACGGCGACCACAGCGAGCTGCTGAATATTATCGAGGAATGTAAAAAAGCGGGCAATCCCGATATGGTATTCGAGTTTTCCTCGACGTCGAAGATATCTTTCCCGGGCGGCGGCTTAGCGGTCATCTGCGCTTCCAAGAACAACATTGATTTCATCAAAAAGCAGATGGCGTTCCAGACTATCGGCTTTGACAAGCTCAACCAACTTCGCCACGCGAAGTTCTTCAAGAACTACGAGGGTATCACCGAGCATATGCGCTTCCACGCGGCGATAATCCGCCCCAAGTTCGAGATAGTGCTGTATATGCTTGAAAAGGAGCTTCTCCCGCTCGGCATCGGAAAGTGGACTTCCCCCAAGGGAGGCTATTTCATCTCGTTCAATTCCGAGAACGGCTGTGCCAAGAGGATCGTCGCTCTCGCAAAGGAAGCGGGAGTGGTGCTCACCGACGCGGGCGCTACCTACCCCTACGGAAAAGACCCCAACGATTCCAACATAAGAATTGCTCCGACCTATCCGTCGGTTAACGATCTGCGCCAGGCGATGGAGCTGTTCTGCGTATGCGTAAGGCTCGCAACGCTCGAGAAGCTGCTCGCCGAATAAATGATCATACAACAATATCCCCCGAAAGCATTTCGCTTCGGGGGATATTTTTTGTTAAGACGCTCTGGAGATTATCGTGAGAACTATGATAGCCCCCAGCGTAGCTCCGCAGATTATCCAGTTTCGCATAACTGCGTGCTCGAGCTTTTTGTCGTTGTTGTTTTTAAATCGTTTAGCCATAGTGATTCTCCATTATCAATAGCTTACGGGAGCCGACGGAACGGCAAAGGGATTGCTGATGGTGTGAGTTCTCTTGATAGCGGAATCGCTTACGAGGAAGTAGGTGTGGCGAACTACGCGGCTTCCGTCGCTCATGATCGGATCGTCAAACGTCGTATCAACGTGATACCATCTGTTTCCGATCTTGACCATATTCCACATATGCGCGCCGCCGTTTGCCTTGCCGACAATGCACACGCACTCATATCCCATCGACTGCGCAAGGTACATAAACGCCTTGGAATATCCCTCGCACAGCGCCTTTCCGTAAACCATCGGACCGTCCGCCTCGCTTTTATACGCGGGGCCGCTGCTTATGTAATCGGTGTTGCTTACTACCCAGTCGTGAATGTATTTCAGCCTGTCATAATCGGTGGGCTTGGTCTTCGCAGTGGCGATGACCGACTGCGCTGTGGAATCGAACTGCTTCTGTATAGCGCTTATCTCGCTCTTGGATCTGCCGTATGTAATGCTGAGGCTTATTGCCTGCTTGGTCGCGGAGTTGTAGCTGTAGCCGAAGCCGCTTCCCAATGCCAAAAACTGAGGATTGTCATAGTCGAACGCCCAGTAGATCTTCTCAAGCTCGGAGGTCTTTATCCCGAGATCGGACAGGGAGGCGCTTTCCGCGGTTTTATCGGCCATATTGTAAATTCTCGCGTATGCTTTTTGCTGAGCGGAGGTAAGCTGATTATAGCCCCACTTTTTGGTGTAATCGGTGAGGATGTTTGTGTTGCCGGTGACTACGGTTGAAAGCCCCGGGATCGTCTGCTCTGAAGGATCCGGCTTTTCGGGAGTAGTCGTGCCGCCCTTTACCGTGATAGTTTTGGTGATTATGCGGGAATTCCAGTTGTTTCTGACTGCAAGCACCGTAAGGGTGGAGGTCTTGGTTATGTTGATGCCCGCCATGGTGTACAGCTTTGACGAGGTGGTGGGAGTCGTGCCGTCAAGCGTGTAGTAGTACTGTATCGCGGGTACGTTGCTTCTGATTACGATGCGCTGGTTGGTATCGGTGGAATCCGAAGCGGCAACCACCGCCATATTCGGGGTAAGCTGATATGTATATGTAGCGATATCGCTTGAAACGCCGTTTTTCTTCGCGTAGATTTTCAGCGTGGAATTCTGTGTGATGGAGACGGATTTTGTGTATTCCTTCCAGTCGTAGTTGTTTATTTTATAGTAGATCGTAGCTCCCTCTGTCGGGCAGGTGAGGATCACCTTAAACGCTCCGGGAACGGTATAGCTGCCCGAGGCTATGTTGGACTTGGGAACAGCGACGGCAGTCGCCGCCTGAGCGGTCGCGGAAGCTCCGCCAAACAGCGTGAGGGTCTGTGTTCCGAACGCGCCGACCGCGATCGCCAACGCCGTGATCACGCTTAAAAACCGTTTTTTCATATAAAAACTCCTTTCTGAAAACGAAACCGAGTATTTTTGTTATTATGAATACCGCATTATACTAACTAATATGGATATCTACCTTAAATTATAGCAGAATTCCTCAAAAAAGTCAACTGTTAATTTGCGTTTCAAATTTTTGGATAAATTTAAAAATAATTCATTTGATTTAACAAATATCTTTACAAAATTTCGTAAAAAGTGTATAATAGAAAAAGTAGTTACCAAATCAAACGGGGAGTGAAATTGATGCTCAGACTTGCGCGGTATTTGAAGGAATTCATTCTGAACGTGACCGTAGGTCCCGCCTGCAAGCTCACCGAGGCGATCTTCGAGCTTATTGTGCCGCTGGTAATGGCGGAGATAATAGACGTCGGGATAGCGAACGGCGACACCGCCTATATTTGGAAAAACGGCGTTATTCTGGTAATTCTTGCGGTTTGCGGGCTTTGCTTCGCGCTGGTTTGCCAGTATATGGCAAGCGTCGCTTCGCAGGGCGTGGGAACGCGCCTTCGCGACGACCTGTACAGGCATATAAACACGCTGTCCTATAAGGAGCTGGATAAGCTTGGGACCTCCGCGCTTGTAACGCGTGTTTCAAACGACGTAAATCAGGTGCAGACGGCAGTCGCGATGCTGATAAGACTGGTAGTCCGCGCGCCGTTTCTGGTGATCGGAGCAACGATAATGTCGTTTACCATCTCGGTGCGGCTGTCGCTTATTTTCCTGGGAGCCATGGCGGCGATAGTTCTCGTGATGTATCCGATAATGAAAGCCACCGTAAAGCTGTTCAAAAAACAACAAAGCTCGCTGGACGGGATATCGCGCATAACCCGCGAAAATCTCTCGGGAGTTCGCGTGGTGAGGGCATTCTCACGGCAGGAATACGAAAAAGAGCGCTTTGACGAGCAGGCGGAGGAGTACCGAAAATTCGCGGTAAAAGCGGGCAGGATAAACGCGCTTTTAAATCCCGCGATCTTTGTTGTGGTAAACGTCGCGTATTTATTGATAGTATGGCTTGGCGGCGGTTTTGCCGACAGCGGGATAGACGGGCTTACGCAAGGCAGGGTAATAGCTCTCGTAAATTATATGACGCAGATATCGCTGGCGTTAGTGGTAGTCGCGAATCTTGTTACAATATTCACACGCGCCGCCGCGTCGTCCGCCCGGATCAACGAGGTTTTTGATATGGAGCCTTCGATAATCGGCGCGGAGGATTCCCCGAAAACGGACAAAAACGCCCCCGCCGTGGAATTCGAGAACGTGAGTTTTTCGTATGTTAGCGAGGAGAATTCTCTTGAGAACATCACGTTTACTCTTGGCAGGGGAGAGACGCTCGGAATAATAGGCGGCACGGGTTCCGGAAAAACCACGCTTATAAATCTGCTATGCCGCTTTTACGACTGCGATAAGGGAGCCGTAAAAATAAACGGCGCGAATGTCCGCGATTATCCGCTGTCGGAGCTTCGGAGAATCGTCGGCATAGTTCCGCAGAAGGTGGAGCTGCTTTCGGGAACGCTTCGCGAGAATATGACCCTCGGACGCACGGATATTCCCGACGAGCGGATATACAAGGCGCTGGAGATCGCACAGGCGCGGGAATTCACCGACAGTCTGGAGGGCGGACTTTCGGCGCGGATATTGCAGGGCGGAAAGAACTTTTCCGGCGGACAAAAGCAGCGCCTTACCATTGCCCGAGCGATCGCGCAGGACCCCGAGATCCTCATACTGGACGACAGCTCAAGCGCGCTGGATTACGCCACCGACGCCCATCTCCGCGAGGCGCTGAAAACCCTCTCCGCGTCCTGCGTTATCGTATCGCAGCGCGCGAATTCCATTCGCCATGCTGACAAGATAATCGTCCTCGACGACGGCAGGTCTGTCGGGATAGGCACCCACGCCGAGCTTCTCAAAACCTGCTCGGTCTATCACGAAATTTGCCTTACTCAATACACCGAAGAGGAATTGCTCGAACAAGAACAGGAGGCGCGCTGATGTCAAAGAAAATAACCAAAAAAGGCGCGCTCGGACGTACCCTGCGCTATCTCAAGGGACAACTGTGGCTGGTTGTCCTGGCAATAGTCTGCGCGGCGGGAAGCGTTCTGCTGTCGCTTTACACCACCGTTCTCATAGGAAAAGCCGTTGACTGCATTTCCACAGACGGCGTGGATTTCGCGGCGATGATCCCCATATTGATCAGGATCGCGGTAATAATCCCCGCAGTTGCGCTGCTGCAATGGCTGATGTATTTTTCCACCAACAAAATAACCCACAAGACAGTAAAGCAGCTTCGCGGGGACGTTTTCGCGCACCTGCAAAACCTGCCGCTTGCGTATATCGACGCGAATTCTCACGGGGACATAATCAGCCGCGTGGTAAACGATGTCGATGCGGTCTCCGAAGGGCTTTTGCAGGGCTTTCAGCAGCTTTTTACGGGAGTTGTCACCATCGTCGGAACGCTCGTTTTTATGATCTCGCTCAACTGGAAAATAGCGCTGGTGGTGGTTTGCATAACGCCGCTGTCGTTTGCCGTGGCGGCAGTGATCTCAAAGCTCTGCTACAATAAGTTTAAGGAACAGTCCGCGATACGCGGAGAGCTTACGGGATATATCGACGAGCATATCGGCGCGCAGCGTCTGGTAAAGGCGTTCGGCTTTGAAAAAACCGCGGAGGAGGAGTTCTCCGAAATAAACGAGCGGCTTAACGTCTGCGGACGGAGAGCGCAGTTTTATTCCGCGCTCACCAATCCCTCGACACGTTTTGTGAATTCGCTTGTGTACGCGGGCGTGGGAATTTTCGGAGCGTTAAACGCCGTCCGCGCCGTCTCGGGCGGATTCACCGTCGGCGATCTAAGCGCGTTTTTGCAGTACGCGAATCAGTACACCAAGCCCTTTAACGAGATATCGGGAGTAGTCACCGAGCTTCAGAATGCGCTGGCTTCCGCGGCGAGGATTTTCGCGCTTATCGACGAACAGCCCGAAAGCTCCGACGAGAACAAAAAGATCCTCGAAAACTGCGACGGACGCGTGGATATAAGCGGCGTGGATTTCTCGTATACTCCCGAAAAACCGCTTATCGAGAATCTCGATCTCTCCGTGAAGAGCGGACAGCATATAGCGATAGTAGGTCCCACCGGCTGCGGAAAAACAACGCTCATAAACCTGCTGATGCGGTTTTATGATGTGGTGGACGGCGAGATCCGCGTAAGCGGTAGCCCAATCAAGGAGCTTACCCGAAACAGTCTTCGCGGGAGCTTCGGTATAGTCCTTCAGGAAACCTGGATATTCCGCGGGACCGTCGCCGAGAACATCGCCTACGGCAAGCCCGACGCGACTATTGACGAGATAATCGCCGCCGCGAAAGCCGCCCACGCTCACGGCTTTATAAAGCGCCTTGCAAACGGCTACGACACGGTGATCACCGGCGACGCGGAGCTTTCTCAGGGACAGCGGCAGCTGCTGTCGATAGCGCGGATAATGCTATCGCCGCCGCCCATGCTGATACTCGACGAGGCGACCTCTTCGATAGACACCCGCACCGAGATGAAGATACAAAGCGCGTTTGACGAGCTTATGCGCGGGCGCACCAGCTTTGTGGTGGCGCACAGACTTTCGACGATTCGAGAGGCGGATTGCATTCTCGTAATGAATTCGGGGCACATCGTCGAGCAGGGTACACACACCGAGCTTATGCGGAAGAACGGCTTCTACGCGGAGTTGATACGCTCCCGCCAACGAGGGTAGACAAATTTAAACGCACCGCATTGTTTTTTGCGGTGCGTTTTATTTTATGAGGAAAGGTTTTTGGGAAAGGGTTTTCCCCATAAAACTAGAATCCGAATAATTGCCGCTCATAACGCTCGAACGCGTATTCGAGGGCGTCGAGACTGTCGATGTTGGAGGTGCCGTTGTCGAGGCGGACATCCTTGTGGGTATTGCGCTCGTCCCAGACCGCGCTTTGAATCGCCTCGATAACGTGCGGGCATTCCTCCGAAACGAAGAATCTCCCCGCCGAGATCAGGCGGTTGAGCATATTGATTCGAGTGGAGATCGGCTTTTTGAGCGCGTTTCTAACTTCTATCCTCGCCGCCTGCCGAAAGCTCTTTACGAGCAATTGCTCCGCGCTGTCGCAGTATGCCGCGCAAAGCGACGGGAAGCGGCTTTTTTCGCGCTCGGCAAATTCCGAAAACCCCGAGATCAGGCTCTCTGCCGAGCGGTTTCGTTCGTCGTAATATTCCGAGAGAACGTACACGTTGTCAAAGCCCTTGTCGAAGCCGACATGAACGAACGCCGAAGCGCTCTTGTTGCCGCCGTAGTCCACTCCGAGAACCGACGTGGCAAGCGGCTTTTCCGAAAGTCTTTCGGCGATTTTTTTCGAGGAAAGAATATTCGCCTGCGAAAACCCGTCGTAAACTCGCCCCTCCGCTGCGACCCATTCCCCGAGAATATAACGGTCGTAGTACACCCCGAAGAACTCGTTTTTCAGCGACTCGACATATTTCTGCGGCAGGAATATGTTGTCCAGAAGCGTGAATTTCATCGACAGCAGATCGAGCTTTTTGTTGTCGAGATAGCTGCGCTTGACCCAGTGCGCGGGGCTGTCGGGATTGGTGGTCGCGAACAGCTTTGCGCCCTTTTCTGACAGCCTCGACAGCAGCATCACGAAAAAATCCTCCGAAAACAGCGTCAGCTCGTCGCAGTATGCGCCCATAAGCGTCATACCGCGGATCTTGCTTTCCGATTCCGAGTTGGACGCGCCCTCGAGGTATATTTTCCGTCCGAAAAGCTCGCCCTCTTTTTTGGGAATGCTGTAAGAAAAGCTCTCGCCGAACAGCGTTTTCATCGGCTCGAGAACGTTGCGCTTTAGCGTGGTGAGCGTTTTTCCCGCCATTAAGTACGCCTTTTCTTTCGGAGAACCTGCCACCCAGAATCCCCACATGATCAAAGAAATATAGGTCTTTCCGCTTCGGACGCTCCCCTCGAAAATGTTTATGCGCCGCAGCCTGCCTTTTTTCAGCAGTGCGAGCGCCTGCTGTTGTTTTGGTGAGAGAATCATTCCTCCGCCTCCTTATTCAGGTCGTTGTAAGCTCCGATAAGCTCTAAGAGCTTTTCCTGAGAGTTGTCTCCCGAGTTTTCGGCGATCATCTCAAATACCAGCTTCCACACCTTCGCGAGCTTTTCCAGATCCTTCTGTGCGAGAGCGATTATCATGTTGCTGTCGGTAAGCTGCTTTACAAACAGGTCCCCGAATTTCATAAACGAAGCGTTGTGTTTTTCGAGATATTCCCTTACCGAGAGCTTTTTTCTTCTTGCCATAGAATTGCCTCCTTTGCGGTTATTTGTGATGAGTTTATAGTAACACAACTCCGACTGCAATTTACTGCACATTTTTAATGAGAATAATACCGCGTTCTCAAACATATAAATTATACAAAAACTATCGGGAGGTTGTTTTATGGAAGACACTAAAAAGTTGATCGAAAAGTACAAGCGCGAGCTGATGGAGCTGTCGCGTTCCTCGCGCGGAAGCAGTCCTGCAGATACCGCGGGATCCGAGCCGAAAAAAGCTCCGCGGGTCATCGGCTATGTAAGCGGCGATAACGGCGGCGAAGCCTACGACAGATTTCTGACGGAAATAATAAATAACGACAGCGAAGAAGCCGCCGAAAATGAAGAAGAGATTGCCGAAGGCACCGAGAATGCAGACAATACCGACGAGACCGAAAACGACGTGTTTGCGGATATAGACGTTGCCGACGACGATTCGGACGATATGGACTATGTTGACGATGAAACCGACGATGACTCCGACGGCGAGCTTCTCGATCCCTCTGACAACATCTTCACTCCGCCGAATTATGTTACTATTCCCTCGACCGAGCAGGTCCAGCAGGAAAGCACCGACCGAAGCGAGCCTTCCGACAACGACCCCGCCAAGGACGCCTCGGGAATTACTAACAATAACGCTACCACGCCCCGCCCCGATCTTGCCGACGTGCAGTCCACCTCCAAGGAAACAGCCGATCGCCTGAACGATATGCCGATAAGCGGCACAAGCCAGGGCGAACAGCTTACCGGGCGCAGCTTCGAGGACGGGCGCACTCCCCAAAATTCGCCCGAAAATCAGGAGCGAAACGGAAGCCAGACCAAGCCTATCGACTACCCCGAGATCATCTATCAAGATTATGAGGAATTTCAGTCTAAAAATATCGGCAGGGGAACGATGATGTTCCGCGTGTTCGCGGCGCGGCAGGCTTATCCCGTAAGCGGAGTAAAGTGCGTTATCACCAAGAAATTCGGCGGGAAAACCTTTGAGATCGTGACGCTCACGACCGACCGCAGCGGTCAGACGCGCTCGGTAGCGCTCCCCGCGCCGTCAAAGGAGCTTTCGCAGAGCTATGACGACGACGTTCAGCCGTTCGCGCTGTATGACGCGTCTGTCACAAAGAACGGCTTTGCGGACGTGATCCTGCACGATATTCCCGTGTTCGACGGGATCCAGTCGGTACAGCGCGTATCTATGATCCCCGTGGCGATAAGCCCCGAAAGCGAGCTGATCGAAGAGATTACGGAGGTGCCCAATGCCGACAGGTAACTTGCCATTCGTCCCCGAGAGGATCACTGTTCATCTGGGCGCTCCCGACTCTCCCGCCGCAAATGTTTCGGTAACCTTTCCCAATTACATAAAAAACGTCGCCTCCAGCGAGATTTTCCCGACATGGCCGGAAGCGGCGCTTCGCGCGAATATCTACGCGCAGATCTCCTTCGCGCTGAACCGCGTTTATACCGAATGGTACCGCAGCCGCGGCTATGAATTCGATATCACTAATTCCACCCAGTACGACCAGGCGTTTGTTTACGGGCGCGAGATCTTCGGAAATATCAGCGATATAGTAGACGAGATATTCAACAATTATGTTGTAAGGCGCGGAAGCGTCGAGCCGCTGTTCGCGACCTTCTGCAGCGGTACCACCGTGACCTGCCGCGGGCTTTCGCAGTGGGGAACAGTGCCGCTTGCCAACCGCGGGCTTACGCCGTATGAGATTTTGCAGTACTATTACGGCGAGGATATCGACATTGTTTACAACGCTCCCGTATCCCCGAATATCCCGAGCTATCCCGGAACGCCGTTCGGGTTCGGTTCCTCGGGAAACGAGGTGCGCACCATTCAGATAGAACTCAACCGCATTGGCGACAATTACCCCGCGATTCCGAAGATAGTTCCCTCAAACGGACTTTACGGAGCGTCAACGGTAGAGGCGGTAAGAGTATTCCAGAGCGTTTTCGGACTTCCCGCGACGGGCATCATCAACAAGTCCACCTGGTATCAGATAAAGTACATTTTCACCGCCGTAAAGCATCTGGCGGAGATCACCAGCGAGGGGCTTACCGTCGAGGAAATTTCCAAGCTCTTCGGAGAAAATCTGCGGCAGGGCGATTATGGGCAGCGCGTGCGTTCGCTTCAGTATTATCTGAACGTTATCGCGTATTTCAATCCCGAGATCCCGATGGTTGACAACAACGGCGTGTTCAATTCCTCGGTGGAAAACCAGCTTCAGAGGTTTGCGGAGTTTTACGGATTGAATTACACGGGGACCGTTGATTTCAGAACATGGCTGTTTATAAACAGAATTTACACGAATATATTGAACAATCTCCCCGAGGGTTATGAGGGTGCTACTGCCGCGCTTTACCCCGGCTATAATCTCACTCCCGGAATGCGCAACAACGATGTTAAGGAGTTCCAGACGTATCTCAGGGTGATCGGTCAGAATATAGCTGCTATCCCCGTTATCGAAGCCACGGGCTATTTCGGAGAACAGACCGAGCGTGCCGTGCGGATATTCCAGCAGCTTTACGGCATTGATCCCTCGGGTGTTGTCGGTGCGCCCACCTGGGACGCGGTTGCAAGAGAATATAACTACATCCGTTTCGGTACAGAACGCACAGGATGATTACCAAAAAAACGCCCTAAAAGCAGGGCGCTCCAAAAAAGCCCCGAGGCAGTTTGATACAACTGCTTCGGGGCTTGGTGTTTATTATTTATTTAATAAGAATTCAGAAATGCTTTCGCTTATTTTAATATATTCATGATCGTGAACATAATGCGGGCAATCCAGTTCTATGTATTTTCCGTTGCTCGTTTGAGAAATATAATCTATCGCAATTTTGCGCCACGTTTCTTTTTCAAAGCCGGTTCCTCCCGAACCGTCTGAGATGAATAACAGCATTGGAAGCTGCGGAACACCCATGCTCTTCACTTTTTCGGCGTTTTCCTTTACCGCATCGGTTTCGTTTATCATTGTTACGGTTGCAGTGCGGTTATAGAAAACAGCCTTGTATATTTCCTTTTCTCTGTCGGTTAATGTGCCGTGAAGAATTGCCTCGCTCTCTGCAAGCCCGGGTATCAGGCGGTGGATTCCCATGCCGGCCGCCCAACTTGCCACCCTCATAAGGGGCAGGTTGATTTTCATATTGTCATAATACTGTGGTACTGCCATATCAAGTCCGATAATCGCTGTGACCTCATCGGGATATTTTTGCGCCCAGTACAAGGCTTCCAGCCCTGACATAGAATGAGGGCATAAAACATACGGAGCATTAAGCCCTGCCGCTGTCAGCGCTGCTCGTGTATCTTCAAGAATGGAATCAATATCTCTTTTTTTATCAATAACATCGCTATATCCATATCCAAATTTTTCGACCACGGCAATTCTGTATTCATCGCTTAAAAGGGAATAGAGGGATTCGAAATCCAGTATCGGAGAACAGGTTCCCGCACCCGACATAAATACAAGTGTTGTATCGCCGTTCCCCTCAATATAAACGCTCATATTGTTGCCGTCAACCTCAACGATTTGTCCAAGAGGCGACCTCAATTCGGCTTCATATTTCAAGCGTATCTGGTGATTTATGTATGTCGCCGACAGCAATGCTGTTATCGAGACGACAATGATAATTAATACTGTCAAAACCTTTTTCATTTTGGACTTTTTCATATTCGGCATCTTTTTCTCCTGCAAAATTTAAATTTGCCACAGAAATTATTATACCAAATCCCGGACGATTTGTCAATAAAAACGCTCTCCAAAAAGGCGAGCCGCCTTTGGTATTTCGTTCCATACGCGGAACATTACCAAAGGTCGATGCTCGAATGATGCGATACTTCTATATCGCACCATCCTTAACTCGGGAGCGTTTTAATTATATCACTTTCCACTGTACACTGAAACAAATCTCCCCCGAAATACCTTTCGGGGGAAAAATATGCCGAGCGCCGCGAATACTCAGAAAATATTTTAAGGAGAGGGTAGATGTCGCGTTATCGGTAAGGGCGGCAGCAAATAATATGAGAATGACGATGAAGGCTTTTGGCTAAGAAATGGAGTTTGCCGCCCGCCGCGGAGGATATATGTAAAATCCGCGCGCTCCGGTAAAATGGAAGTGGGACGAGGTAAGAATTATTTCGGCACGTTGAGTGAGAAGTTTGTTAAGTTCCTGCCCCATATCTATATTTTAGCACATTTTTCTGCAAAGTCAACGATTATTACAAAACTGTAATGAAATTGTAACCGTTTTGAAATAACTTGTAACCCTTTTGAAAGAATTTGTAACCGTTTTGTAACTATTGGCAGCTTTGCCCGTTTTTTCTGTAACCGCAGGTGTCGCGGAGTTTACAGCTTTCGCATCCTCGGGAGCCGTTCTGAGGCTTTTCGGAAAGCCCGATGATACCCACGATTGTTTTTTGGGGAGTGATCATGTTCGACGCGGTGCAGCCGATGCCGATCTTTCTGGCGGCATCGGTGCAGGCGATAAGCAGCGGCGTCATTTCGATGGGAAAATCCCCGTAGCCCGCCGCATAGCACCATGTCGCAAAATACCCCTCCATGCTTTGCAGCACGGAAACGCGCGCCGCCTCTGCGGTCTGCTCCGCCAGAGCGCTTGCAAGCGCGTCCGAGATCATCGCCTTCAGACTGTCCTCCACGCTCTGTTTTTTGAGGAATCTGTCGGTGTCTGCCGATAACGTCGCCGCTATCACCGCAGCACTTCCGCAGTTTTCGAGATGCTTTGCGATGTCCGAGCCGGGGAGCTTGAAATCGCAGCCGGAAAGACCGAGCGCGCCGTTCTCGCGGACAAGCTCGAACGCTTTCCAGACATACTGCGGACGCGCCGCAGCCAGCAGTGCTTTTTCGCATTCGTCGATCTGCGCGGTCATGCGCTCGTCGGGTTCGCCGCGGCAGCCCATGTATCTTAGCGCGTCGGCGCGGTTTACACAGCTGAAAACGGCGTTCATCTCAATACTCCCATAACGCTCTCGCTGATTTTCCGCGCGATGTACGGGTTGTTCATGGTGTACAGGTGGATCCCGTCAACGCCGTTTGCCGCGAGGTCGATTATCTGATCGACCGCGTATGCGATGCCCGCGTCGCGCATTGCGTTGGGGTTGTTCTCATAACGCGCGATGAGCTTTGTGAATTTATGCGGCAGCGAAGCCCCGCACATTGTAACCATGCGCTGAATTTGCTTTGCGTTGACGCAGGGCATGATCCCCGCCTCGATGGGGACGTTTATTCCCTTTGCGCGGGCTTTTTCGAGGAACTCGTAAAAAAAGCTGTTGTCGAAGAACAGCTGCGATATCAGATGCGAAGCGCCTGCGTCCACCTTTTTTCTGAGATTTTCGATGTCCTCGTCGATATTGGCAGACTCGGTATGCCCCTCGGGATAGCAGGCTCCCGAGAAGCTGAAATCGCCGCGCTGCTTCATATACGCAATAAGATCGGACGCGTGCAAAAAGTCCTTTTTCGGGGGAATATCGGGGTTGATATCACCTCGCAGAGCAAGCACGTTTTCGATGCCGCACCGCTCGAATTCCCCGATAATGCGGTCGATGTCCTCTTTAGTCGAATTCACGCAGGTAAGGTGCGCGATGGATTCCGTGTGGTATTTTTCCTTGATAATGCCCACGATCTCGCGCGTAGAACAGCCGGGTAAAGAGCCGCCCGCGCCGTAGGTAACGCTGATGAAATCGGGCTTTAAATCGACAAGCTCGTCGAGCGTTTTGTAAACGGTGTCGATCGAGCCGTCTTTTTTCGGCGGAAAAATCTCAAACGAAAAAACGGTTTTTCCGTTGTTGAACAGTTCAGGAATTTTCATAGATCGCTCCCGATATCACGCGTTGTCTTCTTTGATCTTGATAAGCGCCTCGGCAAGCTGCGCGGGGCAGGAGGTGGGCTTAGAGCCGCATCTTATCCCCGAAAGGCGCTCGATAACGTCGTCTACCTTCATTCCCTTTACCAACGAGGAAATGCCCTGAAGGTTGCCGTTGCAGCCGCCCTCAACTATAAGCTCCTTTACAATGCCGTCCTCGACATCAAGGATCATTCTGCGCGAGCATACCCCGTGCGGAAAATATTCGTAAGTCATATTCGGATTCCTCCTATCTTTGGGCTATTTCTGAGATTTAAGCCACTCGTCCGCAACCGCCTTTGCAACGGCGTTCGCAACGCTCTTGTCAAGAGCCGAGGGGATTATGTATTCCTGCGAGAGCTTTTCTTCGGGAATAAGCGCCGCGATCGCGTAAGCCGCCGCGAGCTTCATTTCCTCGGTGATAGCCCTTGCGCGCACCGAAAGCGCTCCCTTAAACACGCCCGGGAACACCAGCACGTTGTTTATCTGGTTGGGATAATCGCTGCGTCCCGTGCCGACAATAAACGCGCCGCTCTCTTTTGCAAGCTCGTAGGTTATCTCGGGATTGGGATTCGCCATCGGGAACAGTATCGGCTTATCCGCCATTGATCTCACCATATCGGGAGTTACCAGATTCGGCTTTGAAACTCCGACGAACACGTCCGCGCCGCGCAAAGCGTCCGCGAGCGAGCCTTTGATGTTGTTAATATTCGTGAGCTTCGCCATTTCCGCGTGTGCGGGATTTTCGTAGCTCTCATCGCGGTTGATAACGCCGCCGATGTCCACCATAACGAGGTTTCCGACGCCTAATTTCAGCAGGAATTTTCCGATGGCAACACCCGCCGAGCCTGCGCCGTTTATAACTACCGTTATCTCGGAGAGCTTCTTTCCCGCGAGCTTCACGGCGTTCATCATAGCGGCTCCGACGACGATAGCGGTTCCGTGCTGGTCGTCGTGGAACACGGGAATATCCAGCCGTTCTTTGAGCTTTGCTTCTATCTCAAAGCAGCGCGGCGCGGAGATATCCTCAAGATTGATCCCGCCAAAGCTGTCGGAAATAAGCTCGATAGTGCGAACGATCTCGTCGGGGTCTTTTGATTTAACGCAAAGCGGAAATGCGTCCACTCCGCCGAATTCCTTAAACAGACAGCACTTTCCCTCCATGACCGGCATACCCGCCAGTCCGCCGATATCGCCAAGCCCCAGCACCGCGGTGCCGTCGGTGATGACCGCGACAAGGTTGCTTCTGCGTGTGAGCTTGTAGGAAAGCTCGGGGTTCTCGGCTATTTCGAGACACGGCTGCGCAACACCCGGAGTGTACGCAAGCGAAAGGTCCTCGCGAGACTCGATAGGCGCGCGGGAGATCACTTCGATCTTTCCGCCCCATTCATAATGCTTTTTCAAAGCCTGTTCTTTTATATCCATTTTTCCGCCTCTTTTGATTGCCGTCAGAGCGCCTTGACGGTATGCTTGATTATTCTGTTCAGCTGCTCCTCCGGAGTGGGATTCGAGCCTATCTGAATAGCGTAGTGATTGTAGAATCCGTGGAAATCCGAGCCGCCCGTCGCGATAAGCCCGTACCGCTCGGTAAGCCCGAGGATCTGCGAGCTGGTTTTCTCGTCCGCGCTGGAATGCCAA
Source organism: Oscillospiraceae bacterium (assembly GCA_022508965.1). Lineage (GTDB taxonomy): Bacteria > Bacillota > Clostridia > Oscillospirales > Ruminococcaceae > CAG-115. The sequence continues at coordinate 18,973 of JAFLUD010000021.1, forward strand.
GCCTCCGCGCCGTCGATAGCGCCCTCTGCGGCAAGCTCCTCCAGAAGATCAAGGCTGTCGTAAACCTTGGGATGCGCCATTATCGATATCCCGCCGCTTGCCTTGATAAGCGTAGTCACAAAACGGACGTCGGGATAGAAATCCGCTTCCTGGCTCACCTGCTCGGCGCAAAGTCCCTCTTTTGCATCGAATATCTCATCGTAGACGTCTCCGTAGAGATCGGTAGTATATCCGTAATCCATAAGCGCGTGCATGACGTGGCACTTGTAAATTGCCTTGCTCCCCGCAGAATACCGCAGGATACTCTCCAAGGTAATGGGGTATTTTTCCAATACTTTCAGCGCAATGCTTTTGCCGAGCTTCATACGCCCCTCGGAGGTGCGAAGACACAGTCCCTCGAGGCGGTCGGGCTTTTCGGGCATATAGCACAGAATATGCACCTTTCTTCCTCGCGAGCTGTCGAACGCGGAAAACTCCGCGGCGGGTATCACCGTAACATTATATCGTTTTCCCAATACCGCCGCTCTCGACAGCGATGCCAGACTGTCGTGGTCGGTTATTGCGAGATAGCGCACGTCGTTTCTGTCCGCCTGCTTAATGATATCCGAGATCCCCAGAGAACCGTCGGATATAGTGGTGTGGCAGTGCAAATCGGCTTTCATAAGTCAACTCCCATTTCAAACTTACGCGGTGGTTATGCCGCATAAAAAATAACATATATATTATATCACATCTGCTCGCCTTTTTCAATAGGTTTTTATTTTTACCAAGAAATGAGCACGCTTTTTGTTGAATTTGCACAAAATCAATCGAGCGTCCCCGATCCTCAATCTTTCAAAAATGTAAGGAAATTGTAAGGTTTTGGTTATGGAATTCTCCGAGATAATCTGTTATAATGATTTTGGGGAATAGAAATGTGGCTGACTTCCCAACATTTTGATTTACAAAGGAGAAAATTATGTCATTACTCGAAGTCAACAATCTGAAGAAAATTTATGTGCCGCGGTTCGGGGGGAATAAGGTCGAAGCGCTTAAAAACGTTTCGTTTTCCGCCGAGGAGGGGGAATTCATCGCGATAATGGGCGAGAGCGGCTCGGGAAAAACCACGCTGTTGAATATTCTGGCGGCGCTGGACAAGCCGACAGCGGGGTCGGTGATACTCGACGGGCGCGATCTGGCGAAGATAAAGGATCGCGAGATGTCCGCATTTCGGCGCGACAACCTCGGCTTTGTCTTTCAGGATTTCAACCTGCTGGACACCTTCTCGGCAAAGGACAACATTCTGCTGCCGCTGGTGCTGCGCGGAATGAAGTACCCGGAAATGGAGCAGAAGCTCATCCCCGTTGCGAAGTCGCTGGGACTTTCGGAGCTCTTGAACAAATACCCCTACGAGCTTTCAGGCGGACAAAAGCAGCGCGTTGCCTGCGCGAGAGCGGTGATAACCGATCCGAAGATATTCCTCGCGGACGAACCCACCGGCGCGCTGGATTCCAAGTCCTCCGACGAGCTGTTGAAGCTGTTCGAGCAGATAAACCGAAACGGTCAGACCATTCTCATGGTAACTCACTCGGTAAAAGCCGCGTCTCACGCGGGCAGGGTGCTGTTTTTGCGCGACGGCGAGGTGTTCCACCAGCTTTACAGAGGTAACTGCTCGGGCGATGAAATGTACCGCAAGATATCCGACGCGCTGACTGTAAGTCTTTCGGGAGGAGGCGGTGCCGCATGAAGCCTCTCTACACCAGACTTGCCGCCATCGGAATACGCAAAAACGGCAAGGCATATATCCCGTATATCCTCACCGCCGCGGTGATGATCGCGGTGTTCTACATCACGTCATACCTCACCTACTGCAGCTTTCTCAACGGAAAAGCAGGCGGCAGGACTATGATAATACTGCTGAATGTGGGAGTAGTGGTGCTCGGGATATTTGCACTTATATTCCTGTTTTACACAAATTCCGTTCTGATAAAGCGCCGCAAAAGAGAATTCGGTCTGTACAATATTTTAGGACTTGGCAAGCTCCAGATAGCGCAGGTCCTCGTGTGGGAAACGCTGCTTACCTACGCGCTTTCTATGCTGTCTGGCTTGGGGCTTGGTATATTGTTCTCAAAGCTCGCGGAAATGCTGGCAACAAAAATGCTCAACGAAGACCAGAACCTTGACTTTTATATTGAATGGCGTTCGGTCATAATGGCGCTTATCTGGTTTGCGATAGTATTTGCGCTGATACTTTTGAATTCGCTGCGGCAGATGTTTTTCTCGCGACCCATACAGCTTCTTCACAGCGAAAGCTCCGGCGAAAAGCCTCCTAAAACGAATATCCCGTTTGCGGTGATCGGCGTTATTCTGCTGGGGATCGCATATACCATGGCAATAGCGATAAAGGATCTTTCGGTGGCTATTCCCGCGTTTTTCGCGGCGGTTATTCTCGTAATAATAGCGACATATCTGCTGTTTATCACGGGCAGCGTCGCGCTTTGCAGGATTCTCAGAAAAAACAAGAAATACTATTACAAGACCAATCACTTTGTTTCGGTGTCGCAGATGGCATACCGTATGCGCAGAAACGGCGCGGGACTGGCGTCTATCTGTATTCTTTCGACCATGGTGCTGGTAACGGTCTCGTCTACTACCACGCTGCTCGCGGGCATGAGCGATTATGTCGACGCGCTGTATCCGCGGGACATCAGGTTTACGGTAAACAGTGGCGATCATAAGGTTTTTGAGGAATATCGCGCAGCTATCGACAACGCCCTGCGTGACATGGGCTGCGTTCCCAAAAACGAAAAGACCGTCAGACGCGTAAATCTTACGCCGCGTATGCTATCCGAGGGTATGGAAACGGGGCTTAGCGCCGACACCTTCAGCACGGGGCATTTTTACATCGCGTCTGAGGACGCCGAGGTTGCGAAAATGGGCTTCGAGCTTGGCGCGCGCGATATCATAATCGCCGAAAACAACACCGATTATTTCAAGGATTTCAAAACGCTTAAATTCGGCGATTGGGCGGAGTTCAACGTTATTTATCTTGAGAACTTCTCCGCCGAGGACGAGCGTTCTTCCGCGATAATCACCGACGGCTCGGAGGTTGCCGTTCTGGACTTTTTCGTAAGGGACGCGGACGTATTGGAGGAGATCAATCAATATATCAACGATCGCTTTTCCAGTTCTCAAATAATTACGGCGTATTATTTTGACATCGACGGTAATACAAGCGAAAAATACGAGGTCTGGGAAAATATTCAGCGGAAGGGATATATGGGCGACGTAATGGAACGCTATCCCGGCACGTCGTTCGGTACGGCGTCAAAGGCGGAGTTTACAGGCGAGGTATTCGGGCTTTACGGCGGATTGTTTTTCTTAGGGATTATGCTTGGCAGCGTGTTTATTCTGTCGGCGGCGCTAATCATGTACTACAAGCAGATAAGTGAGGGCTACGAGGACGCGGCGCGTTTCTCGATTCTCCGCAAAGTGGGGATGTCCAAGCGCGAGATCAGATCCGTCGTGAATTCGCAGGTGCTTACGGTGTTTTTCCTGCCGCTTGTTGCCGCGGGAGTTCACATGACGTTTGCGTTCCCGATTCTCTCAAGATTATTGAGAATGTTCGGATTCTCGAATACTCTTATGTTCGCGCTGGTAACACTGGGAAGCTACGCGGCATTTGCGGTAATTTACATCTTGGTCTACAAAGCTACCTCGAAGAGCTATCAGAAGATAGTCAGCGGCTAGGGGTGAACTCATGAAGAAAGCAGCCTATAAAGTTCTTTGGGTGATACTGCAAGCCTGCGCGGTGATCGCCGTGATCCCCGTAGCGATAGCGTTTGTGGCGTTCTGGGCGTTCATATTTTTCGGCAGCAGGATCGCGGGCTTCATCGTGAAGCACCTGCCCCCGACCCGTCGAAACGGGAGTATAGCATAGATTTTTCCGCACCGTAGTAGCTTTCAGGCAAAAAAAATCCTCAAAAAATTTAAAAAACTACTTGACAAGCGTTTTCAAAAGTGCTATAATTATTACTGTTGTTGGAGTTTCCGACAACGGTACGCGCCAGTAGCTCAGCTGGATAGAGTATTTGGCTACGAACCAAAGGGTCGGGGGTTCGAAT
>JAFLUD010000022.1 GCA_022508965.1 Oscillospiraceae bacterium
TATGTACGCCAAGGAGCTTTGACGACGCGATAGGCGCGGGATTTCCACAAAGATGTCTGTTTTTAATCGGGAATTAGTATTATAATTGCAGGGTCATTATTATATGCGGAATACCGTCCTCAAGGTATTCGGGCGATGATTGGACAAAGCCTGCCTTTTCGTACAGTCCGCGGGCATAGACCTGCGCTCCGATAGTAATGATCTCGGCGCCGAACCGTTCCTTGGCGAATTTAATTCCCTCGGAAAGTATCATGCTCCCCAAGCCGCAGCGGCGTTTGACCGCGATCACGCGTCCGAGAGATACCTCTTGAAAGGTCACGCCCTTCGGTAATACGCGCAGATACGCCTGAATTCCCGTTTCATCTTTTAAATAAACATGATACGCGTTTGTGTCGGCGTCGTCGATTTCCTGATATGGGCAATTCTGCTCAACGACAAATACGGAAACGCGCAATTTATAGATCTCAAACAGCTCCCGAACGGTCAACTCGTTAAAATGCTTTATAACAAGCTCCATGGTTACACTTCCACGTCCGCGTCGTAGTCAACTCCGTCGATGCCGAAGCCGAACATCGCGTAGAAATCGTTCCAGTAGCCGTCGATGTCGGTGGAAGCCTTGAAGTTCTCCTGCGAGATGTTGTTCCAGATATCGGTGACGACCGCCTGTATCTCGGGGAGCATTTCCCAGTCGTCCATGCGGATCTGCCCGTCCTTGTCGAGATTCAGTTCTCCCGAAGAAATGCGCTCGAACAGCCTGTACATCTGCTCGATACAGCCCTCGTGGTTGCCTTTTTCCTTCATTACCTTATAAAGAATGGAGATATACAGCGGCACGATCGGGATCGCAGACGACGACTGAGTAACCAGCGCCTTGTTCACCGAAACATACGCGCGAACGCCCTTTTGATTCAATTTCTTTGAGGTCTCGAGCAGATGCGCTTTCGCTCTGCCGATAGAACCCTCGAAATACATCGGGTGGGTGAGCTTCGGTCCGATGTAGGAATACGCGAGCGTCACCGCGTTATCCTCGATAGCGTCGGCGGCCTTGAGCGCGTCGATCCACGCCTCCCAGTCCTCGCCGCCCATTACCTTAACGGTAGCCTCGATCTCTTCGTCGGTGGCAGGCTCGATGGTGATCTCGGAAATGCTGTTGTTTCGCAGATCAATGGTTTTGTTGGAATAAGGCGCTCCCGTGGTTTTGAGAACGCTCTTGTAGACCGTTTCTCCGACCTGTCTGCGCGGCGCGGCAAGCGAATAAACCACCATATCCACCTTTCCGAGATCGGATTTTATAAGGTCGATAACCTGCTTTTTACACTCGTCGGAATACGCGTCGCCGTTTACGGACTTCGCGTACAAGCCCTCCGACGCGGCGAATTTCTCGAACGCCTTCGTATTGTACCAGCCCGCGGTAGCGGTCTTGTTCCCGCCGCCCTCTTTATCGAACATAACGCCGATCGTAGCCGCCCCGCAGCCGAACGCCGCGGCAATTCTCGAAGAAAGTCCGTAGCCCGCCGACGAGCCGATGACCAGCACTTTTTTCGCGCCGCCGAGCTTTCCCTTGGATTTAACGTATTCGATTTGCTTTTGGACTGCCTTTTCGCAGCCCACGGGGTGAGCGGTGGTGCAGATAAAGCCTCTTACTTTGGGTTGAACGACCATTTTTGTTTCCTCCGTATAGTTGCTAGAGATTAGGGATTAGAGATTAGTTTGATGCGTATAACTAATCCCTGATCTCTAATCCCTAAAAACTATTGTACCACAATTTAGAAAATATTGCAAGTAAAAAAGTTTTAATTTTTGTGTAAGATTTGACAACAAACGTTGTCTATTAGGACAGAGGGGGTGAACCGATGGACGACAGCGAGATAATAAGACTGTTTCAGGCGCGCGATGAGCAGGCTATCTCGGCTACCGGCGAGAAATTCGGCGCGTACTGCACGGCGATTGCGAGGAATATTCTGGGCAACAGCGAGGACGCCGCCGAATGCGTGAATACCGTATACTTAAAGGTCTGGGAGAGCATTCCCCCGGCGGAACCGCCGAACCTTGCGGCGTTTATCGGCAAGCTCACCAAAAATCACGCCCTCAATCTTCTAAAATCGCAGAACAGAGCAAAGCGCGGAAGCGGCGCGGTGAACCTGGTTTACGAGGAGCTGGCGGAGGTGTTGCCGGACAATGCCGAGGTAGAATCCGAGCTTCTCAGAAAAGAGCTTTTGGCGGCAATAAACAAGTTCCTCGCGAAATGCTCCCAAACCAACCGTAAGGCGTTTGTGATGAGATACTGGTATTGCTATGATATCCCGTATATCGCGAAATATCTCGGTATTACCGAGAACAACGCCTCTGTTGCTTTGAGCCGCACCCGAAAAAAGCTCAAAGAATATCTCAGAAAGGAAGGCTATGATATATGAAAGGCAAAGAACTATTTGATATTATAAACGACATAGACGAGCGCTTCGTGCAGGAGCTTTATGAGGAACCCGTGCGCGCTGAGGTTTACAGGCTTGAAAAGCGCCGCGGCGGGTGGATAATGCCGACGCTGGCGGGCGCGGCGTGCCTGGCGGTCATCGTGGGAGCAACAGCGGCAGTGCGGTTTGGCGGCAAGGAGCAATTCACGTCCGACCGCGAGTTCCCGGACGGTAAGCCCGATTGGGTATACGACGGCGCGGCAAGCGGGGGAGAGTCCTATGGCGGTCTGGGTGTTGTCACCGGTAAATACAAAGGCTATGATGGAATCGAGAAATATATTAAAGACTACTATCCCGATAACGCTAATAACTGCCTGATTTTTGCGTGCGCGGGAGATATATGGCGCACGGCATTAGATGCTCCTTATTATGAGGGCGCTAACAGCTGCATTATCCAGTTTGGGTATGACGGCGATGATGCTCCTGTTTACGCTATGGACGGCGGTGAGGTAGTTTATGCGGGCAAAGCCGACTGCGGAGGACTTATCATCATAAAGCACTCTGACGACTATTATTCTTTGTACGGGTATATTGACCTTGACAAAACTACTGTTTCTGTCGGCGATGTTGTAGCGATGGGGCAGATAATCGCATCCGGCGGAGATATGGACGACTATAATCATGTCAGGGCGAATGGCGGTGCCGGCGGCAACAAATACCGTTCTATCTGGAACTTTGACAGCGAACCCACCGTTGATATGTGGAACAGGTATATCGCGGAGCTTGTGGATTTGGAGTTGCTTTACGATGCGCTTGAAAAAACCGCCGAGACCCCCGAGGAATGGGCGAGCAGACCCCATGTAAAGCCCACCAAAAACACCCCCGACGGCTTTGATTTCTTCAACACGGGAGACAAGGACGTTTACGGCAGCAACGTCACCACGATCCCCGCGGCAAACGGCGAGGAGGTGTACGCTGTGGACGACGGAGAGGTAGTGTTTGCGGATTGGTACTACGGGGGCGGCAAAACGGTAGTCATCAAGCACACCGAGGAGATCTATACTTTATATTGTCACCTCAATCGCGATCTTGATTACCCCGTGAAGGTGGGTGACGTTGTAAAGGCGGGTCAGCTTATAGGCTACGCCGGAAGCACCGGAGAGGCTGACAGAATTTGCGTTGGCTACGGGCGCCGCAGCGAAATGGTTAAAATCCCCGCTTCCGAGACCGTTCAAAAAACGTTGGATGTTGAGGCGGCGAAAAAGCTCGGCTCGGACACTCCCTTCAAAGAGGATCTGTGCTATATCGCCGTCGAGTTCCCCGACGGAACGAAACGCTATTTCAAGTTCAAGGACAATCTGCCCGAGGAATTCGATGGAGTGAATCTTTCGCTGTACGACATAATCAAAACGATCGAACCCGGAACGGGCGAGTATTACGAGGAAGAAATAGAAGGCGGCATTATGTGCGGTTACAGATAATAAACGACCCGTGTGTCAGACGGCACACGGGTATTTTTTATTTTGATTTGGAACGCCTGAGAATAGCCGCGGCTACCTCGGCAACCGCGCAGAATTTGTCGACGATCGTGATTACAAAGGTCTCGCGGTGGCGCGGGAGCTTTTTGGTCATCGGCCACATATGATTTACTATCATGTCGCTTTCCAGCTCGCTTATCGAGAACCGCTCGGAAGCGTTTCTGAGCGCGGTCTTGGAATGTTCCGCGGCGTGCGAGCGTTCGGTTTTTTTATGGGACTTTCTGTTGTAGAGAAAAAAGTCGTGCAAAAGTCCAGCGCGCGCCGCTGCTCGGGCGTCCAGCCGCAGCAGCTTGCACAGCCGATAGTTGTAGTAGGAAACGTTCAGCGAGTGCTGAAAACGCGTCGTCGCGATGTGATGACGGAAATCCCGCAGCATAAGTACGCTTTTGTCGTCCAGCAGATCGCTTACACAGCCGTAATATTCGCCGTATTCCGACAGCTCCTTTTTGGAGAGAACAGCCCTTAACATGAAAAAACCACCTCAAACAGTATCATATCTATATTTTATCGCACTTTTCGGCATTTTGCAATGGTAATTATTCCCGTTGGGGATTTTTAACGAAATTTTTTGAGAATATTTGTGCAGAATTCCTTTTTGCTATCATTTTTGCGGTAAACTTAACAATAATTGCGCGGCATTAGTTATCGTTACCTTTAATTTATCTAAAATTTAAGTAAAAAATATATGATAACGATTACTTTTGTATAAAATGCACAAAAATCCACCTTGAGATTTCTCTATATCTATATGGTTTGTTGGACTTGTAATAATTATATATTTGGTGTATAATTAAGTTACAGGTCTATAAATGCTTTGGGGAAATTATGCCCAAAGTTCGCGGTTTTGTCTCTATAACCGTTGTTGGAGGTGCGATATATTGAGTAATTTTAAATGGATGCCGCTGGTGGGACTTAATCTGTCCGCCGCAAATCTTGCCGCCGCAGAAAAGCTGCGGAGATTCGGTTTTGCCGTAAATTGCGGCGAGTTCGGTTCGGAAAAGTATACCAAGGCGGGGCTGTGCATTTACGACGTGCTGGCAGAGCAGGAGAATCCGAATATACTTATAGTTACCCAGCCCAGCGAGCTTTACAGCTGGTATAAGGTGCTGGTAACGTCCATCGGCGCGGATTTCAAGATCGTAACGAACGCGTCGAATTCTCTTCTGTTTTTCAACGAGTTCGGAGCGAGCCTTTATATTATTTCTCAGGACGCGCTTTTCGGCGACAATATACTGAAGAAAAAGGTCTCCAAACGCTTTTTGTGGAACCTCATAATAATTGACGAAGAATTGAATCCCGGCGTTCCGAATTACGCTAAATACGAGAGCAATATCATCTGGAACAGCGAGCGGCTGCTGATAAACACGCCGTTCCCCGCGAGAAACGCCGACGATAAAAAGGCGCTGGCTTCGCTTATCAAGACGGTTCTGGATAAGGGCGAGTTGGCGGAAAAGGCCGACGGAATCGAGTTCGGCGCGGATTGCGCGAAGCTCGATATCGACAGCCCCGTAATGCGCTATTTCAATTCTCCGCTTTATACCGACGGATTTACGCGCGACGTTGTGTTTGTGGAATACGGCTTCGAGACCGAGGTCCTCGACAATCTCCGCAGACGCGTCGATCTGCGTTCGGGACTTCCCGCATACCGTTTCGGCGGCAACGTTTTTGAGGAATTCGACTGCGACAAGTACGAAAAGGAAAAGCGCATTTATCAGAAACCGTTCTTCTCGCGCTCCGATGTTGAGGACTTGCGGGCTTTCGACAAGAAGCTGGACGCTCTGTTGAAGCTCTGCGACGACACACTGGCGGATCCCGCGGGCAGAATGATGATCTACTGCTGCGATAAAAACACCTCCGAATATCTCCATAAGGCGCTGGGCTGCCTTTACGGAGCCGAGGTCCACTACGCGAGAGGCGGGCTGTTCCGCTCGGAGGATATTACGGGAATGCTCGTTGCCGAAAACGGCGACAATCAGCCGAAGATCCTCATTGGCATGGACGATCTGGGAACTGTCGGCGAGGGCTTTGAGAACATAACCTGCATAGTAAACTACGAGCTTCCGCTTTCACCGGTGCTTCTCGAAAGAAGAATGACGCGCCACGGCATTGCAAGAGAGGCTCAGAGAAGATTTGTTATCTTCCGCGACAAAAACGGGCTGTTCGATTCCTGCGTGCTGGATAAGACGCTGTATTTGCAGACCGAAAACGGCTTCTGCGGCGATCTTCCCGCAAGAAATATCCTGCTGGATATCAAAGAAAAGGGTCAGAGCCTAAACAACCTCATCGCCGATCTTAAATACATCCGCGATTTCGCGAAGCAGGTTGATAACTGCCTCGATCTGATCAAGAAAGTAAAGTGCGAGTACGCGATCCCGAGGTCGGAGATAATCACCTCCGGAAAGCAGCTTGTCGAGTTTGCCGATGAAATGCTGGCAAAGATCTATAAGCTGTTCGGATTGAATGAGAACTCACAGCCTGCGGACATCACCGCCGCTATAAACGGACTTTCGGGGCTTTGCGTAGTGACCGGCGAAAAGCTGGAGAAGGCTCCGCGCCGCGAGGAAATGGCGGCTACATTCGCAAACGACGCGTTCTCGAACGAGCCGTTCGCGTCCGAGGTAATTCCGGGGCTTAACAATGCAAAGGCGCAGATCGATGAATACCACAAGAGCGATGATTTCCACCTTAAGATAAAGCAGGACATCACCGAGCTTAACGATTGTATTCAGTATCCCGTGCTGTACGGAATATGGAAGTACAGAGCCAAGGAACAGGATTCCAACCGTTCCTTCAAGGATTATATTAAAATCTATAATGATGGGTTCTAATAAAAATTAGAGATTTTCCGAGAAATTTGGCGGAAATCATTCAGAGCGCATACCGCGAGGCGCATCAAGTAATAAGTGCGGAGAAATGGGGCATTAGTAAATGAGCGGAAGCTACGAAACGGTTGAAAGACTGTTAGGCGACTTTTTTGAGCGAAATACTGCGGGCGATAAAGAGGGCATGAGAACTGTTGTCGACGAGATCCAACAGAAGCTCACCGCCGGCGAGTTTGACAGCGATCCGTTTAAGGATTACTTCAACAATATGTACGCCGGAAGAGGCGCGATCAATATGGCGGGCATCGCGAAGGATTACCCGAGGGAATCCATAATCCGCGAGCTTTTGCAGAACGTATTCGGATGCGACTACGATTCTCCCGATATCAAGGTAATGATCGAGTTCCTCGACGAGGGACAGGTAAAGCTCACCTATAACGAAACGGGCTTCAAGCTCGAGCAGGTGTTCTATTATCTTTCCGTCGGAAGAAACGAGGGCGATAAAAAGCGCGAGGGTCGCTTCGGTCTGGGTGCCAAGAGCGTATTCGCAAACGTAGACTGGTTTAAGATGCGCTCGAACGACTATTCCCTGCGTGTTGTAAACGATGAGGGAACGCTCAAGGTTCGCGAGCTGCAGCTCACCGGCGAGCACTTCAACCACACCGAGATCGTGTTTGCGCTCCCCGAAAACGAGCAGGCGGCGCTCCACGAAAATCTCGTGACGCTCACCTCGAAAAAGGGCGTTTATATCAATATGGTGGACTTGTGCTTCGCGTTCGTGAGAAAAAAGAACCTCACCTCGGCTGACGAAAACGAGTGCACCGAGAGAACCATAAATCTCGCGGTATTGAATTACGGAAACCGCGAAGTGGTTTATAAGATCCAGCTTCACCGCAAGGACGAAAACGATACTCCCAAGGTTCGTTTTTCTGAGAACGGCAAGAGCGTTGCGGACTTCTTAAGCGCCGAGCACGACGGGTTCACTTATCTTATCCCGTACGCGATCTCGGGAGCAAAGCGCGAGGCTGCGCAGGTGCTGATGTCGAAGTACAATTACTTCTCGACGTTCGAGCTTACCGGCTTTGTTCGCGCGAACAACAAGGAATTCGTCGACGAACAGCTCTCCGCGTTCTTCGTGTCGGTTCCCAACAAATACATCACCAACAACCGTTCGGGAATCAGGTACGATTCTCTCGAGGAATGCTCCGCGAAGATCGAGCAGGGCATCATGGCGGTCGCGGACGATTACAGAAAGATGTTCGTGCTGGAGCTGTCGCCGCGTCAGGACAAACCCGAGCTGTATCAGCTCCGTCCGCGCCAGTATGTATTTGAGTTCTTCTACAATTATATAAACACAAGCGGCATCGCAAAGGGACTTCGCGAGAAATTCGGAAGCAGCGTTTCGGTTATTTTCCCGCATTCTCCCGAGCCGATACTGTTCCGCGATCTGAGAAACAACGGCTTCTTCGGCGAGCGCTCCGTAACCAAGGATGAGCACGACGACGGAAGCGCCGCAAAGGTTCTCTACGAGGACATCGACCAGATGAACGACTGGTACGGCAAGGACGACAATCATGTTCTTGTTGCGAAGTATGACTGGACAGTCCCCGGAACGGACGAGGGCGGAGAGGAATTCCTGTATTCGTTCTTCCTCGACGGAAACCGCTACAACATGGAGTCCGACGGCAAGAAGATAAAGGACTATGAGCTTGCGGCGTTCTTCAAGAGCATTATAAGCCTTAAGCTCAACGAGTGCATCGTAAACGGCTCTGTTGCCGATGAGAACGCGCTTGCGGATGCGTTTGCCGTGATCGACGAGATGTTCGGCGAGAGCTACCGAATCTCGATGAAATACTTCCAGTTTGTAGTTTCTTCGGGAACCGCGACCATTCAGTTTGAAATCTCCAAGATCAATATCGGAAACCTCAAGAAAGCATACGACACCTTGGCTGCTCACGAGATGAGGTTTGAGAATCACCAGATCTTCAATCAGGTATTGACGCTGATGGTGAACTCCTTCACCAACGGTAAGGACACCATCCAGTTCCTCAAGGAAATCAAGAGCCAGGGCGGAGACGTTACGCTGGCGCTTGATATCAATAAACGCTACCGCTTCTCGGTTTACGGAAAGCAGTTTATGATCCCGCCGAACATCTCCAACGCCGAGCTGCTGGATATTGTAAGCGACGTATACGCGCTTATCGAAAGCGGACTGTTCAACAACCGCGAGTTCGACTTCATTCACTCGCCGGGACGCTTCAGCTTCGATACGCAGGACATTCTGTCGGTGCTCCCGCAGGCGGGCAGCGCCGAGAACGTCGAGCAGATGATGGCAAAGCTCTACGTCTGTGATCTGGGACTTGACAAGATAGCGCTTCTTAACGGCGACAACAAGCTGATGAAGATCGTCGATCTGTCGGCGCCCATTTCCGAAGAGGACATGGCGAAGTCCGCAAAGCTCGTTATTCTCCGCGATAATATGACAAAGCCGCAGTATGCGGGATTTGTGGAGTTCGTTCTCACGGGAGAAAACCAAAACCTCCTGCGCGGACTGTATTCCGGAACGGAAGAACCGAACCAGGTGCTGCTCGATCAGCTGCCTTACTATTACAAGCCGGTTCCCACCATCAGCCGCAAGGAGTTCGATTTCCTCAGAAGCGAGGTTCGCAGGATCGCGCCGTATGAGAAATCCAATCCCAAGGTTTACAGAAATTATTTCGCGCGCGACATCAACGCAAAGCTGTTCGGCTATGGCGGAGTTTGCTCGTGCTGCGGATATGAAAAGGGAGTTCTCAACTCCTTTACGGTAAAGAAGTTCTCGATAGGACTTATGAACGGCGAAAAGGAACAGAAGTTCCAGTTTGCGCTGTATCTTTGCCATAACGACGCTGCCGCTGCTGCCGGCTGGATCATCGACGACATCAGCATCGGAGGTATGACGCCGTTCCTGTGGCTGGAGGAGATCGCCGAGATCGAGAATATTCCTCCCGAGTTTTTGTATTGCAGAATAAAGTTCCGCAGACAGGTAAGCTACGATATCTGCGAGCCCGACGCCAACGGCAACACCGTTGCGCAGGAGGTGTTTGAAGGTCCGCACGAGGTATTGGATATCATAATCAGCCCGATGATGGCGGCGAAGTGGTATGAGGACAATCTGAGAACGCCCGGAGCGGAGCCCGCTCCCGCGGAGAACACCGAAAAGCCTGCCGAGCAGCCCGCTCAGCCCGAAAAGCCGCAGCAGCCTGCACAGCAACAGCAGAAGAAGCCCGAAGCGCCCAAGCCCAATCAGGGCGGAGGACCGAGATACCCCGCGCCCGAGGGAGTAACGCCGCGCCGTCCCTCTACCGAACCCATGGTGGAAACCAGAGACGATAAAGAGATCGGCAACATTGAAATGATGTAATAACGGCGAATAATAATAACCGCCTTTTGCAAAAAAAGGCGGTTTGCGCTGTAAAGTAACTTTGAAAGGATGATAACTATTGGGTAAGCTACATTCCGTGCGGCTGCCGCATTTCAGCGGGTCGGCGGGGCAGTCGACAAGAAAGATCCCCGTGCCCGAAGTGGTCGCGGTCAGTATGCTTCAGCATATAGGCGTTCCCTGCGAGCCGTGCGTGGCTGTCGGCGATAAGGTGAAGATAGGTCAGAAGATAGGCGACTCGGACGCGTTTATGTCAACGCCCGTTCACGCGTCGGTAAGCGGCGTTGTAAAAGAGATCAAGGACGTTATGAACGTCGGGGGAAGACTTGTAAAAACGGTCGTTATCGTAAACGATAATAAGAACGATATGTATGAGGGAATAAAGCCCCCCAAAGCGGATACCCGCGAGGAGTTTATCAAAGCGGTGCGCGAGAGCGGAGCCGTGGGACTCGGCGGAGCGGGCTTTCCCACTCATGTAAAGCTCGCGTTCGATAAGGAAAAGGTGAAGATCGAGTATCTGCTGTTAAACGGCGCGGAGTGCGAGCCGTTCATCACCAGCGACTACCGCGAGCTTATTGAGAACACCGACAACGTTCTTGCCGGGATCAACCTGATAATGACCAAGCTGGAGATTCCCAACGCGATAATAGGCGTGGAAGCCGACAAGCCGCAGGCGATCGACAAGCTCACCAAGCTGTCGGTGAGATACCCGAATATTTCCGTAAAGAAGCTCCCGTCGGCATATCCGCAGGGAGCCGAAAAGGTTCTGGTACATTCGCTTACGGGAAGGACCGTTGAGGAGGGAAAGCTCCCCTCGGACGTCGGCTGTATGGTAATGAACGTCTCTACGGCGGGATTTATTTATAACTATATAAAGACGGGAATTCCTCTTGTTCAGAGAAGAATAACCATTGACGGCGATATCGTAAATTCTCCGTCGAACTTCTTTATTCCCGTGGGAACTCTGCTGCACAGCATCGTAGGCTTCGCGGACGTTCGCCGTCAGCCCGACAGGATCGTGCTCGGCGGACCGATGATGGGAAGCTGCGCGTTCGACCCGGACACTCCTCTGGGAAAGACCAACAACGCCGTTTTGCTGTTCGGCGACACCAAAACTCCCAAGACGACGGCGTGTATCCGCTGCGGACGCTGCGTAAGAGCCTGCTCGGCAAATCTCCAGCCGACCGAGCTTGAAAGCGCGTATGACAGACGCGACGCCGAAGCTCTCGAGCGGCTTAAGATCAATCTCTGCATGAACTGCGGAGCCTGCAGCTTCGTGTGTCCCGCAAAGCGTTCGCTTGCGGAAAAGAACCAGCTCGCCAAGGATTTCCTGCGGCAGAGCAAGGATAAACAACAAGGAAAGTGAGGTGCGCTAAACGGATGAATAAGCTGTTTGTGGAGGCGTCTCCGCATATAAGAAGCGCGTGGACTACGCAGAAAATAATGCTTAACGTCATCATCGCGCTGTGCCCCTCACTGATCGCCGCTACATATATTTTCGGGATCAAGGCGCTGCTTTTGACGGTTATCTGCTGCACCGCCTGCGTGCTGTTCGAATTTCTGTTCAACAAGCTCACCAAGCGCGAGGACACGATCTCCGACTTATCGGCAGTGGTAACGGGAATGCTTCTGGCGTTCAATCTGCCGGTCGACTTGCCGGTTTATATGGCGATAATCGGCTGCTTTATCGCAATTGTTATTGTGAAATGCCTCTTCGGAGGGATCGGACAGAACTTCGCAAATCCCGCGATAACAGCGAGAATTGCGCTGATGCTTTCGTTTGCGGCAAGCATGACGAAATGGACGGCTCCGTTTCACTGGAAAGACGGCGTGGACGCGGTCGTAAGCGCGACACCGCTTGCGGCGGAGGAGCTTCCGAGCCTTTTGGATATGTTCCTCGGAGTGCGCGCGGGCTGTCTGGGCGAGACCTGTATTCTGGCGCTTTTGATAGGCGGGATCTATCTCATCTGCACGGGGCTCGTCCGTCCCGTAACTCCCGTATGCTTTATCGGCACGGTTGCGGTGCTGTCGTGCTTTTACGGCGGCTTTGACATGAACTTTGTGCTGTATCAGCTGATGTCCGGCGGACTTGTTTTAGGGGCCTTGTTTATGGCGACCGACTACGCGACGACCCCGCTTACAACAAAGGGCAAGGCTATCTTCGGCGTAGGCTGCGGCTTGCTGACGTTTGCCATCCGCACGTTTGCGTCGATGCCAGAGGGCGTTTCGTTCTCTATTCTTGTAATGAACTGCCTTACTCCTCTTATTGACAGATTTACCGCTCCCAAGGCGTTTGGCGCGGTAAAGCCGAAGAAGGAGGGCAAGTGATATGGCTAAGGTGAAACCGATCATAATTCTCGCGGCAATTGCGGCGATAATCTCGGGACTGGTCATCGTGGTCTACAACCTCACCTACGTTGACACGACGAATATCGTCACCGACAAGCAGGCTTCGGCGCTTACCCAAATTTACGGCGGAACTAAGGACGACTACGAGGTGATTCCCGCGGAGGAATGGAAAGCCGCGCTGATGTTCTCATCCGACGCAAACGTGGCTTTCGGCGATAACATCGAAAAGGTATTCCGCAAAAAAGACAACGGCTCGTTAGCTGTCGAGTGCGTTGTAAAGGGCTATAAAAAGGGCTTCGACATTATGGTGGGAGTAGACGACGGAAAGGTCGCGGGCGTTGCGATAGTATCCACCGGCGAGGAGACCCCGGGCTTGGGAACAAACACCAACGACCCCGCGTTCCTCGGAAAATTCAAGGGAATTTCGAGGAACGCGGAGATAGTAAAGACTGCTCCGACCGCAGAGAATCAGGTTCAGGCAGTCACCTCCGCGACCTATTCCTCAAAAGGCGTGGCGACTGCCGTAAATACCGCTCTTAAGGCGTACGGACTTCTGAATACTTTTCTGGGAGGTGAGGCACAGTGAGTTACTTAAAGGAATTTACCAAGGGACTTGTTAAAGAAAATCCGACGCTGGTAACGCTTCTCGGAATGTGCCCCACCCTCGCGATAACGACAATGGCTTCCAACGCCATCGGAATGGGCGCGGCGGCGACCTTCGTGCTTATCTGCTCGAACGTCGTTATTTCCGCGCTGAAAAAGGTTATCCCCAAGACCGTAAGATTGCCCTCGTATATCGTGGTGATCGCGGGTTTTGTAACGCTGGTGGGACTTATCCTGCAAGCCTTCGCGCCGGCAATTTACGACGCGCTGGGAATATATCTGCCGCTTATCACGGTAAACTGCATAATCCTCGGACGCGCCGAGATGTTCGCTTCCAAGAACAACGTCGCGGCGTCCGCTCTGGACGGCGCGGGAATGGGCATAGGCTTTACGCTCGCGCTGCTGGTAATGGGCTCTGTCCGTGAGATATTCGGCTCGGGAACATGGTTCGGACTTAAGGTAATGCCCGACGTTGTAGACCCGATGACGATCTTCGTATTGCCCGCGGGAGGTTTCTTTGTACTGGGCTGCGTAATTGCTCTGGTGAACAAGCTTGCTCACCGTCAGCCCCCTAAGGCGACCGGCTGCTCGGCTTGTCCGCATAAGGATTCCTGCGCGGATTCCACTGTTTTAGCGGAAAAGCCCGAATCCGAGACCGTAAAGGAGGAGAACTAAATGGCGTTTGCTAAAAGTATGATGATAATTCTCCTCACGGGAATTCTGACGGACAACTTCGTATTGTCAAAGTTTTTGGGTATCTGCCCGTTTCTCGGCGTTTCCAAGACCACAAGCGGCTCGCTTGGAATGGGCGCCGCGGTAACGGCGGTAATGGTGCTGGCGACTGCCGCGACATATCCGCTGTATCACCTGTTCTTAGTCCCGATGGGCTTGGAATATCTGAATACGATCCTGTTTATTCTCATAATCGCGCTGTTCGTGCAGCTGGTCGAGATGGTTCTGAGAAAGTACGTTCCAGCGCTTTATAAAGCCTTGGGAGTGTATCTGCCGCTTATCACCACAAACTGCGCGGTTCTGGGAGTTACGCTGCTCAACATCGACAACGGCTATACGTTCCTCGAGAGCATCATAAACTCTCTCGGCGGCGGTCTGGGCTTCTTGATCGCAATGCTGATCTTCTCGGGCGTGCGCGGAAGACTCGAACGCTGCAATGTTCCCAAGACGTTTGAGGGAATGCCGATAACGCTTGTCGCGGCGTCGATAGTATCGCTGTCGTTTGTCGGCTTCGGCGGACTGGTAGACGGCTTGTTCGGGGGTGCGTGATGGAAGTATTTGTAACGTATATACTGCCTGTGATCATCTTCGCGGCGATAGGCGGGGCGGCAGGCGGACTGCTGATGCTCGGCTCGAAGTTTCTGGCGGTCGAGGTGGACGAGACTGTCAGCAAGATCGCCGAGATACTCCCCAACGCAAACTGCGGAGCCTGCGGATATTCCGGCTGTGAGGGCTACGCAAAGGCGGTAGCTGCGGGAGAAGCTCCCAACAACAAATGTAAGCCCGGCGGCTCGGAGGCTGCGAAGCAGATAGCCGCTATCATGGGTCAGGAGGCGTTGGAGACCGAGCGCGAGGTGGCGTTCGTGCGCTGCAACGGCTGCCTTGACGCAACCGAGGAGCGTTACAGCTTTATAGGAACGCGTTCCTGCGCGGCGACAGAGCGTTTCTACAACGGCAAAGGCGTGTGCAGAACCGGCTGCGACGGTTACGGAGACTGCGTTGCGGTCTGCGACAGGGGCGCTATCTGCATTGTAAACGGCGTTGCCGTGGTGAATCCCGACAAGTGCGGAGCCTGCGGAAAATGTGTGGAGGCGTGTCCCAACAACCTTATAGTGATCCGTCCCGAAAAGCAGCTCGTGGACGTAAAGTGTTCCTCCAAAGACCCCGGAAAGGTCGCGAAGGATCTCTGCAAGAACAGCTGTATCGCCTGCAAGCTCTGCGAGAAGAAATGCCCGAACGGCGCAATCGCGGTAGCCGACAACCACGCGTCGATCGACTATTCCAAATGCACCAACTGCGGGGAGTGCGCGAAAGCCTGCCCGAGGAAATGCATACAGTTGTTAGAGATCAGGGGATCAGAAATTAGTTAAATTAAAACGAGGAGCCTCGGCTCCTCGTTTTTTATACAATATATCCGCGCCCCACTTTTGTTTCGATAAATCCCGGGAGTCCCGCGCCGTCCAGCTTTTTGCGGAGCCGCGCGATGTTCACCGAGAGGGTGTTTTCGTCGATAAAGCTGTCGGTTTCCCAAAG
This sequence comes from Oscillospiraceae bacterium, assembly GCA_022508965.1. Lineage (GTDB taxonomy): Bacteria > Bacillota > Clostridia > Oscillospirales > Ruminococcaceae > CAG-115. The sequence continues at coordinate 15,410 of JAFLUD010000022.1, forward strand.
CCTGTTCATCAAAAGCTCGCGGCTGACGATCTTTCCGCGGTTCTCCAAAAGCGTTTCGAGAATACGGTACTCGTTTTTGGTAAGCTCGACCCTCTCTCCGTGCGCGGTGAGAGTGGCGTCCGCCGTATTGAGAACAGCGCCCTTGTGTTCGATGACGCCGATGTTCTCCGCGAAATCATAGCTCCTGCGAAGAAGAGCGCGTATCTTCGCCGCGAGAACGCTTAAGTCGAACGGCTTTGCGACAAAATCGTCCGCGCCAAGCTCCATTGCGGTGATGATGTTCATGTTATCCGAAGCGCTGGAAATGAATATCACGGGGCATTTGCTGATCTTGCGTATCTCCGCGCACCAGTGATACCCGTTGTAAAACGGCAGCGAGATGTCCAGCAGCACGATATGCGGCGCGAATTCCTCAAATTCCCCCAGAATATCCCGGTAGTTTTCCGCGCGGAAAACCGAAAGCTCCCACTCGGAAAGCCGCTTTGAGACCGCGTTTGCAATGCCGTCGTCGTCCTCGACAATAAAAACCTTGTACATCTCTCAGCCCTCAAAGCCCGACAGCTTGCGGAAGAAATCGGATGCGTAGCTGTCGGTCATTCCGCAGACACAGTCGCACGCGAACAACAGTCTGGCATACGCCTGTTCCGCGTCGGACTTACCCTCGCAGCTTTTCCTGCAGATCTGCAAATAGTTCTCCGACAAAACCTCCGTAAGATCGCGGTCGTACATATTCCCATCATCGGTGTCGAACCTGAGCGCCGCGGTAACTATCTTGTCGAGCAGATAGTTCATCATGGCGTTTTCGGAAAGCTCGCTTTTGACGATAAGCGGCGAACGGAACGCGTACCTGTACGCGATGTCCGAAAGCGCCTTTGCGAGCACCCGCGCGCGGCTTATGCCGAGCAGCTCGTCCTTGAATTCTCCGTCCATGATAGCTTTATAGTTGTCGCAGAACGCGTCCGCCGCGGCGTAGATCATCGTGTTCTGCTGCTTTACTATCCACCGCTGGACCGCCTTGGAACGCGGGTCGCGCATATTCAATTTCCCCGCGGAATCCAGCGCGTGTTCAAGCTCCGCGGCGGCGTCCTCAAGCGCCTTGCGCTCGCCGTCGTTTTTGCATTCTTTGAGGAATTTATCGTTTCTAAGCTCCGAAAGCAGCTGCTCATAGTTCAGCAGCCCCTTTATCACCGCGTCCTCGATGTCGGCGGTCTTGTAGGCGATGTCGTCCGCGGATTCTAAAATAAACGTCAGCGGATAACGGCAGCCGACCGCGCCCGTGCTTTCGGAAATTTGCTCGAAAAGCGCCTGCTCCGAGCGGTAAAAGCCCATTTTCTTGGTTCGGATATCGCCGCTGTTTTTGTCGATTTGAAGGGAACTTACGGGATATTTTACTATTGTGTTAAGCAGCGCGTAGGTGAGGTTCATGCCGGTTTCGATGTCCATGAGAGTGTGGAGCCGTGTGAGAACTCTCAGCGCCTGCGCGTTGCCCTCGAAATTCAGAAAATCAGCCTTCATCTGCTCGTCCAGCAGGTCGCAGACAGGGGTTCCCTTATAAAGCAGCTTCGGGAAATGCTCCTCGAACCAATTGCGGATCGCAAACTCCCCGAAATGCCCGAACGGCGGATTTCCGATATCGTGGACCAGCCCCGCGCATTCCAGAATATCGCAGCAGTTTTCACGCACGGTGTCATCGATATCGGGGGTGTTGTTCTCGATAAGCCTGCGGAAAATGGTATCGCAGAGCGAGCCGGCAAAATCGCTCACCTCAAGCGAGTGTGTAAGCCTCGTGCGGACGAAATCCCCGCGCAAAAGCGGATACACCTGCGCCTTGTCCTGAAGCCGCCTGAACGACGCGCTTCCGATTATTCTGTGATAATCCTTTCTGAATTCCGTGCGCACGTCGTTGGGATTTGAGGTGGTGTGAGAACGCTCGCGCCGAGCGCAAAGCAGCTGTTTCCATTCCATATAAAACTCCTTAAAAAGGTAAAATTCCCTGAATAAACAAAAAAACCGCGTCAATAATATTTTTACAAAATACAAAAGGAGGAATAAAAATGCCCGTTAAACGCGGTGAGATTTATTATGCCGATTTGAGTCCCGTTGTAGGCTCTGAGCAGGGCGGGATCCGACCCGTGCTGATCGTGCAGAACGACGTGGGCAACAAGCATTCTCCGACGGTAATTGCCGCTGCCATTACCAGTAAAAAGGAGAAGACCCAGCTTCCGACACATATTCCTGTCACAGCGCAGTCCTGTGGGCTTTCCAAGGATTCGGTAGTGCTGTTGGAGCAGGTTCGTACATTGGACAAACGCCGTCTGAAGGAACGCATGGGCGAGCTTGACAGCAACTCAATGGCAATGGTAAACGGAGCCTTGCAGGTGAGCTTAGGCTTATAGTAATTAGAAATTAGGGATCAGGGATCAGTTTTTCTGATCCCTATTTTTTGTTTAAGTAGAAATGTAAAAACCATTGCAGCCCCGCCAGCATTGCAACCAGAATAACTATGATTATCTGTGCCGCTCCCCATTCGGGCATAAATATGCAGATGATAGCCAGTGCCCCCGTGAGGATAATCGCGGTCTTTAAAAAAGCCTTATTAGTGTTTTTCATTTTGAATACGCCAAGCGGTAACGGTGTTCTTCATAAGCATTGCGATAGTCATGGGACCCACTCCGCCCGGTACGGGAGTGATGTAGCCCGCCTTTTCGACAGCCTCGTCGAATTTCACGTCGCCGCATAATTTGCCGTTGTCAAGGCGGTTTATTCCCACGTCGATAACCACCGCGCCTTCCTTTATCATATCTCCGGTAACGAAATTCGCGCGTCCGACTGCCGCGATGAGAATATCCGCGCGGCGGCAGACCTCGGCGAGATTTTTCGTTTTGGAATGGCAGACAGTGACCGTTCCGTTCTCGTGGAGAAGAAGCATCGCCATCGGTTTCCCGACGATGTTAGAACGCCCGATGACAACGCATTCCTTGCCCGCGACCTCAACGCCCGTGCTGTGGATAAGCTCCATACAGCCCGCGGGAGTGCAGGGCAAAAACGCGTAATTGCCTATCATAATGCGCCCGACATTGCTCTCGTGGAACGCGTCCACGTCCTTTTCGGGAGAGATGCGCTCGATCACTTTTTTCTCGTTTAAGTGCCCCGGAAGCGGCAGCTGCACGAGGATACCGTTGACGTTTTTGTCAGAATTCAGCGTATCCACAAGCTCCAGAAGCTGCTCCTCGGAGGTATTCTCGGGAAGCGCGTATTCATAGCTCTTTATTCCGCAAAGCTCGCAGGCTTTTTTCTTGTTGTTTACATAAACGCGGCTTGCGGGGTCGTCTCCGACGATCACCACGGCAAGCCCCACGGAGAGCTTGTCGCGCTCGATCTCCGCGCGGACTTGTTCTTTGACCGCCGCCGAAATTTCTTTTCCGTCAATTATCTTCGCTGCCATCTTCGTCCTCCCGATCATCTGCGTTATTTTCTTCGGCTACCCCGTTTTCCTCGGGGAACTCCTCTGCTTTTTCTTCAGGCGTTGCTTCTTCGCTTTCTTCGTCCGCCAGAATACTCTCCGCCTTTTTAGCCTTTTTCGCGCGGCGTTTTTCCTCGGCGATTATGTCCTGCTCGATAAGCTCGTACGATTCCTTAGTGTGAACGTAAAGCGGCTTGTTTTTCTTCTTGGTAACTATCTTAAACAGAACGAACAGGATGATCGCCGCCGCGCACGACACCGCCGCCAGCGCCTGCGATACCTTGAAGCTGCCCCAGTAAAGGCTGTCGGTGCGAAGTCCCTCGATAAACATACGCCCCAAGCCGTACCACGCCACATACAAAAGCGCGATCTCGCCATCATAGCTGCGCAGCTTTTTCGAGTAGAAATGCAGGAACACAAATCCCAGAACGCACCACGCGCTCTCGTACAAAAAGCAGGGGTGAACGACGGCGTTTTTGCCCATTTCCTCGGCGATCTTAGAACCCGTCATCGCAAAAAGCCACTTGTTGTCGCAAATTGCGCCGTAAGCCTCTTGATTTACGAAATTTCCCCAGCGTCCTATCGCCTGACCGATGAGGAATCCCAGCGCCGCAAGGTCGGTCATGGCGAAGAAATTCACCTTTCGTATCTTGCACATGATAAAGCCCACGACCGCCGCGCCGATAACTCCGCCGTAGATCGCCAAGCCCCCGTCGCGAATGGTGGTGAACACAGTCACGAAATTGTATTTTACCGAGGAATTCGGGTCGAGCGTTCTGAAAACGCAGTAATAAATTCTCGCGAATAAAAATCCTCCGATGACTGCCGCGAAAACCACGTCGAACACCCTGTCCTTTACCAGACCGAAATCCTTTGTGGCGCGGCGGATAGCGTAGAAATACGCGAGCGCTATGCCGACCGCGATCAGGATACCGTACCAGTAAATTGTGATTCCAAAGACATTAAAGCCGCGGAAGTAGTTTATTGTCGTGCCTCCGAAAAGATTCGGGAAATGCACCTCCATATCCAAAGCAGTCATTTAATTTTCTCCTTTTATAATTGAAATACACGCGTTTTCCTCGTCAAGCGAAAACAGCCGCTCCAGCATTTTCTCGTAGCAAGCGCCCGCTGCCGCGTCGATCGTCGAAAAGGGGGCAACTCCCGAAAGCGCTGTCTCGGAGAGAACCGAAGCCACCGAGCTTACGTTGTTGAAGTCGCGCACCAGTGCCCCGTAGGTAGCGCGCTTGATGCACTCGAAATCCTCTCTTGACGGGGGATCTTTCTTAAACGCGCGGAGCTCATTTTGCATTTGCTCGAGAACATGATCGGGGTCTGCGGATTCCCCGCGCGCGAACGGGAACAGGTGTCCGCGTCCGCTGAACACGCCCGCCGAGAATTCCTCGTTAAGCGAGCCGTTTTTGCGCATTTTTTCAAAGAATTCCGAAACGTCGCCGAAAATGATATCGAACAGAATGTTGTAGTAGACATGATCCTCGACCTCAAAGGCGCCGCTCACAGTGGGACGCTTGAAGCCTATCTCGAAGATCGGTTTTGCCACGGGCATCGCAAGCTCTATGCGCTTTTTCGCGACCTCGATCGGCTCGTCGAATTCCTCCGATCTCACGTCGAGCGGCTCGCGGTCCTTGAGCTTTTCCTCGCAAACGCGAACGACCTCTTCGGGGTCGAAATTTCCCGCGACGCAAAGGAACATATTCGAGGGGTTGTAGTAGGCGTTATAGCAGTCGTAGAGGGTTTTCTCGGTGATCCGCGAAATGCTCTCGACCGTTCCGGCGATATCGTTGCGAACGGGATTTTTGCTGTACAGTCCCTCCAGAAGATTCGTGAAAACGCGCCAGCTCGGGTTGTCGCGGTACATCGTGATCTCCTGCCCGATGATGCCGCGTTCTTTTTCGACGTTTTCGGGAGTGAAGTAGGGATCCTGAACGAAGTCGAGAAGAATTCCCAGATTTTTTGAGAAATCGTTCGCGCAGCTGAAATAATACTGCGTGTAGTCGAAGCCGGTGCCCGCGTTGCAGGAAGCGCCCGTCTGCGCGAACAGCGAGAACGCGTCCTTTTCCTCGCTCTCAAACAGCTTGTGTTCGAGGTAATGCGCCGTGCCGTCGGGGATTTTTACGAACTCCCCGCCGTTTACGGAAAAGCTGTTGTCCTGCGAGCCGAACCGCACCGAAAACTGCGCGGTCGCCGCCGAATAGCCCTCCATAGGCAGCATAAACACATTCACGCCGCATTTTGAAACGTACTTCAGACAGGTTTCTTTGATTATATTATCGTAGATCTTTTCCATCATTGTTCCTCCCCCGATAGCGTATACACAGTGTCGAGAGAATACAGCCGCGCCGCTGCTTGGATACGCTCGGCTGTAACGGCGCGAATCTCCTCGCAGAATTCCTCGGGCGAGAGAGTTTTACCGTCGGTGAGCTGATTAAGGTACCAGCCCGTCATTGACGCGCCGCTGTCGTAAATCGAGGAGATCTCGTTGTTGATCTCCAGCATCGCGGTTTTGATCTCCTCATCGGAAACGCCGTTTTCGCATATATCGCGTATTTCCTCAAGAACCGCCTCGCGGGTACGCTCGATGTTCTTGGGTTCAACTCCCGCGTACACCGCAAGATAACGCTTGTTTCTGCCGGCAACGCATGAGCAGTAATAGCACAGCGACTGCTTCTCGCGGATATTCTCAAAAAACCGCGAGGTGGTCATTCCCCCGAGTATCATAGTGAACATAGTCCCCGCAAATCTGTCGGTAAGCTCGGGGGCTTTGAAATACATTCTGAGGATCGCCTGCTGCATAGGCAGCCTGTCCGACGCGAACGCCGGCTCGGGCTTGAGCTTCGAGGGAGTCACCGTAAGCTCGCAGATATTTTTGCGTTCGATCTTCTTAAAGGTCTCGGAGAGAATTCTCTCCGCGTCGGAAAAATCGCTGCAGCCCACCGCGAATATCTCCACGCGCGCGCTTTCGAGAATTCTCCTGTAAGCCGTGTAAGCCGACTTTGCAGTGACCTTTTCCGCCTGCTCGTGGGTGCCGTTCGCGGGGAACTCCATAGGTTCTCCGACAAACGCTGTCTTATTCGCGTTTTGGATAGCGTAGGAGGATTTTTCGTTGATAACGCTGTCGATGGTATCTATAAGCTCCGCGCGCATGAGGTCGGTGGTGTTCTCGTCGAACGCGCCGTTTTCCGCGTTGGGATTTAAAAGACACTCGCTCAGCAGTTCGCACATCTCAGCCTCGAGATTTTCCCCCTCGAGAGCATAGCGGTTATCGAGAATAGTGCAGCGGATTTGTGTGCAGCGCTTGTCCCACTGCCCGAAGGAGGTCGCCGAAGACAGCGACGCGTCATAGAGGTTTGACAGATGCCTCGACAGCGCCGTATACGTCGGGAACTTCTTGCAGCAGTCCGTGAGAATATAAGCCGCCGCCGCGTAATCCGAGCGCGAGATATCGTCGTAATCGGTAAAGAAATACAGCGTTATCTGATTTACCTTAAATCGCTTGTCGGTGATTTTATTGAAAAAAACTCCATTTCCGGTTTCTTTGCGTTCAAAAATACAAATCAGTCCTTTTTATTTTTTAGAGATTAGCGATCGGAGATCGGTTTTATGGAGAATAGGGGTCGGTTTTGAAAAAATCGCTATATACTATTATAACACAATCCCGTAAATTTTTCCATACTTTTTAAAAATAAAATGCCGAATAGAAGATTCGGCAAAAACTTATCTCTGCTCACATATCGAGCTTATTTTTTCTTTTTGTCGTCGGTGGGATCGAGAAGATCCAGCACCGCTCTGCCGACCTTGCGCTCCAGACCCGCCTTAGTGGTGGGAATCCCCGTTTTTCTTGCGAATTTCTGCTTCGCCGCGGTGATCCCAAGCGCGCGCTTCCAGCTGAACGACAGCCCCGGGATACCGGTATTGCTTCCTTTTTTGTTAGCCATAGATGTCCTCCCGAAATGTTTTCTTTTTATAGTATAACACATTTTATAGTATAACACATTTGAGAATAATTTTCCATAGTTTTTTTAAAAAAGGACAAAAAAAGAGCCCTTGCAGGCCCGAAATCAAATTATAATTATGTGTAGAACAAAAGAAAGGAGACAACTAAACAAACAAA
>JAFLUD010000023.1 GCA_022508965.1 Oscillospiraceae bacterium
ACAATCCCGACTACTTCAAATCGGACTATTGGCGAAAGGAATTCGACTGGCACGTTACCTCGATACGCGCGATATTGGAGAACGAGGTCTATCTCGGTCAGCTCGTGTACGGCAAGCGGCGTAACAAGTCCATCAAGAGCAAGGAAAAGGTCAAGAACCCAAGAGAGGACTGGATAGTTGCCGAGAACTGCCACGAGCCGATCATTACCCAAGAGCTGTGGGACACGGTTCACAAAATATTGAGCGCAAAGCACCGACCTGCCAAAACGGGTGAGGTACAGATGTTCGCGGGACTGCTTTACTGCGCCGACTGCGGTCACTGCCTCACCTACTCTCAGAAGCAGCGCAAGGACGGAACATATCACGGCTCGTACTCCTGCTGGATGTACAAGACCCACGGCAAGGAATACTGCGCGTCGCACTACATCACCTTCGATACGGTCTACGACATTGTGCTGGCGGATATCCGGCGCAACCTGTTTCAGTATCGGTTTGACCGTGAGCGGTTTCGGGAGTTCCTCAACAGCAGGTACCAGTCCATGACGGACAAGGCGGCAAAGCAGCTCAAGGAAGAGTATGAGCAAAAGCAAACCCGCCTCGTCGAGCTTGATAAGATACTCTGCAAGCTGTATGAGGACAGAGCGCTCGAGAAGATACCCGACAGCAGATACGAGCTTATGTCGCGCGGCTATGAGGACGAGCAGGCGGAAATAAAAAAGACGCTCCCGCGGTTGAGGGAGCAGCTAGACGAGATGAACAGCCAAGCCGACTCAACGGACAAATTCATAAACATCATACGCAAATACACAGCGGTCGAAAAGCTGGACGCGGCGATCCTCAACGAGCTGATCGACAGAATAGTAGTCCACCACAAGGAGAAAGCCGCCGACGGCAAGACCTATCAACAGATCGAGATATTCTACAAATTCGTCGGCAGGGTGGACTGGTCGAAAATAAAGGTAACAGCGGCGTAAAACAATACAATATAATGTCTCTTTGCCGACAGCACATGGTCTGGGGTTCGAGTCCGTTCGCCGACTACAGCCAACCGGTTGGCTTTTGTTCACGGCGGATGGGCTGTATTGACTTTTGATAGTTTATATGGTATAATTATATTGTGTATTATAATGCGGCATGGGCGGTGTGAAATATGAATTATCTTACCTACGGTGATAAACGTAATAAAGCGATCGTGTTTATTCACGGCATGGCTTCGACGGCTTTGTTATGCTTTGAGCCTATACTGAAATACTTTGAGGATTATTATGTTGTTCTCGCGGAGGTCGACGGGCACAGCGACAACATTAAGGGCGATCTGATAAGTCTTAAGGATTGCTGTGATGATATCGAAAAATACATACTCGAGAATCTCGACGGCCATATTCATGGATTGTGCGGGTTTTCTATGGGCGGAACAATGGCGGTCGAGCTTATCGGCAGAGGAAATATTTCCGTAGACAGAACCGTTTTGGACGCAGCGTTTACGGTCAAAATGGGGATTAAATCCAAGCCCTTTGAGCTTGCTTTTTGCAGCGCAATAAAAAGAATTCAGCAAGGCAAAAAGCTCCCGCAGTTTTTAATAGACAGCGTAATGGGAAAAGGCAACAAAAGCGTTATTGAAATGCTGTATCAAAATGTTTCCTCCGAAACCATCAAAAACGCCTGCGAATATGTTTATAAATACGATATTCCGACAAGGCTGCGTAATTATAAGAATCCTGTATTGTTCCTGCGTGGGTCAAGAGAAGCCTATCCTCGAAAAAGCGCTGAGATATTAAAAAATTATCTTCCACAGATGAAACAAAAAGTATTCAAAGAAATGGGTCATGGTCAATTTCTGCATGAACACCCTGCGGAATATGCTAAGATCTTACTGCGTTTTTTCGGCGGAGGGAATTATGAAAGAAAACATAGAGGAAAAACAGCCTTTTAAGATACTGAATTTAGGAAACAGGATCGTAAACAATTGGATCTATCCTATTTCTCAAGGATATGTTTTGATTGATACGGGATATGAAAACGGATATTTTCGGTTCAAAAAGAAATTATCCCTCAATCATATCAATTTAAAAGACATCCGCTATATTTTTCTTACTCATGCGCATGACGATCACGCAGGATTTTTGAATAATATTCTAAACGATTGCCCAAATCTGCAAGTGATCGCCGACTGCAAATCTTTGGAAAGATTGTATAAAGGGCAAAATTCTTTTGACGGAGGCTGCACAAGTATTCTTGCGCTGATATTTTGCAATATTATGAAAATTTTCGGAAAAGGGGCGCATAAATTTCCGCCATTAGACCCTTGCTTTGAGGATCGCTTTTTCCTTATATCCGATGACAACCGTGAGGATCTGGGAAGACAATTAGGCGGAAAAATCATTGAAACACCGGGGCACACTTCGGATTCCATATCGCTAAATTTAAACAACGGAGTTTTGTTTTGCGGCGATGCTGCGATGAACGGGCTTCCCGCTTTAAATAAAGTTACTATTTGGGCGGAAAATACAGATGATTTTCATTCCTCGTGGGAAACCATAATTGATCTGAAACCTACTATGATATATCCGGGGCACGGAAAGCCGTTCGGATATGATGAATTAGTTCACAGCATTAATAAAAAAATCGTAATAAAGCAATATCCGTTGAGCAGCACAAAATAAGTGGAAGGAAACGAGAGTTATGATAAAAACAGCAATGCTCTTGGCATTGATCGGGCATATTTTATGCGGAGTATCGGATTGCTTGCTCTCCTACTCCAAGACCGGGCGGCTTGATCTCAAACAAATAAAAGACCCCGAAAAAATGTCGGAAATGTTTAAGGATATGCCGCCCCAATTCCCGTTGGCGTCAATGCTGCTGGGGACGTATGCGATAACGCTGTTCGGATTCGGATATTTCGCGCTGTGCGGCTGGATGTGGGAATTCTCAAAAACCGCCGCCCTTATAATGTTTATTTCGGCGGTGATCTTTCTGATACCGATAGTTACGCATCACGTTTTCTGCGGTGTCGTCGAATGGTTCTACATAAGGTTCGGGAGGACGGATACCGTGCGGGAAGCGGTTCTGGGATTCCAAATGAAAACCATCGCGACGATGTTCGCGGGGTATCTGGGGCTGGCGGTTTTTATGGTTACACTGTTCGTAATGATCGTGACGGGAAAAACCGCTCTTCCGGCATGGGCGTGCGTGTTTAATTCTCTTATCGCAATGGTTCTCCTGGCTCCGACAAAGCTGCCCGCGAAAGGCAATATCGCAGGAGCCGCGGCGTTTTTGGGATTGCTGATACTGATTTAAGAAAGGAATATTCTATGAAAAAAATTAAGACGATTCTCTCGCAGGTTGCAAACGGCGTTCTGGCGGGAATGATGATCGGGATAGGCGGATGCGTCAGCCTGTCCTGCGACAACAAATACATAGGCTCGCTGCTGTTTGCGCTGGGGCTGTTCGCTATTGTGCAGTTCGGGTTCGGGCTGTATACGGGCAGGGTCGGGTATATTCCGCTGAGAAAGCCCGTTTATCTGCTGGAATGTCTGTGGACGCTTGTCGGCAACACCCTCGGAACGTTTATCGACGCGGCTTTGCTTAAGTTCACGAGGATCGCCCCCGCTATCACCGAAAAGGCTCTTTCGAGCGTTGACACCAAGCTCGCGGATTCGCCGCTGTCGGCGTTTATCCTGGCGGTTTTCTGCGGAATACTGATGTTCGTGGCGGTCGACAACGCCCGCATCTCCCGCGAGGAGGGCGGCCACGTCGAAAAAACGCTCGGCATACTGTTTCCCGTAATGGTGTTTATTCTCTGCGGCTTTAACCACTGCATCGCGGATATGTTCTACATATTCCTTACCGGGAAGATCACGAGCGCGGGGATCTATCTGCCTGTGGTTATTCTGGGGAATTCGCTGGGCGGTATGCTTATCCCGCTGCTGAAAATGCTCACGGACAAGCCGTTTTCCAAGCAATAGTTGACTTTTGGATAAAATGTAGTATAATTATTACAACAAATTTTTTGGGAGGTAAACTATGAAAAAACTTCTTTCTTTGATTCTCTGCGGGGCAATGCTTCTTACGCTCACCGCCTGCGACAGCAAGGGCAATTCTTCGGACAACTCGATAGTTCAACCCTTTGATCCGGTTCCCGTGCCGGAGGGCGGGTGGACAATGGAGGCGCTTGCGAAAACCATCTGTTTTAACGGAACGCCTATTCAGATTCCCCTTACGGTTGAGAGCCTCGGGAAAGAATATCAGTTAAAATATGATTCCAAGGTGGCGTTTATTAATCAAAAGAAAGACAAGGTGGCTTTGATCGTATTTGACAAGGATACTGCCGAAACAAAAGACGAGCTGAAGCCGATCAGTGCAATTGGCGTACATAATGTCTCCGATGAGTTGAAATATAATAACGCGCTCTCTGTGAACGGGATCAGGCTCGGCTCGACAAGGGATGAAGCAAGACGCGCTTTTGGAGAACCGCCCTATGATGAATCCGGAAGAATCTGGGCGTATTTCGAGGACGGGAAAACCGAAGATGACGACTTTATGACGCTGTGGTTTGACGACAACGATAAAGTTTCATGGATATCCTTCCGCTTTCGGTAAGTGATATTCACGGAAAATCCGCTCGAATATCGCAGATATCCCCTATCGGCACTTCCCTGCCATCGGTGAAGATCACTCTGCGCGCGGCTTCGTCGATCCTGCGGACATTGCCGCTAAGCGTCCGATAACCGCCGCCGGATTTCCGCTCGTCTGGAACGAAAAACGTGATCTTTGCAAACGGCTTTTCGCGAATTCTTTCTATGAGAATTTGCAGCGCCTTATTTATTTGCAGCGCTCTGTCATCGGACAGCTCCAACCGCTCGTCGGTAAGACGGGCGGTTTCTTCTATTACCCCGTCAAAGCCAGTAAGCGCCGCGAACGCCGCAAACTGCGCGGCGCGGTCGTGCTGTGACATTCGCGGACGAAGCTGCGGATCGCGGTGAGGGAGATTTATGATATCGTCATAGCCGCTCATGCTCTGTGACCTCCTACCTGACCGTTTCGGGAAATTGCCGTCGCGCCCTCGTCGAAATTCATTCCCTTTAAAATGGCGTTTTTGCCGTATTTTTTCTTGATCTTAAGCAATGCACGCTGCATTTCCTTTTCCCTCGAAAGCGCCATATCCTCGGCTTCGAGGCGTTCATAACCGGTGAACAGATCAAGCTGCTCGGGAAGCGCGCTTATCCCCTCCTGTACAACGTGATTCGCGACTACATACATTCTGCGGACGGTCAGCTCTTTTTGGACTATCCTGTCGTAAAGCCCCGTTACCGCGTCGAGGATCATTTTTGTCGAGGAGGTGCTGCGGCCGAGATTTACCGAGCCGTGAGCGTGCTTGGGAATTCTTCTTCCGTAATGATCGACGGTAGTTTCTCCGATATAACGGCGCGCTTTTTCGGGGTCGGCGAGGTTCTCGACATCATACCCGACGGTGAGAACTATCTGATCGGCTGTAAGTCCCTTTTCCACCAGATCGAGCGACAGCAGATCCGCCATCTCGCGGACTATCAGTCTTCCCTTTTCAAAGCTGTACGGCTCGGACAATACCTGCCCTGTGCTGAGGCTGTTGTTTTCGGGGCGATAGCTCTTTATATCCGCGATCGTGCAGGGTTCCCAGCCCCATGCATGATCTATGAGAAGCTCCGCGTTCACTCCGAACAGCTTGTACAGCAGACTCTCGTTCTCAACAGAACACCGCGCTATATCGCCCATTGTGTACAGTCCGTTCTGCTCCAGCCTTTTCGCGTAGCCGCGCCCCACTCTCCAGAAATCCGTAAGCGGGCGGTGATCCCACATCATTCGGCGGTAGGACGCTTCGGTGAGCCTGGCTATGCGAACGCCGTTTTGGTCGGCGGGAATGTGCTTTGCAACTATGTCCATAGCCACTTTGCACAGATACAGATTTGTGCCGACCCCCGCGGTCGCGGTGATTCCGGTGGTTTTGAGAACCTCCGCGATCATCTTCGATGCAAGCTCCCGCGGAGTAAGCCCGTAGGTCCTCAGATAATTCGTAGCGTCGATGAACACCTCGTCTATCGAATACACATAGATATCCTCCGGGGAAACGTATTTCAGGTATATTCCATAGATCTTCGAGCTTACCTCCATATATTTTGACATTCGCGGAGGCGCCGTTATATAATCAAGCCTGAGAGACGGATCGGCTTTCAGCTCTTCGGAATCGCAGGAGGCGCCGCCCAGCCTGTTCCCCGCGGTTTTGCGCCTGCGCTCGAGGTTTATCTCGCGGACGCGCTGCACCACCTCGAAAAGCCGCGCCCTGCCCGGGATCCCATACGCCTTGAGCGACGGAGTTACCGCCAAGCAGATGGTCTTTTCGGTGCGGCTTTCGTCGGCGACAACGAGATTTGTTCTCAGCGGATCGAGACCGCGCTCCACACATTCCACCGAAGCGTAAAAGGACTTCAGATCTATCGCGATATACCACCTTTCCATTCTCTCACCCCCATTGTTCATATGTACATATATTATAGCATATATGAACAATATTGTCAAGGGCTTTCCCCAAAAATCCGATTGACAAAAGTCGGAAATTGTGATATACTATAAATATGTAATTTATTACAACCAAATGTCATTTGCGAGGTAGATTATTATGAAACATAAGGTTCTTATCAACGGAAGAAACAGCTTGAGAGTAGCGGATTTTATCCAGCATACGGAGGCTTTTTTTGATACGCTGAGCACGTCGTCCTGCCTGCAGGATATTGTCGGGCATTTCAGGTTTTTTGATCCCTCGGTGTACATCTGCTTTGTGGAACCGGAGTATGAACAGACTCTCGACCAGATAAACGAGCTTAAAGGCAGTCAGTACTACAACGGCGCAGTTATCGTTATCATCGGAGACCTGGCTACCTGCGACAAGATCGAGAGGAAGACGGACTTTACCGCTAATCTGATAATCCGCCGCCCCGTTACCCCGGATAACCTCGCCCTCAGAATAACGCGCTATCTTGACGAACGCGCCGCGAAACAGCAGCATGACCAACAGGCGATCGCGGCGGAAATGGCGGCTAACGAGGAAAGAGCTGTGAGAGAAGCGCAGGCGGCTTTGCAAGCGGCGGTTCAGGCTGCGGAGGCAGCAAAGCAGGCGGCTGCGCCCGCTGCCGAGGTCAGCGATAAAAAGCACATTCTGGTCGTGGACGACGACCGCACCGTTCTGAAAATGCTAAAGTCCGCGCTGGAGGAATCCTACGAGGTCACCACCATGATAAACGGAATGATGGTCGACAAGCTGCTTGCATCAAAAACGGTCGATCTTATTCTTCTCGATTATGAAATGCCTATGGAAACGGGCGCGGATATTTTCAGAAGGATCAAGAACAATCCGGCGGCGGTCGATATCCCGGTCTGCTTTTTGACGGGCGTTACCGACAGAGAAAAGATCATGGAGGTAATGTCGCTTAAGCCGCACGGATACCTGCTCAAGCCCATCGACGTGGATATGATGATCACAACCGTCAAGAATCTTATAGGTTAAGAGGACGTATATTCTCATGAAAGACGAAAAAGAACTGATCCTTACGGATCTTATAAGCGTGGATATTCTCCAGCGGCTTCAGGACGCGTTTTCCGAGACTATGGGAATGGCGGCGCTTACTACCGACAGCGACGGTATCCCCGTTACGCAGGGCAGCTCCTTTAAGGAATGCTGCAATATGTGCCGCGCCTCGGAGATCGGTCACCACCGCTGCGAACAGTGCGATATCGACGGGGCTATTATTTCCCGCAAATACAACAGAGCTTATACCTACGACTGCCACGCGGGGCTTGTGGATTTTGCCGCGCCGATCATCTCAAACGGAAGAGTTATCGGCAGCTTTATCGGCGGACAGGTTTTTGTGCGCACTCCGGATATTCCGAAAATGCGCCAGACCGCAGTGGAGCTTGGTATCGACCCTGATAAATTTGAGGAAGCGATCAAAAAGGTCCCGATAGTCAGCAGAGAGCGTGTGGACAAAGCCACGAACTTTCTGTATGTCATCGCTTCCCTGCTTTCAAATATCGCGTATAAGAGCTATGAGCTTCACAAGAGTAATCTCGAGATCGAAAAGGCTTCGCACATGAAGTCGGATTTTCTCGCGAACATGAGCCATGAGATCCGCACGCCAATGAACGCGGTAATCGGTCTCGCGGATCTGGCGCTGCGCCAGGAAATGTCCCATACCGCGAGAGAGTACATACATCAGATCAAATCCTCCAGCAAGAATCTGCTGGTCATCATCAACGATATTCTCGATTTCTCAAAGATCGAATCGGGAAAGATGGATATTATCGAGGTGGAATACGAGCCGCTGTCTATTATCCACGATCTGTCCAGCATCGTAAACAGTCGTATCGGCGACAAGGATATTGAGTTTACAATGGACATCGCCCCCGATATTCCGAAAAGCCTTTACGGCGACAGCGTGCGTATTCATCAGATAATCCTGAACCTCCTCACAAACGCGGTGAAATTCACCAAGCAGGGCGAGGTCCACTTTAAAATGCAATACGAGCAAAAGGACAGCGACACCGTTCTTATGAAAGTTGAGATCAGAGACACGGGCATCGGTATCCGCAAGGAGGATCTGCCGAAGCTGTTCAACTCGTTCCAGCAGGTCGACTCAAAGCGCAACCGCAACATCGAAGGCACGGGTCTGGGGCTTGCTATCTCGCAGCAGCTGCTTCGCATAATGGGCGGTAATATTTCCGTTGCGAGCGAATACAACATGGGAACTACCTTCAAGTTCGAGATTCCGCAGAAGGTAGTTGATCCCACGGCGATAATCCCCAAGCTCGACAAGCCTGTTAAGGCAGCTGTTCTCTTTGAAAATCCGTATATCAAGTCTCAGCTTATCCGCGACCTTTTACGGATCGGCGCCGAATACATCGACCTTGCCGACGACGGCTCCTTCGAGGATATGCAGATGGATTATTTCATCGTGGGTAAGATGTTCTTCAACGACGCTATCCAGGACTTTGTAAAAAATCATCCGCATATTCAGTGTCTGGTACTGGTGCCGTTTGGAAGCACGGAGGTCATTGATCTGCCGAACGTCCGCACGATAAGCAAGCCCGCATATTCTCTCAGCCTTTATAACGCTATGGGTATCCAGGGCGTAGATCTTGACGGCGACGCGGTTGAAAACGACAGCTTCGAGTTTATCGCTCCGGAGGCGCGCGTTCTTATCGTGGACGACAACGCCGTAAACCTCACCGTTACGACGGGTCTTCTCGAACCGCTGGAAATGACCACCGACACCGCAAGAAGCGCCGCGGAAGCCATTGATATGATCCACAGCGCAAAGTACGATCTTATTTTTATGGATCACATGATGCCCGAAGTAGACGGCGTGGAGGCTACGCATATCATAAGACAGCTGGTTCCGAGCTATAAGGACGTTCCGATCATCGCGCTTACCGCAAACGCCATCGGAAACGCCCGCGAGATGTTTATC
The DNA here is from genome assembly GCA_022508965.1 of Oscillospiraceae bacterium. Lineage (GTDB taxonomy): Bacteria > Bacillota > Clostridia > Oscillospirales > Ruminococcaceae > CAG-115. Next base: position 9,498 of record JAFLUD010000023.1, read on the forward strand.
CGCGAGGGTATGAACGATTTCGTCGCAAAGCCGATAGATCTCAAGGACATCATTTCCAAGATAAGAAAATGGCTGCCGAAAGAAAAGCTCGTTCTTGTTAAGAGGGAAAAAACCGAGGATTCTTCGGAGACCGTTGTTGTAAGCGGACAGCGCGGCAAGTTCTCCTCGGTGGATATCAAGGAGCTGAACACCTTAAACGCGCTCAGTCTGCTCGGCACCGAAAAGCTGTTCTGGACTGTTCTTAAGGATTACTTTGAGGACATCGAAAGAAAAACCAACGTTATTCTCGAACACAAAGCAGCGGAACGCTGGCGCGATTATACGATCGAAGTCCACTCGCTGAAAAGCACCTCGCGTCAGATAGGCGCGGACAAGATCGCCGATACAGCGGCGGAGCTTGAAAAGGCGGGTCACGACGGCAACATAGAGCTTATCAACGCGAAGACCGCGGGTATGATCGAGGATTGTCTGGAGCTTCACGAGGCGCTGAAAAAGTATTTCGAGGATTCCGGCGAGGAGGAAGAACGCTTCGCGGAATTCGAGGATATTTTAAGTATGCTCGAACATATGCGCGATGCGCTTGACAACTTCGATACCCTGCAGATCGACGAGGTCATCGAGGAAATGTCGAAGTTCAAGTATTCCGACGAGAACGAGGAATTCTTCGGGAAGCTCAAAAATTCCGCCGCGCAAAGCGACATGGCGGGCTGTCTTAACATTGTCGACGACTGGGGCAAGGCGCTTATGGACCCGGACAGCGGTTCCAAAATAATTCTCGGTATGCTGGGCAGTCTGCAAAGCGCTATCGATAATTTCGATATACTTGAGATCGACGGGGTCGTAAGCCAGATGTCGCATCACAGCTTCAGCGGGATCGAAAAGGATTACTTTGAAAGAATGAAGGCGTCCGTGGAGGAAAGCAATATCGAGGAATGCTCGAGGATAGTTTCCGAATGGACGGAAAAAGTTAAAAACGGCAAATAAAACAACCGCTCCCTGTTGGGAGCGGTTGTTTGTTGTTTATTTAAGGATCGGATTCTTGATTGGGTATTTTCAGATCCAGCTCGCGGCCGTAGTTGGAAAAGCTGACTCTTCCTCCCGTAATATTGACGTTTTCTGCGGTTATGTATTTTTCCACGTCGACGTTTGTGTCCATCTGGGCGGTTATATCCGCGTGAACGAACGTCACCTTGGTTTCTCCGGAAATTCCGCCGAAGGGCAGCGATTTTTCTCCGCCGACCGCGGCACGGAACGACGCTTTTTCCACCCTGAAATCGGTGTTCTTATCAAGCGACCCTACGCAGGTGCAGCGCGCGCCTCTCGTATTGATTATAACGTGCGCGTCGTTTATGAGGACCTTTGCGTTTTCGCCGTTGAGCGTTCCCAATGCCGAAAGCTCCTCGCCCATCATAAATAGCTTTGTTGAGGAACTCCATATATGTACGTCGGCGCTGCCGTTCATGGAGCCTATCGCGGCGCCGTACATCAGCGAAATATTGGCGTCAAGCGAGCAGTTGCTTACGTCTACCTTGCAGTCGGAATGAAGCGAGCCTATTGCCACACCGTTTCTTCCGCTGATATTCAAAACGTACATTCCCTGGCTCAGCGATATGTTTCCGCCGCGTCCCGATCCGATGCAGACGCCTGTCTTTCCCTTTGCGTTTATAGCTACTATGCCGGAATGTCTGAACGCAATCTCGCCGTGCGCCGCCGATATCTCGTTTCCTATTCCGTAATATTCGGGAGCCTCGGTGTTTATTTCGATCTTTCCGTCGCCCTCAAGCGTCAGCTTCGCACCCTCGGGAACGCGTATTCCGCCTTTATCCAGCTTGTTCTCACCCAAAACGCGAAGAGTAACGTCGCTGATCTCGCCGAGCTCGATGCACGGGCGGTTCTTCAAATTCGACAGATGCGCGTTCTCAAGCGTAATAACGCCCTTGAAGGTCCTGTCGATGCGTATACCTATATCCGTATCGAGCGACGGCGAGCCGACAACCGTGATCTCGGCGCCCTCGACCTTGTCTTTTCCCACAAGCAAGCAAGTATATCCCGCCATAACGAGCTTGTCAAGCAATACGCGCTCGCCCGCTTCGGCAACGTATACCTGCTGGTTTCTTCCGTCCTGGCGTTCCTGCTGATACACCTTTATTTCCTGGCGAATATCGTACGGGATCGAATCGACGATCTCCGCCGACGGTCTTGCGGTATAGAAGCCCTGTATCAGATCCGCTCCCATCAATATTACGGCGCGCAGCTCCTCGGAGGTCTCGATGCCCTCGGCAAGCGCTATGATGCCGTTTGCGTGGCAGAACTCGATTATCTCGCGCACGAAATGACGCTTTTTGGGATTGTCCTGGATCCCCGTGAGAAGCGCGCGGTCGATCTTTACATAGTCGGGATTGTATCTGAGCAGATTATGTACGTTGGAATAGCCCGTTCCGTAATCGTCAATGGCTATCTTTATATCCATATTGTGCAGGCGATCCTGCATATTGTCAAGCTCCGCCTCGTCAAGCTCAGCTCCCTCGGTAAGCTCTACGACTACCGTATCCGAGTTATTTATGAACAGCTCGCTCAGCCGCTTGTAATCCTCGTTGCTGAGCTTTGTTTTGGGAATACTGTTGATAAAGACTTTTCTGTCCTTGATCTTATCCTTGTTGTTATCGACAATGTTCATTACGTTGAGGAACGTGGCACGCTCTATGTCGGTAAGTCTTCCCGTCAGCACCGCGTATTTCAGGATATGAAAAGGAACCAGCCCCATTTCGCTTTTCGGACGCATAAGCGCTTCATAAGAATATATGCTTCCGTCTACCGTGCTTACTATCGGCTGGAAATGATATCCAAAAAGGTTCTGGTCGATGATGCGCTCTACCTCGGCAAGCTCGTTCCGCTCTTCGGGAGTGAGCGCGGCGAGCTTTCTGCTTCTGGCTGCGTCCGCGCCGTTCGCCTTAAGCAGTAAGATCTCCCTGCCGAGCATCTGCGCGTCCTGAACCAACTGATAGATCACCTCTCCGCGGTTTTCCTCGAATCTATTATTATAGCCCTCCGCTAAGCGGTCAAGCTCTTCTTCGCTTGATACTTTGGTTATTGCGGTAAGATATTCGTGCAATAACTTTAATTTATCTTGCATTATGTTCATTCCCTTCATTGGAGGTGATCTTTGCTCTGCCGTATAGCCATAGCAGTCTATTCTAATTATCTCACATTTTTCCTCGTTTGTCAATACCTTTTACGTCTATTGCGGAAATTCTTTTTCAAACTTCTCACAGGAGCGAGGATTTGTCTACAAAATACATTTTATGCGGCGAAATTCGGCAATGAAAGCTGTGCGGCGGATTGACATTCCGCGGAAAAACTGTTATAATTTAAGTGTATATTCAGATCCCGAAGCAAGGAGGATTCATTGGTATGGTTAATGTAATTATGGGGATATTCGAGACAGTTCTCATCATATCCGTCGGTTTCCTGATAAAAAAATATGTGTTTCTGGAACCGGACATGGAGCCGAAAAAGCGGCATATCTTTTACGCGGTCTGCTTTCCGATAATTGCCGCGGTGTTCATTATTTTCGGAAAGGACGCGGCGTCATTGACGGTCATAGTTTCGCTGGGAATATACATCTGTCTTGCGAGAGAAAAGCGCAGGCTGTTCGGGCTGCTGCTGACTATACCGTTTTTGGGAATTATCAACGGACTGTTTGTCCCGATAATCCTTGTGCCGCCGTTTTTGCTTTCCCTTTCGGAAACATGGACGACGGTCTATCAGCTGGCGGTATACACGGTATTGGCATTGCTGCTTCTTCTGTTTTATTTCAAAGGACGCAAATGGCGCGTCTGGTTCCATGAGAATTTGAAGAACAGAAGTCTCAGGGTGTCGGAAAGAGGCTTGCTCTGGATAGTCGGTATCGTGATGATGCTGTTTGTAAACGCGGGTGTTATGAGTGTGGTGACTAACGGCGGAGATGTTCAAACCCCCGTTTCTTACGAGCCGGAGGTGGTTTCATTTATTGGCATCGCGAGCCTTGCGGCGTTTGTCATGTCGGTAACGATCATCGTGATGATAATGCAGGGAAACAAGCGCTCGTTCTATCACGAACGGCTCTCGGGTATGCAGTCGGGCATGATCACATTCATGGCTGAAGTCGTTGAAAACCGCGACGACAACACGGGCGGTCACATCAAGCGCACCGCGAAATATGTCGAGGTTATCTCGAGGGAGCTTAAGAAGAAGGGCGTGTACACGGATATTCTCACCGACAGATATATGTCGGACATGGCGATATCGGCGCCGCTTCACGATATCGGAAAAATACATATCCCCGACGCGGTTCTCAACAAGCCCGGGCGGCTTACCGACGAGGAATTCGCGATAATGAAAACGCATACTCTCGCGGGAGAAAAGCTGCTTACCTACGCAAAGTCTGAGCTTGGCGATTCGGAATATCTGGACATGGCAATGCAGATGGCGGCGTATCACCACGAATGGTGGAACGGCAAGGGTTATCCTTACGGTATAAGCGGCGAGGATATCCCGCTTTGCGCGAGGATAATGGCAGTGGCGGACGTTTTCGACGCGCTGACCTCAAAGCGCTGTTATAAAAGCGCTATGCCTCTTGAAAAGGCGTATTCCATAATAAGAGAGGAATCGGGCACGCATTTCGATCCGGCGATCGTGGACGCGTTTTTCGCGGGATCTAAGGATATCGAAGCGATGCTTGATACCGAGTAAGGAGTTTGCATTATGAAAAAACAGGTTTTCAATCCGTTTTTGCCACTTGACGAGTATATTCCCGACGGAGAGCCGCATATTTTCGGGGACAGGGTGTATCTTTACGGCTCGCATGACCTGGAGGGCGGCAGGACGTTCTGCATGGGGGATTATACCGTTTATTCCGCGCCCGTAGACGATCTGTCGGATTGGCGCTGCGAGGGAGTAATCTACCGCGCCAAGCAGGATCCCGACTACAATGAACGCCCGTATATGTACGCCCCCGACGTCGTAAGAGGAAACGACGGGAAATACTACCTTTACTACTGTATGTCCGGGGATTACGGCGTCGGAGGCTATTTCGGACCTATAAGCGTCGCGGTGTGCGATTCCCCTGCCGGAAAATATGAGTATCTCGGGGTAGTACGTTGGAGGGACGGTTCCCCTATGAAGAAATACGTCTGCTTCGACCCCGCGGTCATCAACGACAACGGCGTTATCAGAATTTATTACGGAACTCAGTATCAAGGAGAAAGCAACGAGATTCTCAGCAAAGACGAAAGCAAGCTGAAAGCCGTTATGGAACGCTTTAATAAAAACCGCGAGGAGATTCTCTCCACTGCCGACAACGTAAACGGAGCCGTTATGGCGGTGCTCGAGGAGGATATGCTCACAGTAAAGGAAGAGCCAAGGCACATTATTCCCTACGAGACCGACGGCACGAGCTTTGAGGAGCATCCGTTCTTCGAGGGAAGCTCGATGAGAAAGGTCGGCGACACCTACTATTTTGTATATTCCTCTCAGCAAAACCACGAGCTTTGCTATGCGACGAGCAAATTCCCCGACAGAGATTTCATTTTCGGCGGAACGATCGTTTCAAACGGAGACGTGGGCTTAAACGGCAGGACCGACGCCGACAAGCTAAATATGACGGGAACTACGCACGGCAGCATTATCGAGATCGGCGGGCAGTGGTACGTTTTTTATCATCGGCTTACCCACAAATCCGATTACAGCAGGCAGGCGTGCGCGGAGAAGATCAGCATTGCTCCCGACGGCAGCATAAAGCAGGCGGAGATCACCTCCTGCGGTCTTAACAACGGCGCGCTGAAAGCCCGCGGGAACTACCCCGCCGTGATCGCCTGCAACATCACCAACGGCAAAATGCCGCACGGTTCCAACAAGATCTTCAAAGACAGCTTCCCTAACGTTACCGACGCGGACGGCGAGCGATTCATCGGCGAAATTTCCGACAAAACCATGATAGGCTTTAAGTATTTTGAATTCTCCGCCGCAAAATCCGTTTCTCTTGTCTTTAAAGGGAACGGCAATGGCAGCTTCAAGGTCTATACGGACTTGCAAAGCGCCCCGATCGCGGAGCTTGACTTATTCCCCTGCGACAGCTGGACGAACGTCTCCGACGCCATTTCCCTGCCCGACGGAGTTTATCCGATATACCTTGTATTCGGCGGCGAGGGGATGTTCTCGATTAAAGAGATCGGGTTCGGAGAATAAGGCAACACCGCACAAAAAATCACCTGCCGACAACCAAACCGCTTTGGTTTGAGAATCGACAGGTGATTCTTATTAACTTAAAATCCGATTACAGGAACTCCGCAACACCAGTGTCCAGATGATATACCGCGCCTACGACCTTCAAGCCGTTGTTGTCCTCACCGGGCTTGATCTTCAGGGCGTTTTCGATAACGCTGCAGCTGTTCTTGACATTCAGGCAGCAAGCCTTCAGCTCGTCCTTTTCACTGCCGATAGCCTTCTTGATCTCATCGGTGATGCTCTTTACATAACCGTCGGGATCGCTGGAAAGCGCTGCGCCGACTGCTCCGCAATGATCGTGACCGAGCACTACGATAAGCCTGGTTCCCAGATGACCCGAAGCATACTCGATACTGCCGAGCTGGTGCGAATCAATTACGTTTCCTGCAACGCGGATGACAAATATGCCTCCGATCCCCGCAGAAAAAATCGCCTCGGGAATTACTCTCGAATCGGAACAGGTGATAACGATCGCATACGGCGTCTGTCCCTTCGCGCTCGTCTTCAAAATCTCCTCCGACGCGTCAACCGACGCGGTTCTCGACGCTACATACTTCTGATTGCCCTCAACAAGCATTTTCAGAGCGTCGTCTGCTGAATAAGTGATCTTTTCCACAATGACCATTCCCTTCTTTTTATTATAATCCCCTCTGAATTGCTCCAAGAAGCCGGCTCCGAGAGGATTTGTTCCGAATACTTTGCTATACTGTTATTATAACAAAATTTGGGGGAATTGTCAAGTAGAATTTTGGGAGATGCTAACAGCCGGCTTTGTAATCAGTTCTTTTTAAAGAACACATTCGCTAGCAGCACGGGCGTTTCGACATTCCCGTACTTGGCAGAAGCCGCCCCCAAGGCAGAAGCTCCCCCCGGGTCTTTCCATGCGACGACAAACCTCACCTCTGCCCCGCTCGGAGAATATCCCTTTGTTTTAAGGTTCTCAAATAATTCGGCGCAGGCTTTGGATAGTTTGGCGACGCGCACTGTTTTCCCGTCAAGCTCTGCGGTGAGATAAACGCCGTCCACGGCAAGCTCTTTTCCGCTGTGCAGCTTAAATGTCTGCGCTTTTTTGCCCTTGAAAAAGCTCAGAACGACATCCCTGTGTGTCAGCTGCAATGCTATATCATCAGGTTCGGGATACGCCTTTTGATCTTCGATATTCTCAACGCCGGGTATATTATATTTTTCAAATATTCCGCTGCTGCAATGGATATACAAATTGTTTTTCGCGCGCGTCATTCCCACATAAATCTTGCGGCGTTCAGCGTCATCGTTTACCCGGACATTGTTCAGAAGCATATAAACGTTGTCAAACTCGCGGCCTTTGGATTTATGGATCGTGGAAACATAAACGGTTTCCAATTCGTCGGAATAAAAATCCTCGTACTGCGATTCCTTGATAAATTCCTCAAGATCGGAGCGGTATTTGGAATAGCTGTTGGTGCTCTCAAAATCCGAGATCATATTCAGGCAGGTCTCAAAACACGAGCTGTCGCTGTAAGCTCTTTTAAGCTCGTTTTTAGCGTATTCCCAAATCTCATCGCTTATCACCGACGTTTGCAAACGAGAGTCTATTTTTTTGAGGAAAAATCGGATCTCCGCCAGATTATACAAACGAAATCCGTCAAGGGATTGTATCAGCTTTGCACGGATCCCGCGCTTGTTAAGCAAGCCGGTTACGCGCAGAGCTTCGTCATTTGTCGTGGTCAACACACATGATTTTCCGTCTTGGTAGCTTTCAATGATGTTTTGAACGACAGGTTCTTCAAGATTTTGGCTCGCGTGACGGATTATTTTCACGGTGCCGTTTTCGGCATTAACAGCTTTAATAGGAACAGTTTTCATTCGTTCGGAAATTGTTGTTGCGAATTCATTTGCGAGCGCCACGACATTTCCTCGGCTGCGGTAGTTGTCGATGAGTTCATACTGAACCGCTCCAAGCTCGGTAATAAGCGACCGCATATACCTGGGACTCGAACCGCGGAATTCATAAATGTTCTGATCGTCGTCGCCGACGGCAATTACTCGAACGGTCTCATTATACCGCATAAGTGCGCGGATCAGGGCATACTCGTCTTTGTCCATATCCTGAGCTTCGTCGACCACGATCACGGATTTCGCGATGCGTCCAGGCTCGACCTCGCCGTTTTCGATCATTTCGGCGGCGTTCTTAACAACATTGTCCGCGCTTTCGAGGCTTCCGATTTTTCCGAGAAGATCGAAGCAATAGGAGTGAAAGGTCTTTATTTCAACGAAATTCGCGGCGTTTCCGATAATACTCATAAGGCGCTTTTTAAATTCCGTTGCCGCGGCACGGGAGAAAGTCAGCATCAAAAGCTGCTCGTGCTTTACGTCCTCAAGCAGCAAAAGCGATGCCAGCTTATGCACGAGAACACGCGTTTTTCCGCTCCCGGGGCCCGCCGCCACAACGATATATTTCGATTGATCGTCATTGATTATCGCCTTTTGAGCATCCGAAAGCTCGCCCACCAGCTGATGATATTTTTCGGGAGTGATGTTGCGTTCTATTTCGATTGCGCGTTCGCCTTTGAAATATTTCGCGATGAATTTCTTGAAGTCAAGCTGAAAATAATCCTGGACAAACTGCAAAGCCGAGCCGTAGTCCCGAACCATGAGGTTTGCGTATTCCCCGACAATATGTATCTGCTGGATCTTCTGTTTGTAATATTCGCTCAGCGTTTGATAGTCCTCTTTTTTGTAGCGGATCTTATTATCGAGAATAAGACGTTTTAGCTCCAGACCATTATAAAGCACAAGGAATCCGCCCTCCAAAGTCATACACTCGATTTTGGAGAGATACAACAGCGCTTCCTCGACATCGGTCAGCGATATCTCATTCAGCGACGCGTCCATTTTAGGCTCCGCAAGGTACTCCGTATACAGCTCGACCAACGAGAACTGCACAAGCGATTTATTTTTGAAGGTGTCGTTATTCTCAATACTGTATGCCTTTTCATACAAATAGTTCACTATAAATTTGGAGAGCTCATAACGCTTATCGCTTCTTTTTTTCAGCTTCGAAGGAGAATCCTTAAGGCTTATTGTAAGATTATTTTCGCCGTGATTTTCTTTTGTGATATATTCCCTTATCGTCAGAAAATACAATATCGTATTTATCCTTCTTACGGTAGAGAATTTGATCCCGTTTCCTTGGGCGGCTTCATTCAGCTGTTTGAGATTATAGTCGTTCTCGCCATCCTCGAGTTTGTTTAAAATAAAACTCTCCAGCTTCGCGAATTGCTCGAGCTTATTTACGGCGGTGTTTTCCCTGTCGTTCTTGAAAATATAAGCTGACATATCCGTCATATCCGCGAGAAGCCCTATCTGGCGCATCAGATTTACGCAGTCGATAACATCTCTTTTCTCAATACCGAGAGTGTCTGCAAGATAATCTACACGAGATTCGGCGTCGCCGTTATCTGCTTTTGCATGGCTGCGGCTGGAGATCAAAGACTTTACGATCCGTATGGAATAGGTTTTCTGCTTGTCGGAAAACAGCGTGGAACTCCTTATCTTATTGCTCGCTTCCTCCATATTTTTCGCGAGAATACTATTTGCGTAAACGCGCGGAACGTTATGCCCTCGCTTGACATAGCCGGCATTCTCAAGCGCCGCAATGCAGGTTTTGACACGCGTTTCCATTTCGTTCTTGTTCTCTTCATACTGCCATCCTGCTTCTCTTGCGAGTTCAAGAGCCGAACAGCACACGGTCGGACGGTTCTTCGTCATATTCTTCATCGCAGTCCAGACCTGTTGTATTTCACCGATACTGACCTTTGTCTGGTTTAGGAGAATAAAATGCTTGTCAAGGTCGGAGTTATTAAACAGCACATAGCAATCTGCCTGCATGGACGGATCACGCCCCGCCCTTCCGGCCTCCTGAACGTAATTCTCCAGAGAATCCGAAATATCGTAATGGACAACCAGTCCGACGTCCCTTTTATCAACTCCCATTCCAAACGCGGAGGTGGCAACGATTATTTTGACCTCGTTGTTCATAAACGCTTCCTGATTTTCGATTTTTTCGGAGCTTTCCATCTTGCCGTTGTAAGGAAGCGCGCGAAACCCGTCCTGCGTTAATTTTTCCGCAAGCTCACGCGTTCTCTTAGTTCTTGAAGCGTAAACGATCGTCGGACAGTTTTTCTGCTCGATAAGCGAACGCAGGGTGTTGTATTTTTCATCCTCGGTCTCCTTATATAGAACGTTATAGCGCAGATTTTTACGTTCCGCGGATGACGCGAAAAGCTCCAAATCAAGACCCAGATTTTCCTTGAAATAATCACGGATATCGCTTATTACCTTCTGCTTCGCGGTCGCCGTAAAGCAGGAAACGGGGATGGGTCTTGTCATAGACTTTTTCTCTTGATAACTGCGGATGAATTCTCCGATATACAGATAATCCACTCGAAAATCTTGCCCCCACGCGGAAAAGCAATGCGCCTCGTCAATAACAAAGCGTACAACATTTCGTGAAAGCAGCAGCTTTTCTATCGTGCGGGAGCGCAGCTGCTCGGGAGATATGTAAATGATCGTCGCAAGTCCATTGGAAACGCGCTCCAATGCCTCTGAGCGCTCAACCGGACTCAGCAGTCCGTTTACCGTAACTGCGTCTACCAACCCTTTTTCATCGAGATTGTCAACCTGATCTTTCATCAGAGATTGCAGCGGAGATATTACGACGGTTAGCCCGTGCTCCGTCTGTCCAGCCATAAGAGCGGGCAGCTGAAAGGTTATGGATTTTCCGCCGCCCGTCGGAAAAACAGCAAGCAATGATTTTCCGTCAACCGCCGCCTGTGCCGCCATTTCCTGAAGCGGCTCGCCGTTATATTCGCGGAATTCATTGTAACCGAAAAATTCCTTCAGTTTTTTGTGAATGTCAAGCGTTGAACTGCAATATTTGCAGCCCTGCTTACAAGGCGTGTTGCACAGCAGTTTAATTATGTTTTCAATGGCAGGGAAATTATATGTCAGCCACGCCGGCGTTACCGAATGATAATCCTCTGTTCCGATTAGCGCAAGTGAATACGCGAGTTCCATCGGCTTTTGAGCAACAAAAGACTCTAGCTCGGCGTTTTCACATATCTTTCCGCGGTAAACCTCTCGAATCAGTTCCGCAATATTCTCCGTATCCGATTTGTATTCCAGGTAATCAAAAAATCCGCTGAATTCCTCAACCGAATTCAGCAAGAAAAAATAAATTTCTTTAACGCGTTCATCAAGTTCCAAAAAAACATTTACTTCATCATGAAATAATTTTTGCGCTTTTTTCGAATCGTTTAGAGGATTGTTCAGCTCATCCGAAAGCAGCTTGTCGTCCTTCAACAACTTGTGATACGGTCTCTCGGGGAACAGCAGCGGCGAAAGATACAAGGTGTCAATATATTTCGCGTTATAATCTGCCGGGAGCGCGGGAAGAATATACTTCAAGTCGTGATGAATTATATTATGTCCACAAACAAATTCCGCATCGGAAATGAAGCCGTGAAATTCCTTAATGGAGGCAGAATGAAACTCATCGCTGTTTTCAAGAACAGCTCCGAGATCCATGATCTTCTTGTTTTCTATTCCGATTTCGCTGTCTATAAATACGATCGCACTTGAAGTCAATTGCTTACACCTCCCTGCAATTATCCGGCAATTTAATTATACACTTTTTGCAGAATAAAGTCAAGTATGAGAATATGATCTTGGATCAAACGATTGCCATGATCCCCTTTGCCGTGCGGATATCTGCGTCCTTGAAATGATTTCCCGGATTCAGTTCAAACGAAAGATCAATTCCGAGATTTTTGTAATGCTTTGCGATCAGCTCCGTGTTTTCCCCTACCGTTTTTAAGATCGGGTGTTTGGTTTTGGATTCCTTGTCGCCGAGAGAAAGATACAGCTTTTCCGGTACGCGCCGCATGGTGTTCTCAAAAACAAACTCCCTGAACCCCGGAAACCAGAGCGAGCCGGACATACTCGCCGCGCAATCAAACACATCGCACCGATACATCGCGTACAGCGCAAACAGTCCCGCCAGCGAATAGCCCGCAATGCAGGTATGCGAGGGCGGTTCCCTTAACTCCGCTTTTGCTGTTGGGAGTATTTCGCTGATCAGAAGTTCGAGATACCCGTCCGCGCCGCCCGTAAACGGCGGGTCGTTCTTTGTCAGCGCGGAGCATTCCCACGGCGACAGGTCATGATCCCAATTGAGATTTCCGGCGCACAGGAGATCAAATTCCGGGCAATTTATCTCGCTTAGCGCTTTCACGACCGCGTCGCCGTTTTCGGAATAGTTATTGAACACCACCAACGGACGCCCGCTCATTCCGCTAAGATACAGCGTCGCCGTCTTTCCGCCTACCGCGAACTCTTTTCGTTCCATACGCGAATGACCTCCAGAAATTCTTAAAATCTGCGATTCTTAATATTGAAAAAGTCCCGCTGTTGTCAAAGGGACTTTTTTGAAATTTTGCAGCAAAAATCGTGCTTGAATTTCTCAATTCAATTTAATAACAACCTCGATCTCGGGCTGCACCAGCTTCCGGAAGGCTTCGCCGTCATCGGCGCTTCCGACAATTGTTCCATAATGAGTGGGGATAACCGTTTTGGGGCGCAGTTCATTGATAAAGGTGGCGGCTTTGCCGGGGTTCATTGTGAAGGTGCCCCCGATCGGGATCAGGGCAATATCACACGAAACAGCCTGTGCTTCCGGTGTGGCGTCCGTGTCTCCGGCAACGTAAATGCGCTGCCCCTCAACGGTAATGACATAGCCAAGCCAGCCGTTTTTCTTCATGTGGAACGGCTTCATAAGATTATAGGCAGGGATCGCTTCCACCGGAATATCCTGCACGGCGGTCTTTTCTCCGGGCGCAAGAAGTGTGAGGTTGGAATATCCGTGCTTTTTCAATGCGGCCTCCATGCTTTTGGGAGCAACGAAGATGGTATCCGATTTTTGAACCTTTTCAATATCCTCGGGCGAGAAATGATCGTAATGCTCGTGGGTGATGAAGATAATATCGGCGTCATTTGCCGCCGAAGATATCTTAAACGGATCAAAATATATGATCTTTTCCGATCCAATGCGGATGCTGCTTTGCGTATTTACGGTAATTTTGTTTTTCATAATAATTCCTTTCGGCTGTACGGTTATATGTTGTTCTTATTATACCATATCCGCAGGATATGGTATAATTGCCCGATACGCGCGGAGCAAAT
>JAFLUD010000024.1 GCA_022508965.1 Oscillospiraceae bacterium
CGAAAAGCGACAGCAGAATGTTTTCCTCGTCGAGATTGGTAAGCGCCACAAACGCTCCCGCCTGCGCCAGTCCCTCCTCGAGAAGGACCTCCTGATCCGAAGCGTCGCCGTTGATTACCGTAACGCTGCTTCCCCACAGAGCGCAAAGCTCGTCGCTTCTCTGCGGGTCCTTTTCGATTAATTTCACCGAAACGCCGTTGTTCACGAGAATATCGCACAGATAATGCCCGATCTCTCCGCCGCCGACGATCATAGCGTCTCTTACCGACTTCGACTTGTAATTGATTTTTTTGAAGAAATCCGTAACATTGTTCGGAGAAGCGATGATCGAGATAACGTCGCGCTCCTCAAACACCGTGTTACCGTTGACTATGTACGCCTCGTCGCCGCGCTCAACGGTGCACACCAGAACGTCGCAGCCGAGCTTCGACGAAAGCTCCTTTACAGCCACGCCCACAAGCGGCGAGCCTTCCGGAACCTTGAGCTTGATAAGCTCCACTCTGCCCCTGCAGAACGTATCGATATTTATCGCCGACGGGAACCGCAGCACGCGCGCGATCTCCTCCGCCGCCTCCTGCTCGGGGTTGATGACCATAGCAAGCCCCAGCTCGTCCTTTAAAAAGGGAGCCTCGCTGCTGTACTGAGGACTTCTCACTCTCGCGATAGTCTTGCAGTTACCCGCTTTTTTCGCAATAAGACAGCACAACAGATTCAGCTCATCCGAGCCGGTGACCGCGATCATAAGGTCCGCGCCCGCGATCCCCGCTTCCTGTTGAACAAGATGCGTAGCGCCGTTGCCGTTCACGCCCATAACATCCCATTTCGAGGTCACAGCGTTTATCTTTTTCGCGTCCGTGTCGATAACGGTAATGTTGTTTCCCTGCTCGTTAAGCTGTTCCGCCAGAGCCTCCCCGACCTTGCCGCAGCCGATGATAATAATATTCAAAGGCAATCCGCCTCCTTTTGTCTGCTTTCTTCTCTATTATAATACATTTTCACATAAATGTCAACAAATTTCCGAAAACGCCCGGTTTTTTTATAAAATTATATGCGCGAATCGGAAAAACTGAACAAGACCGTAATTGTAATCTATTTCAGTTTTTCGAGGAATATTCCCCCCGCGTATTTCAAAGCTCCGATCCCATAGTTGCGGTTTACAAGTGCTCCTTGCAGCTGAGCTTGGTGACCTCCAGCTTGAATACGGAAACCGAATCCGCCATTTTCTCGTCGAAATGCCAATCCCGCTTTCCGGTATTGTGTTCCATGATAAGCGAAAGCCCCTTTATCTTTTCCTCGCTATCGGAAACCATACTCACAACGCCGTTTCCGATAACGCTTTGAAAACGCGCGGTATATCCGCACGCGACCTCGGGATCCTTGTGACAGTAGACCTCCGCCCCCGTATCCATCTCAAACCCGACATTCGGAGCCTTGCCGATAAGATCAATTTTTCTGCCCTCTTTTGCCCCGTGAAAATAAAAGGTAAAACGCCCGCCGTCCGCCGCAAATCCAAAGCTCATCGGAACGATATAAACCTCTCCGCCGTCGTTAAAGCCTATCCTGCAGCAGCCGCAGCGCCCGATGATCTCCTCGATCTTAGAGGAATCGCAAACCTCTCTGTCCTTTCTTCTCATAAGATCCCCTCCGATTTTAAGAATATCGCATAATAAGCCCGTAAAAAAGACCGGCGAGAAGCCCTCAGATTCTAGGAAGCCGTGCAACGGCTAGCCTGCTACTGACAACGAAGATGAGGGTTTATCGCCGGTCTTTCAGCCAATTAATAGCCGCATAGAAATACGCCGCGCTTCCGCGATATAACACCGAATCGTCAAATCTCACCTTCGGATGGTGCTGCCCGAACAGATAACCGTCGCTTGAGCTTCCCGCCGTCAGGAACATACTTACAGTAGGAACTTTGTGGCTGACAAAAGCAAAATCCTCGCTTCCGCCGCCCGCTTTTCCGCCCGAGACCACCGACAGATCAACAGCGCTCTCCCCGAACAGCTCCTTCATGTATCCGAGAGTATCGGCGGCAAGCTCCGGCTCGATCACCATACACGGGCAGTAATCATAAAACTCGACAGTCGTCTCACAGCGAAACGCCGCGCCTATCCCCTCGCATATCTGCGTCATACGCGTTTTTATCATAGAACCCACCTTGTTCTCGGGATCGGTCGTGCGTATAGTTCCCCACATTTCCGCGGTATCGGGAATAACGTTCGATGTCTTCCCCGCCTCAAGCCGTCCCGTGGTGAATATGCCGAACTCATTTCCGTCCAGCTCGCGGCTGTTTATCTCCTGCAACGCAATGTGAATATGCGCCGCGGCAGTGATGGGGTCGATAGCCTCATGCGGAGTAGAGCCATGCCCGCCCTTGCCTTTTACGGTAATGTGATATTGCTCGCAGGAGGTAGAGGAAATGCCCCCGCCCGACACCATGACAGTCCCCGACGGCAGCGGCATTCCCGCGGTAACATGGATCATCACGGCAGCGTCCACATGAGGATCGTCGAGCAGTCCCGCCTTAAGCATATCCGGCGAACCCTGAAAGATCTCCTCGGCAGGCTGAAACTCCAGCTTCACCGTGCCTTGTATCTCGTCCTCGTGGATTTTAAGCAGCTTAGCCGCGCCCAGCAGCATCGCGGTGTGCATATCGTGTCCGCATCCGTGCATTTTCCCGTCGTTCAGACTGCGGTAATCCACCTCCGCTTCCTCGTGAACAGGCAGCGCGTCCATATCCGCGCGCAGCAGAACGGTCTTGCCGGGCGTTTTTCCTCCCGCGAGAGCAATAACCCCCGCCCTGCCAAGCTCAACGGGCTGATACCCGAATTCCTCGAGCTTCCGCTTTACGAATGCTTTTGTATACGGCAGATCGAACCCCACCTCCGGGTGCCGATGAAGCTCCCGCCTGATCTCGGCAAGCTCTCCCTGGAGCGCCTGCGCCTCTTTGATCAATTCCTGTACGTTCATTTTAACATCTCCTATCTTACCAACGCATACATTTTCATATCAACGATCTCCCCATTCTTGACCGCGTTGCTTTTGAGAACTCCCTCAAACCGAAACCCCGCCTTTTCGAGAACTCGGCAGGAAGCGGTGTTAAACGCAAACGGCTCCGCGTAAATACGGACAATATCGCTGTTATCGAAAACATATTCGCAGATCTGCCTTACCGCCTCGGTCATAATGCCCCTGCCCCAGTATTCCTCGGCGATATAATAGCCAAGCTCCGCAGTCCGCCTGTGAATATTATCTTTACGGAGAACGGTAATGCTGCCGATTGCCCTGTCGTCGACGGTAACGGCAAAAGCAAATGTGTCGTTCTCATCTGCCGAGAGCATAGCCCCGATGTAATCCGACCCGTCCTTTTCGGTGTACGGAAACGGCAGCCCGTCTCTTAGGTTATCCAGAACCTTCTTGTTGGACAGCGCCGCCGCCAGATCGCCGGCGTCCGACGTTCTCCACTTTCTGATACTGCAAACCAATTCATCATCTCCTTTGTATTAAGAATATTCTATCATAATAAGCCCAAAAAGTCAAATGTCCGCCACCCGACGATAATTTTTTCAGAAAATTTCAAAAACCCCCTTGACAAATCGGAAAAATAATGTTATAATACCTATAATACATATAGGAATTGACGGTTTTGTCCGAAAAACGGGTTCCTGATGTTAATTTATAAGAAAAGAATAAAGGAGAACAGCTATGAAGGTATACGAAAGAATTACCGATCTTATCGGAGGAACGCCGCTGCTTAAGCTGACAAACTACAACGCGCAGAACGATCTCGGCGCGGAGATCTACGCGAAGCTCGAGTATTTCAACCCCGCGGGAAGCGTCAAGGACAGGATCGCGCGCGCGATGATAGACGACGCGGAGGCAAAGGGCGTTCTGAAGCCCGGCGCGGTGATAATCGAGCCGACCTCGGGAAATACGGGAATAGGACTTGCCGCGGTAGCGGCGTCGCGCGGGTATAGAATAATACTCACGATGCCCGAGACGATGAGCGTAGAGCGCCGCAACCTGCTGAAGGCCTACGGCGCCGAGCTGGTGCTGACCGAGGGCGCAAAGGGCATGAAGGGCGCGATAGCCAAGGCGGAAGAGCTTGCCGAGCAGACCCCTAACAGCTTTATCCCCAGCCAGTTTACCAATCAGGCGAATCCCAAGGCGCATATCGCCTCTACCGGACCCGAGATCTGGGACGACACCGACGGCAAGGTTGACATTTTCGTAGCGGGCGTAGGCACGGGCGGAACTGTCTCCGGCGTAGGAGAATATCTCAAGAGCAAAAACCCCAACGTCAAGGTAGTTGCGGTAGAACCCGCGGGTTCTCCGGTATTGTCCAAGGGAACTCCCGGTTCGCATAAGATCCAGGGAATAGGCGCGGGCTTTGTCCCCGAAACGCTCAACACCAAGATCTACGACGAGATCATCACCGTAGAGAACGAGGAAGCGTTTGAAACAGGCAGAACTCTCGCGAGAAAAGAGGGACTTCTTGTGGGAATTTCCTCCGGCGCTGCGGTATTCGCCGCGACCCAGCTCGCAAAGCGCCCCGAGAACAAGGGCAAGATAATAGTAGCCCTGCTCCCCGACACAGGCGAACGCTATCTCTCCACCCCCATGTTCTCCGAATAAGAGAATCAAAACATCCCAAAACAATCACCGCGCTAAGGCGAGCCGCCTTTGGTTTTCCGTTCCACACGCAGAACATTTCCAAAGGCAAACGCTCGAAAGGTGCGATACTTCTGTATCGCACCTTCCTTAAACTTAGCGCGGTTTTTTATGAGAATAATTATTGAGAATCAATAGCCCTCATCATGGCTTCAATAAGTTCGGGCTGAGTAACATTGCAGGTCGCTCGGTCAATGATCCCAAAACCTCGCTCGCCGTTCCAGCCGTTGTCCCAGTAGATAGGAACGCAGCCGTTTCGCTTGGCGGCGCGGACCACATATTCCGTCCAATAGTTCCTGAAATAGCCGAAGTTCTCGACGGCGAAGCTCTTGTCCTGAACCCCCAGCTCACCGATGATAACGGGGAATCCCCGGTCGACAAACGCCTCGCGCAGCTTCCCCATCATAGTGTCGACATAGTCCTCCTGCCCCCAGCTGTCGAAGTTTGCAGTAGCGTTTTTGCCCCATTGCGTGGTGGCGGTGGACATATTCTCGTCCAGCGTGAAATTGTACGGATCGTAGTAATGCACCGAGATCATCAGCCTGTTTTCGTCGGAAGCGCAAAGGCTGTCGTTTGGGATCTCAAAGCCGTAATTCCCCGCAGTGTATTCGATATTGGTATTCCACCCAGGTATCAGCAGCCAGCGCCTAGCGTTGTTGGAACCCGTCTTTCTTACAGCGTCGACAAAGGTCTGGTTATAAGCGTTCAGATTTTTGTAGAATTGCGGGTTGGGAACTCCGTAGGTGTTGTCAAAAACCTCGTTCATCGACTCGAAGATAAGCCGCTCGTCATAGTCCTTAAAGCGCTCCGCGATCTGCCCCCAGACCGCCGCGAATTTAGCGTTGATCTCTGTCTGTGCAAAATCGCTCTCGGCGCAGCGCAGCCACGCCCCGTCAACGGTATAATACCCGTCCCCGTGAATATTGATAATGGTGTAAAGCCCCTGATCCAGAGAATGATCCACCACCTGCTGAATTCTGTCCAGCCACTCCTCGTCGATCTTATAATCCGGAGCCTCGCCGATCTTTTTAAGATACGACACCGGTATTCTCACGGTCGAAAACCCCTGCTGCTTGATAGTTTTGAACAGCTCCTCCGAGATCACGGGATTCCCCCAAGCGGTCTCCGAAGGCACCCCGCCGATCGAAGCCTCCAGCTGATTTCCGAGATTCCAGCCCAGCCCCATGGCAAGGGTGATCTCCCGCGCGTCAAGCTCGTCCCATTCGGAATAATCGGGGTTATTGGGCTTCTCGGATATCCCGCCATCGGAATTCTCCTCCGCCGCAGAATACCCCGCCCCAGAGCTGTTCCCCGAGCCGTCAGCTTCGCTCTCATACGGAAACCGAGGCGCCCCGCAGCCCGTGAGCAAAAGCGTCAAAAGCATAATAGCCAAAATCAGTTTTTTCATAATTATCACCGCCATTATTTTATACTGGAATTATAACATTTTTAAGAATAATTGTCAACCGAGTATTATATATGAAATCTTCTTGACAAAACTTGAGAAATGCGCTATAATAAAGGAAAGTAAATGTTTAGACGATAGAGGGATCGGCTATGTTAGACAAGGCACAAAAGATAACAGTCACGGTGGTAGGCTTTTTGCTGATAGGACTTATCGTGATGATATTTGTGATCCGCATGGATCCTTTGGGAAGCACGCTTCCCGATAAAGCGGAGGATTACAGCTCCGGCTGGGTCGACAAAGACGGAACCCCCGCCGACCTTTTCGGGATCCCCGACCCGCCCGGCACGGAGGTCGTGTATACAAATACGCTCGACGGTTCCAAGCTCGGCAAAGAAAGCCTGTGTTTTGTAAGCAGGAACATTCTGTTCTCGATTTACTTGAATGACAAGCTGATATATGATTTTCACCCGACCGTCGGCGGCTATTACGGAAGCAATTACGGAGACTACACCCATACCGTGGCGCTCCCCGTATTCTCCGACGAAGAAACGCTCCGCATAGAGGGAACGATCCTCTTCACCAATAAATGGACGGGCTTTGAGGGAATGACGCTCCGCGATCCGGGCGCGTACCTGACCGACGCGATAACGCAAAACGCGGGCAAAACGATAATCTTTATACTCGTCTTCGGCTTCGGAACGATAATATTTTTATTCGGACTTATCGAAAGCATACTCCAGCGCGATATGCTGGAGACCATCTCTCTCGGCGTAATAATAATGCTGCTAAGCCTCTGGACAAACGGCTCCGCCCGCGTATTCCAGATAATCTCGGGCAACTCCGCGATACTCCGCGTATCCGATTATACGGTAATGTGCCTGCTGCCGATACCCGTGCTGGTGTTTGTAGCCTCGTTCACGCAGAATCTCAAAAGCAAGCCAGTGTATATCGGAATAGGGCTGAGCATCCTCAACTTTCTGGCGCAACTGATCGGAATCCCCGCGGGCTTTGTCGATTACGGCGGAATGTTGAAGGTATCACATTTTCTCATACTGATCGGCGTTCCCGTGGTCGCGTACCTGATAATCAAAGCGATTCGCGACAAAAAAATAGACCGCTCCCAGCAGGCGTATCTGATAAGCGCATTGTCGGTGATCTCCTTCGCGGGACTTGCGGACATGGTGAGGTATTACGCGATGCGCTCCAACGATGCCTCGTTTGTTACGAGAATAGGTCTGGTGATTTTCTCGGGGATCTTCACGGTATACGAATTCAAGCAGATGATCTTTGCGCACATAAAGAGCCGCGAAACGGAAATGATGCAGCGTCTTGCCATGTATGATACGCTTACGGGGATCAACAACCGCACGGCGTTCACATATTTTGAAAAGGACCTGCTCTCCCGCCAGAAGGGAAAGTGCCTGTTCATACATTTAGACGTAAATTATCTGAAGAAAGTAAACGACACCTACGGACACGCCGAGGGCGACCGCCACATAATAGCCGCCGCGCGCATAATCAGCGAGAGCTTCGGCGAAAAGGGGCATTGCTTCCGGGTCGGCGGCGACGAGTTTTTCGTGATCCTCGACGATAAGGAATACCGGAAAGAATACACCCGCGGCGTGGAAAAATTCCGCAGTCTTATAGAAGAATACAATAAAGAAGAACATCCCGTTCCGCTTGCGATAGCGCACGGCTGCGCGGAATACGACTGTTCCGCTCATAACCCCGAGGAAGCCGAGCGGCTTGCCGACAGCAGAATGTACGAGAACAAAAAGCAGCTGAAAGCCGAAAAGGTAAGTGCAAATGAAAAATCCTAAAATCAACCGAATAATCGGCTACGCAGTTATGTTTGCGGGTTTTTTCGTGTGGTATAAGGGCTTCCATTCCAAGACTGCGCTCGATCCCGTAAACGGACGCGACCCGATCCTTATAGGCATTGCCGCAGTCATGGAGATTGCCGCAATTGTCTGGATGATAATGAAGGTACGCTGTCCTCACTGCAACGGGTTGTTGCATTTAAAGCTGTGGAATATAGACGTCTGCCCCCATTGCGGAAAACGAACCGATACTAAAGAATAAAATCGCCCCGAAGCATCCGCCTCGGGGCATTTCTGTTATTTGAACCATTGGTCGGGAAGAATTAATTTACGCCTTTGCCCGTCCAGAACATACCTGATACAATGGTTATCCCAATCCACGCGAACATTTTCCGCGGTCTTGAGATGCAGCAAACTGCGGTATATCTCCTTTTGCCTGTCGCTGTAATCCGACGGGTTATCCGAGGTCAGCAGCACGCCCCCCAGCAGCGCGTTCACATACGCCAGCAGCATTTTTTGATTGTTTGAGAGCCGCAGATTGTTCTCGCGTAAGAAGAACACATCGGGGTCGCTTAAATACGCCCGCCCGTTAAGCTGCCTGCGGAACAGCGTGTTCTCGATCGCCTGCTTTGTAGATACCCTCTCTCGGTGGAACAGCCGCATATACGGCTTGTCGTCCCAGTCAAGCCCCACGTCGCAGCTCACGCGGCAGTAGTCCACTCTCCCGAACGCCGGCATCACAGGCACGCCGCAGCCGAGGATCAGCTTATCCCCGCAAACCTCGCGCAGAAAGTCCATAGCGCGTATCATCCGTCCCGCGCGGCTCTCGTTTTCGTTGCCGAACGGCGCCGCGCCGTAAAGGAAATCCAGCTTTACCAGATCAAAACCCCATTCGTTCAGAACACGGTCGAATACTTTTCGAAGATAGTCCATGACTGCGGGATTATCAATGTCCAGAGAATAGAACCCTCCCCAGTTGCTGCCGCAGCTCCACGGCTTGCCGTCAACCTTGAGCAGCCAGTCGGGGTGTTCTTTCATGAGAGCCGAGCCTTCGCGGCACACAAACGGCGCCAGCCAAAGTCCCGCGATAAACCCCGCCTCGTGTATCTTATCCGCAAGAGGCTTTAGTCCGTTCGGGAATTTATTCTCATCGGGAATCAGCCAGTCGCCCACCGCAGGCTCCCAGCCGTCGTCGATCTGAAAGAGATCGCCGCGCGAGAACAGCGTCTTACAGCCCGTAAGATCCTCCTCGATAGAGCGCTCGCTTATATCCTCATAGCGGTTGTACCAGCTCGAATATCCGCACAGCGGCTTTGCGGAGGAACTAACGCCCATCGCTTCAAACCACCCGTCGAACACCTCGCTCTCGCTGCCCTCGGCAAAGTACAGATCAAACGCGTGGAATTCGCCGTAACAGCCAACACCCTTACAGTCGCGTTCGATCATAAGAACGCCCTTTTCGCAGTCGTATTTAAACAGCGTATACCCCGGCTTTTCGTCCAAAGAAGCGATAAGTCTGTACCTGTTCCCCTTGCGGAAATAACACCACGACATCCCGTGCAAAACGCCGCTCCTGTTTGGATAATCCACGAAATGATAATCCCCGTAACGGTCAAAGCCGAATTTCTCGATAAGGAATTTGGGAACGCCGAAGAGCCCGCGAATTTTGTCGTTTTTGGAGTATTCCGGGCAGTTGGTCCAGGTCTGATAACCGTTCATGAAGATCATCTCGCCGTCGCCGACCGAAAGCTCCAGCGCAGCCTTAACGCTTCTCAGCTTCCCCCTCGGCACCTTGCATACAACGTTCATTGTGCCTTTTTTGGGAACCGCCTCGTTCCCCGAAAGCGTCTTTGTTATCTCTTTGGTTTTTACGGATACCTGCCAGTTAAGCATTGCTCTCCCCCTCTTTCTCCGAGAGTACTGTTTTTTGGGGATCTCCGTCCTTTTTGGACTTCAGCGTTTCAGCTATCTCCATCACGCGCTTGTCGGTAAGCGTGAACTTTTTCACGAAGAATATAAACGCCACAGCCAATCCCAATATCGGCAAAACCGTCATCAGCAGCCTCAGTCCCAGGATCGTCTCCGCGCTCTGAGCGATTATCTCGCCCGTTTCCTCGGTATCGCCAACCAGACCTATGAGATCAAGCCCGATACCCGTGATGAATACCGCGATACCGGAAGCGGCCTTTACAACAAAGGTCTGCATCGAGAAGATAACGCTCTCCTCGCGCCGCCCCGTTTTAAGCTCGCCATAGTCCACCGAGCTTGAGAGGAACACCGTTGTAAGTACAGTGAGAATACCGTTTGCCAAGAACACCAGCGCTCCGCAAACACACAGCAGAACAACATTCGAGCTAAGCCCCGCAAAGCACAAGCCGAGGATCAGCCCATAACCGGAAATAGCCATAGTAAGCGCGATCTTAAACAGTGTTGTATTGCTGAGCTTTTTATGCAGCAGCGGATAAACCACCATCATACCGATTATCTGGCAAATACCTCCGACCATGGTAAACAGCGTATAGTTACCCTTCCAGCCGGTGCCGCCGACATCGTATTTAAAGAAATAAATAACGAGGTTAGAGGTAAGATACAAAGAACCGTTCACCAGCAGGATCGCAAGCACCGTAATAAGCGCCTGATCATTTGTGAACAGCGCCTTAAACATCTGCCCGATCGAGGAAGTCTTAACCGTTTCGAGCTTCTGCTCGCGCACCTTTAAGCAGCAGATTATTTCCGCAATGATAAATATAACAGCAACGATCAATGCAAGAAGTTTAAAGCCGTTGCGTTCGCTGTCGCCGCCCAGAAAGCCTACCGCCATAAGCGCTCCCACCTGTATCAGCGCCGAGCCGACGCCCGCGCAGGTGCGCCCGACAACCGAAAGATTCTCTCTGTCCTTGGGAGTATCGGTAACCGCGGGTATCATCGACCAGAACGGAATATCCATCATCGTGTAGGTAGTGCCCCACAGAATATAAATAATCGAAAAATACACCATAAGCCCCGTCTGCTTCATATCGGGTGCTGAAAACAGAGCGTATAAAACGACCGCGTTCAGCACCGTTCCGCTGAACAGCCACGGGCGGAACCGCCCCCAGCGCGTGCGGGTCTTCGCGACAAGAATTCCCATAAATGGATCGTTCAGCGCGTCGAACACGCGGGCGATCATCAGTATCAGCCCGACAAACGTTGCCGAAAGCCCGAGGATATCCTGATAAAAGTACATAACATAAGTCGCCGACAGGGCATACACCATGTCCTTGCCGACCGCGCCGATACCGAACGCGGCGGTCTGGGATTTTGTGAGCTTCATACTATTTCTCCTTTTTTGGTCGCCTCTAAAAACCTTGTTTGAGTAAAAATCGCCATAGCACGCCGTCTTCTGCGTCAAACCTCCTAGCAAGGCATAAAGCCTTGCGTCGTCGGCTTTCCTTGTATCCGACGCACTCTGCCGATTTTTTCTTTTCAAACCGGTTTTTATAGGCTCCCTATTGTGAATTTGATCTTTACAGGTTCTGTTTGAGCTGTGGAAACGGTAAGCTCCGCGCTTCCGCCCTTTCCGACAGTACGGATATACGCGCCGCAGCTCCCGCCCTCAAGCGTAACCGTCTCGGGACCGACAAGCTCCGCGTCCCCCGAGACCGCCAGCGTAACAGGCAGCTGCGCGTAAGGGGCAAGGTTACCGTATTCGTCCAACAGCCGAATTCTGACGGCAGCCATATCGTAGACCTCGCCCTCCGAAAGCGCCGTGTGGCTGGGAATGACCTCCAGGTGCAGCTTAGCCGACGGCCGCTTGGTGACCGACGCGGCAACGTTGCCGTCCTTTATCGCGTCAAACCGCCACACCGTAGACTCTCCGCCCCAGTTCCCGACATACTTCCCGTAAAGATTGTAGCCGTCCTGAAACGTCATCTTATAGCGCACCATACAGTACATCATCCGCAGCTTGTCTTTCAGCGGCATACCCGAAAGCCCGTGCTTCCCCGCCGAAAGCAGGCATTTTCTAAGCGCGTCGGCTTTTGCCTTTGGGAATCCCTCTTTCGTCTCCAACAATTCGCCGATGGTATCCTCCACCGCGATCGGACCGTGCGGCAGCGCTTTCCATTCCTTCGGACGGAGCTTGGTAACAAAATCGCCGTTTTTGTAGAGCGCGACCTCGTCGGCATTGGTAAACGCGTACACCTTTCCGATCTGCCCGCCGGGATAGTCGCCGATGTCCATTGAAGAGCCTATCTCCAGTATTGGGAACTCCTCCCCCTGCGACGCGTAAAGAGCCGCCGCGAGCTTGGGGTTGCGGAAAGCGTCCAGCACGCCGTGATAGCAGACGCGGTCCCCCGACCCGAAATCCTTGTGTGTCGGATAATCGAACATACACCAGCTGTAAAACCCGACGTGACCGCCGTCCGACATTGCCGCGTCCAGAACGCGCGCGTGCCGAAGCGCGTGCTCCTGGCGGTTAGCCCACGGATCCGAGGCCTTCGTCGGATACATATGCCCGTTGCACTCCGAGATCAAAAGCGGCTTATCGGGATAGGGACAAACGTCCTTTTTCTTTTTCGCGCCCGCATTATCACCCGTATGCGAAAAATCATTAAACGCGTACACGTCCTCCAGCAGACTGCTCTTTTCCAGATACCTTACGCCCGAAGTGGCGCGGCTGGGATCAAGCTCGTGCGCGATGGCATTGGTGCGCGTATAGAACTCGTCGTCGTCAAGGCTCTCGTTTATGCGAACTCCCCACAGAATAATACTCGGGTGATTCCGGTATTGCAGGATCATCTCCCGCAGGTTCTCGCAAGCCTGCTCCTTCCATTTTTCGTCGCCGATATGCTGCCACCCCGGAAGCTCGGTAAACACCATAAGCCCCTGCCTGTCGCACTCGTCGAGGAAGTAATGGCTCTGCGGATAATGGCTGGTACGCACGGTATTGCATTGCAGCTCATGCTTCACGATCCGCGCGTCCTCCCGCTGCATTTTTTCGGGAACGGCATATCCGACGTACGGGAACGACTGATGCCGATTGATCCCGCGTAAGAAAAACCTCTCCCCGTTGAGATAAAACCCGTCCGCGCGAAACTCCGCCGTCCTGAATCCAAAGCTCGTCTCCACGGAATCCCCGTCCCTGCCGTTTTCGATAAGCGTCACGCGGCAGCGGTACAGCACGGGCTTATCAACCGACCACGGTTTTGCGTCGGGAACCTCAAGCATGACCGATTCCTCCGCCGTTTCGAGGGCGGCAGCGACGCTCCCATCCCCGTCAATGATCTCATACCGCAGCCGACAGTCCCCGCCAAGCTCCGCCTTGCAGGAAATTTTCGCGGCAGTGAGCTTCGGAGTATACACAAAAAGCTCGGAGACGACGTTCTTCGGCCGCACGTCCAGCCAGACGTCCCGATACAGTCCCCCGTAGGTAAGATAGTCGATAACAAAGCCAAACGGCGGCACCGAGGGATTCTCCGTGGTATCCAGCTTCACGGCGATGAGATTTTCGCCGTCAAATCGCACCTCGTCCGTGATCTCGACCCTGAACGCGGTATAACCGCATCGGTGAACGGCAAGCTCCTTTCCGTTCAGGAAAACGACGGCGATATGCGCCGCCCCGTCGAACTGCAAAAACAGCCGTTTTCCGCGCGCGTCCTCGGGAACGGCAAGCGCGCGCCGATAACCGCACACCGTCTCATAGTCTGCGGGGTCGGCGTAATGCAGCGGCACCTCGTTTACCGTATGCGGCAGCCGGACAGCCTTTGCCTCACCCTCACCGCGCTCAAAGCCGTCGAACCAATTGTAAGTAAATTCCCACCCGTTATCCAGCATTATCACGGGGATTTTCCCTCCTCACGCAGGCAAAGCCCGCATTTTCTTTCTTATACTAATTATATATTAAGTCAATACCAAAACGCAATACAAAAATTACAAAATAATCATTTTGAACAATAAATCTATACTCCTTTTGTGCAAAGTGCAAACAAAAAGCGGAAGACTAAAAGTCTCCCGCCATTTGAGAATTTTAAGCGTGCTCGGTCTGCTCCTCAGCCAGTATCTCCCTCACCGTCTGCTCCAGCGCGGCCATATCCACGGGCTTGGAAGCGTGGGCGTTCATACCCGCGTCCAAAGCGTCCTTGATATCCTCCGCAAAGGCGTTGGCGGTCATAGCGATAATAGGGATTATCTTAGCCATCGGATGCTCCAGCTGCCGAATGGTCTTAGTAGCCTCATATCCGCCCATAACAGGCATCTGCACGTCCATAAGGATAAGCTGATACTGACCCGGCTCGGACTTCTCAAACGCCTCCGCCGCGAGCTTTCCGTTCTCATAAATATCGCAGGTAGCGCCCACCATAGCAAGCAGCTCCCCGAGAATCTCGGCGTTTATTTCGTTGTCCTCCGCCACCAGGATATTCATGCCGTTCAGAACGCTTGCTTCCTCGGCATTATCCTCCGCATTATCCGGAGCGTTCCGGTTTATCAGCTCCTCCATCTTCTGACGGAAGCTAGTAAGGAAGAACGGCTTCGGCAGGAACGCGTTGACGCCCGCCTCTCTTGCCTGATCCTCCGCCTCCGGCCAATCGAATGTGGTAAGTATTATTATGGGAACCTCGTCCCCGATCTTCTCGCGCAGCTTCTGCGCCGCCTCCACGCCGCCCATATCCGGCAGCTTCCAGTCAAGCAAGATCACGTTGTAGGAATGCTTTCCCGCCATTTCCAGAGCCTTGCTCCCGTTCGGAGCGTGCTCCGCGGCAACGCCCGTTTTCTCCATAGCCAGCTTGATGCTCTGATAAACAGCGTCCTCGTCGTCAATAACCAATAGCCTTGCAATGCCGTTTTCCTTCCAGAATCCGTTGTCGACGTCCTGCTTGCTGGTGTGAAGACTAAGCTCCACGATAAATATAGAGCCCTTGCCCTTCTTACTCTTTACCTGAATAGTACCGCCCATCAGGTCTACGAGGTTCTTGGTGATAGCCATACCCAGACCCGTACCCTGAATTTTGTTGGTAACGCTGTCCTCTTCTCGTGTAAACGTCTGGAATATCTTGTGCTGATATTCCTTGCTCATGCCGTAGCCGTTGTCCGCAACAACAAAGCGGAACCGCGCGATGTGCTTGGTATGCTGCGGCAGCTCCTGAACGGTAAGCGTAATATGACCGCCGTCCGGCGTGTATTTTACAGCGTTGGAAAGCAGGTTTATAAGTATCTGATTCAGATGCAGCTTATCCATAACCAGATGCTCGTGCCTCAGATCCTTGCTGTATATCTCGAAATTGTGCCCCTTAGCCTTCATTTGCGGACGAATAACGCCGTCGATACCCTCGATAAGATCGACGATGTTCTCATCCGAAAGGCTGAGCGTAGTCTTGCCCGCCTCGATCTTGCTTATATCGAGAACGTCGTTGATAAGCCCCAGCAGATGCTGACCCGAGGATTTGATCTTCTTTGTATAACCGCGCACCTTCTCGGAATCCTCTGCGTCTCGGTCAAGAAGCGTAGTAAAGCCGAGAATAGCGTTCATCGGCGTTCGGATATCGTGGCTCATGTTGGAAAGGAACGAGCTTTTTGCCTTGTTTGCCGCCTCCGCGATCTGAAGCGCCTGTTCGGTGGCAAGCCTCGATTCCGCAAGCAGAACGTTCGATTCCGTCAGCTGCGCGTTCATTTCCTCCTGACGCTTGAGGTTAGCCTGCTCCTGGCGAACCAGCCGCACGCTGCTCTGATGACGGAGGATCGCAACGACCGCGATCGCCATCAATATCAGCAGCACCGCCGCCATCGCCAGCACCATCTGAACAACCGTAGTAACCAGCTCCACGGTATCGAAAGCGACATACCTCGCCGGAATGAGGAACAGCAAGATCGTGTCATAGTTTTTCAGCGAAGTAAGACAGTAGTAATACTCCGTTCCCTTGTAGGTAAAATTGCTGCACAGCATCTCCTGCTCTTCCAGCGCCGCCTGAATATCTGTGTATTTTTGCCCCTCCATTTTTTCCAGCGCGTCGATAACGTTGTCATCCTGGATCAGAGCGTTAGAATCTATGCTGTCGCGGCTCATATGCGTGCCGTCGCCCTTGAGGATATACGTCTCGTTGTGCTCGCCGTAAGCGCTGCTCGCATAGTATTTCGACATCGTCTGCACGTCCTTCATAAGAATGACGTGGGTAAAGTTAACATTTTCCTCGGCTGAATACAGCGGCTCCGGAAACTTCTGAACAAACTTCCAATAGCTCCCCGAATACAAAACGCTCTCGGAGATAAACGTATAGCGGTTCGCGCCGCCCTCTATCCTGTCGAGATCCGACCAATGCCCGCGGTTTCCGCCCGCGTCATAGCAGTCTCCGTTCTCGTCCAGCAGCAGTATTCTTGTATCCGAATGGTCTGCCTCTATCGTCTCCTCCAGGTCGATAACGCTGGTCGCCGCGGAGACGGCGTCCAGATCCTGATACTGCATCATATTGACCGCGATAGCGAGGAACCGCCACTGCGTATTCAGCGCGTTGTTAAGATTAACGTGCACCTGCGACGCGACCTCCGACAGCTGGCTTGTACGCTCCTCATAGACCTTGCGGGTCAAATAGCGCGAAAATAACACACCCCCGACCGTCAGCACGGCAACCAGTAAAACGGCCAAAGCCGCCGGGAGCAGGAATTTATTCGTTTTTTTGCTCTCAGGTTCCATAAACGAACGCCTTTCCGGATCATACCAAAAACTACCCTCAAAAGCAAGGAAGAATATGGGATTTTGGGAAACATTTTCTCACATTAATTATACCACACATCTCCGCCACTGTCAAGCATAATTTAATAAAAAAACCCGTCTTCCGAACGGAAAACGGGTCAACAAAAATTATAGTTATTTTAATACTGTTGAGAAGCCCTCAGACACAAGAAAGCCGCGCCTCGGCTAGCCTCGGTAACTAGGTTACCTTGTGGCTGTCGGGGCGCGGCTGACGCAGCAGATGAGGGTTTATCAATAGTATTACTACGAGTCTTTTTGATTGGCATTTTCTAGGAACGCCTTGGTCTTGTCGCTCTTAGGCGCGCCGAACACCTCGTCCGGGGTGCCGTATTCCTCGATAACGCCATCCGCCATGTAGATTACCTTGTCCGCGACTCCCCGCGCGAAGCTCATCTCGTGAGTAACGACGATCATAGTGCGGTCGGAATCCTTCAGCCCGCGGATAACTTTAAGCACCTCTCCCGTAAGCTCAGGGTCAAGCGCGGAGGTAGGCTCGTCAAAGCAGAGGATATCGGGGCTCATAGCGAGGGCGCGCGCGATAGCCACGCGCTGCTGCTGACCGCCCGAAAGCTCGCACGGATAGCTGTCCGCCTTTTCCTCCAGCCCGACCTTTTTCAACAGCTCCGTCGAGTAAGCGTTAATGCGCTCCTGCTCGGCTTTTTTGTCCGCTCTCGAGGAACCCTTCCCCCCGAAAGCCCTAAGCTCCGGTGCAAGGGTAATGTTTTTGAGAACGGTATACTGCGGAAACAGATTGAACTGCTGAAAGACCAGCCCGAAATGCAGCCGCTTTTCGCGCTTTTCCCGATCGGAATGATCTCTGTTATCCTCCGAATCAAACAGCACCTGCCCATTCACGGTAATACTCCCTCTGTCGGGCGTTTCGAGGAAATTAAGGCAGCGCAGAAGCGTAGTTTTACCGCTTCCCGAAGAGCCGATGATAACCAGCACCTCGCCCTTTTCCATCGAGAAATCAACGCCCTTCAAGACCTCCGTCTTGCCAAAGGACTTGCATATATTATTAACTTGGAGAAACGCCATATTCCCTCCTTATTATCCCCAACAACCGACTACCAGCAACCAGCAACTAGCAACTATACGCTGTAATAACTCATTTTCTTTTCCGCCAGGTGCAGCAGCCAGGTCACCAGCGCCGTAAACAGCAGATAGAACGCGCCGATATAGAACAGCGGCCAGATGATACCCTTAACAGCGATGATGTTCTCCGCGGACTTCACAAGCTCCGTCACTGCGATGACGCGCGCAAGCGAGGTGTCCTTAACGAGGGTAATGATCTCGTTGCCCATAGGCGGAACCACACGCTTTATCACCTGAAACAGCACGACTCTGAAGAATATCTGCGCCTTAGTCATGCCCAGCACCTGCCCCGCCTCGTATTGCCCCTTGGGAATACTCTCGATGCCTCCGCGGTAGATCTCCGAGAAATAACACGAGTAGTTTATGATGAACGCAATAAGCACCGCCGGAAGCCGGTCGAACTTAAAGCTCAGATTCAAAAGCCCCGGCCCGTAGAATATGATGATCACCTGAAGCATCAGCGGCGTACCGCGGATGATCCACACAAACACCTTAGTCAGCCACCGTATAGGAAGTATCTTCGACATAGAGCCGAACGTGATGACAAGCCCCAGCGGCAGCGACGCCACAAGCGTTACTCCGAAGATGATAAGAGTATAAACAAAGCCCTCCGAAAGGGATTTTGTTACGTCCAGAAAACCCATAGCATTGTTCCTTTAACCAAAATAGAAAGAAATTAGAGATTAGTTTTAGAAATACTAATCTCTAATCGCTGACAATTATTAAACTAAACTAACAGAGCGTCCGAAAGGTCGTACTTCTCGGCGATAGCCTTAAGAGTGCCGTCCTTAGCCATCTCGGCGATGGTCTCGTTGATCTTCTTTATCGTCTCAACGTCCTCCATTCTCGCGCCGATAGCGTATTCCTCGTCGGTGTTGGGAATATTCTCGAGAACCACCAGATCGGAGTAATCGGAGCCCTCTCTTGTAAGAGCCTGACCGAGCGTGTAGTCAACGATGCACGCGTCCGCAGTGCCCGCCTTGACCTCCATAAGCGCGTTTACCTGCGCCTCGCAGTTTATCGGAGTGCAGCCGGTGAGGTTCGCGTCCTCTTTTACGATATCCTCGCCCGCGGAGCCGCCCTCAAACGCGATCTTGATATTCGCCATAGCCGCGGTATCGGGATACTTGTCGGCGTTCTCCGCCTTAACGATGGTAACCTGCTTGTTTCTGAGATAAGAGGTCGAGAACAAAAACTCCTTCTTTCTGTCCTCGGTAACGGTAAGCCCGTTCCATACAAGGTCGATGGTCTTGGATTTCAGCTCCATCTCCTTCTTGCTCCACTCGATAAGCTGGAACTTCGGCTCCACGCCCAGTCTCTTGCAGACCTCGGTGGTAAAATCGGTCTCAAAGCCGGTAAGCTCGCCGCTGTCGTCCTTGTAGTTCATCGGCATATTGTATGTAATGCCTACCACCAGCGTGCCCTTGTTCTTGATGTAATTCCAGTCGGAATCTTTGGAATTGCTGCAGCCGCAAAGCCCTAAAGCCAGCGCGGCGCCTGCCAGAATAGCCAGAATTCTCTTTTTCATAATAACGTCCTTTCTTTTGTAGACCCCGCCCCGACGAACGCGGAGAAGAGCTTTAATATGTTATCGGAATAAAGTATTTATTCTTTCCGTATATAATTTTACCACATCGCGAATTTTTTGTCAATGACTTCCCGAATTTTTAGAACATTACCCAAAAAACCCCGCATTCGTCAACTATTTTTGTAGATTATCGGGCAATCACCCCGCCAAAAGGAAGAACATCGCCCCCAAAGCCGCCAGATAGCACAGATTAAACGCCGTGAACACGAGGATATATTTTTTCGGGGAACTCCCCTTCGCGCCCGCGTAGAACTTGTAGGTAATAAGGCTCGCCATAGACGCGATAAGCGTCCCCAGCCCGCCGAGATTGGTGCCGACAATAAGCCCGATCACATTCTCCGAAAGCCCCGAAAGCAGGATAGCCGCGGGCACATTGCTGATAATTTGAGACAGCGCCACCGAGATCACGACCTCGTTTCCCAGAAGAATATTCTGCAAGCTCTCCGAAAGCGCCGGAATAGACCCCAAATTCCCCACGAAAATAAAGAAGAACACAAACGTCAGCAGCAGCGAATAGTCCACCTGCAAAAACAGCTTCCTGTCAACGATCAGAGTAACAGCGACGATGATGACCAGCAGAATCCTGTCGTCCAGAATTCTGAGGATCGTCAGCATATTCACCGCGAAAAGCACCGCGAACAAAACAGTTTTCGCGCGTCCCTGCAGCTTGGAAGCCCCCTCCGGCTTCTCGGTCTTGAGCTTCGGAAGGAACAAGAAAACCGAGCCAATAAGCA
Source organism: Oscillospiraceae bacterium (assembly GCA_022508965.1). Lineage (GTDB taxonomy): Bacteria > Bacillota > Clostridia > Oscillospirales > Ruminococcaceae > CAG-115. The sequence continues at coordinate 20,042 of JAFLUD010000024.1, forward strand.
GTATCAGCGACAACGCCGAATACGGGAAAATGATCCCGAAAAACTCCGCGATCGAGAGGTTGAATTTCGAATACAGATACAAATTCTGCGGATTCCCCATCGGAGTAAGCATACTTCCTAGATTAGCCGCAGCCGTCTCCAAAACCAGCAGAACGATCTCCGCGCGCGCCTTTTTCGCGTCCGAGATCTTATCGAACATAAGCAGCGTAAACGGCACGATCGTCACAAGCGTAACGTCGTTAGTAAGCAGCATACTCATAAAAAAGCTCAGCAGCACCAGCACCAGCCCGATTATTTTAATGCTGCGAAACCTCCTCAAAAGCGCCTCGCAGATAACGGTAAACGCGCCCGTCTGCCGAATCCCCGCGACCACGATCATCAGACAAAACAGCAGTATCAGCACGCGCAGATCGACATACCCGGCATACGCCGCGCTCGGCGGCACGATAAAGCAGGAGACCGCCGCCAGAATCCCCGAAATACACAGCACGGCTTCCTTTTTGAAGAATCCCCAAACACGCCTCAAAGCGCTCACTCCCAACCAAATATTCTCAAAAACATTGTATCACATTTCTAAGAATTTTTCAATATTTTTTGTGGAACTCCACCCACCTATTTTCGTTCGCCGCGTCCCAACCAATATTGACAGTTAAGCGTCAACGTGCTATAATATTATGGGAATAAAATGATCGGAGAGTTAAAGATGAATTGCATCATACGGGAAATACAGGCAAAAGACAACGCCGCTATCGAGCAGATAATCAGAAGCTGTCTTTTAGAGTTTGACGGAAATCGCGAGGGAACGGCGTGGCACGACCCCGACCTCGGCAGGTTTTCCGAGATATACAACACCGAAGAGCAGAAATATTGGGTCGCCGAAACCGACAAAATAATAGGCGGCGTGGGAATAGGCCCCCTCCCGGGAGCCGACGGCGTCTGCGAGCTTCAGAAGATGTATTGCATACCCGAAGCCAGAGGCACCGGCGTCTCTCACAAGCTCATCGAGATAGCGCTGGAACACGCGAAAAAGTATTACTCAAGCTGCTATCTCGAGACCTTCGGAAATATGCTGGCGGCACAGAGATTCTACGAGAAATACGGCTTTGCGAGGATCGACAAACCGCTCGGAAACACCGGGCATTACGCGTGCGACGTGCTGTACATAAAAGAATTGAGGTAACATAATGATAGGCAGATCAATGACGGAGGGAACCCCCTGGAAGCACATACTTAAATTCGCGCTTCCCGTGCTTGCAGGCTCGCTTTTACAGCAGCTGTACAACACCGTAGATTCGCTGATAGTCGGACGCTTCGCCAGCGAAGACGCGCTCTCCGCGGTCGGCACGACCGGCAGCTTTACCTTCCTGCTGTTAGCTCTCGCCACGGGCTTTTCCGCAGGCAACGGAGTAATAGTAGCCCAGCGTTACGGAGCGGGCGACGAAAAGCAGGTGCGCGCAAACGCCTCCACCGGCATCCTTTTGCTGTTGGGAATGGGCGTGTTGTCCGCGATATTCGGCATCGCCCTGTCGCGCCCGGCATATACCTACATCGTAGATGTCCACGAAGACCTTATAGAAATGACGCTTCAGTATTTCAGGATCTACGCGCTGGGTGTGGTGTTCCAGTACGGCTACAACATATTCTCGTCGATACTCCGCGCGGTAGGCGACAGCGCGGCGACGCTGTATTTTCTGCTGATAGCGTCGGTGCTGAATATAATACTTGATTTAGCGTTCGTCGCGGGCTTTCATTGGGGAGTAGTCGGCGCCGCGGTCGCCACGGACATTGCACAGGCGGCATCCTTCGTTGCGGCGTATATCTACATGACGAAAAAATACCCCATCTTCCGATTCAAGCTAAAGGAATTCACCTGGAGCTTTCGTTTAGCGCAAAAAACCATCGTAACAGGCTTCCCCATAGCGCTGCAATTGATAGTGGTCTCCTTCGGACTCACCTTTATCCAGCGCGCCGTAAACGGCTTTGGAAAAGCGATGACCGCCTCCTTCACAGTCGCCCAGCGTATCGAGATGTACATGAACCTCCCCTGCAGCGCGTTCCAGACGACGCTCGCGACCTACACGGGCCAGAACATCGGCGCGGGAAGACCCGAACGCGTCAAAAAGGGAGTCTACCAGACGGTATTCATGTCGTTCCTGATGACGGTGTGCATATCGGTGCTGGTGTGGGTGCTGTCTGATAAGATAATAGAACTGTTCAAGCTGAGTGAATTGGCAGCGGTCTATTGCGGAGCGCATATCAAGACCGTCGCGCTCGTGAACGTCGTTTTAGCGCTCTATATCCCCCTTTTCGGAGTATTCCAGGGAACCAATCACGGCGCCGCGGCAACTGTCGTCGCAACGGGAGCTTTGGGCGTGCGCGTACTGGTAACGTACCTGTTCAGATACGGCAGATTTTTCAGCCACACTATCATCTGGTGGAACGCGTTGTTCGGATTCGGCGCGGGCTTCCTAATAACCTGGAGCTACTACATCAGCGGCTTATGGCTCAAAAAAACCGTTATCAAAAGCAAATGATTTAGCGAGATCACAAAAAGGGCGGTTGCCTTACGCAGCCGCCCTGTTTTTTATTGTTTCCCGCAATCTAATCAACTATCCTCCCGTCCGAAATACATAAGTTCCTCCTTAAAAATCGTCGTTCCTAAGCGCCTCGGTGATGTTTTTCTTCGCGATCCACCGCGCCGGGATTATATTGGAAACCAGAATAACCGCGCAAACTGCCGCTAAAACCGCAAGTATTATCAGGAAGATAGGCTGTT
>JAFLUD010000025.1 GCA_022508965.1 Oscillospiraceae bacterium
CCCCCCCCCCCCCCCCCCCCCCCCCCCCCCCCCCCCCCCCCCCCCCCCCCCACAACTATTTTACGCTGAACGTATAAGTTGTCGTGAAGTGATATTCCTCGCCGGGATTCAGCACGCAGCTCGGGAAATTCGGCTTGTTCGGCGAGTCGGGGAAATACTGGCTTTCAAGGCACAGCCCCGTATAATGATCGTAGAAGTGTCCGTTCTTTCCATGCTCGCTGAGTCCTATTCCGATATAGAACTGGATACCGGGCTTGTCGGTGGTGACCGTCATGAAACGTCCGCTTTCCGGCTCGTAGACCGTAGCCGCCTCGCGCGTTTCTTTGGTTTCACCGAGAATGAAATTGTTGTCATAGCCGCCCGGCAGCCTGCCGTTGTCCATATCCTCGCCTACGCGCTTGGGATTTATGAAATCATACGGCGTTCCCGCAACGTACGCGGTTTTTCCCGTGGGAATGCGAACGTCGTCAACGGGCGTGTACTGCTTGGCGTTGATGCTTACGATGTGATCCTTGATATCGCCGTTTCCCTCGCCCTTTAAGTTGAAGTAGGAGTGGTTGGTGAGGTTTATTACGGTCTGCGCGTCGGTGGTCGCCATGTATTCGATCTTAATGCCGTTTGAGAGCAGGGTGTAACGCGTCGTAAGCGAGAGCGTTCCGGGGAAATTCTCCTCGCCGTCGGGGCTTGTATACTTGAATTCCACATAAGGCTCGTCGCCGTCAACTACGTTTCCGACTGTCCATACGCGCTTGTTATAGCAGAATAAGCCGCCGTGGAGGGTGTTGCCGTTGTCGTTTACGGCGAGCTTGTATTCCTTGCCGCCGAGCGTGAACTTCGCGCCGCCGATGCGGTTCGCAAAACGCCCTACCGTTGCGCCGTGACAGGAGTTGCCGTCGGCGTATTCCTCCAGAGTATCATAACCGAGCAGCACGTCGGCGGGCTGTCCGTTTTTATCGGGTACCCACAGCGACTGCGCGGTCGCGCCGAAATTGGTAAACGACGCGGAATATCCGTTCTGGTTTTTCAGAGTTATCAGATAGCAGCGGTATCCGCGGAAATATCCGAATTCCTTACACTCAACGCTCATTTGTTACCTCCGTTAATATTTATCGCTGTCCATGCGGACGGTGTACTTTATGGGCTGCATTGTCGCTCTGGAAACCACGTTGCTCGGAGCCGTGTTAGTGATGACCGCGTCGTCGTCAGACTTTATCACGGGCTTGGGAGAGGGCTTCGGGGAAGCAGCGGGCTTGGGCGCCGCCGACATCGGAGAAGCCGCAGGCTTGGGAGTTGCCGACGACATCGGAGAGGCCGCGGGCTTGGGTGCCGCCGCGGGTTTTGCCGGAGTGATCGGCTTGGGAGCCGCAGCAGGCTTGGGAGCGGGTGCAGCGGGCTTGGGAGCAAGCTCGTCGCCGGGCAGACTTATCGTCTTGGATTTCTGAGTTGTCCGGGGAGCGGTTTGAGTCATGGGTTTAGGGTCGTATTTGGGTTCGGGTTTGGATTCATATTTGGGAGCGGGTCTCGGCTCATATTTAGGCTCGGGTCTCGGCTCTGGCTTGGATTCGTATTTAGGCTCCGATTTCGGCGCAGGCTCCGAAGCAGGCTTGGAAGCGGTTGCAGGCTCCGAAACGGGCTTGGGCTTGGGAGCGGGTCTTGCTGCCTTGGGAGCGCTCGAGGGGTCGATGATGAATCTGTCCACGGTCTCCTGAAGCATTGCGGACTGGGTCGCCAGCATCTGCGAAGAATCCGCGCACTCGCTTGCGGAAATGTTTACCTGGTTTACGGAAGCGGAGATCCTGTTCATTCCCTCCATTACGCGGTTTATGGACTCTGCCTGGCGGTTTGCGTCGTCGGCGATCTCCTCGACGATGGTCTCGGATTCCTTAGAACGTTCTACTATATCCGCCAGCATCTTAGCGGCTTCGTTTGCGATGACCGTGCCGCGCTCGACTGCCTTAACGGAGTTCTCGATAAGCTCGGTGGTGTTTTTTGAAGCCTCGGCTGCCTTGCTTGCAAGCAGGCTTACTTCCTCGGCAACTACCGCGAAGCCCTTTCCTGCCTCGCCCGCACGAGCCGCCTCGATCGCCGCGTTAAGCGACAGGATATTGGTCTGGAAGGCGATGTCCTGAATGGTCTTGATGATAACAGCAATCTCGGAGGAGGTGTCGTTGATATAGGTCATTGCCTTGAGCATACTGGTCATCTTCTCGTTGCCCTCGTTCATGGAGGACACCGATTCTTCTACGACCTCGCGTGCTCTCGCCGCTTTTTTCGCGCTCTCGTTTATCTGACTGTGAACGCTGCTGAGGCTGTCGTTAAGCTCCGCTACGGTAGCCGTTTCCTCGACTGCCGCCTGAGAAAGCGCGGCGGAATTTGAAGACATCTGCGCGGAGGAAGCGCTTACCTGGCGCCCCGCGGCGTCTACGTTCGATACTACCTCTTTCATGGAGGATACGATGCTCTCAAGCGAGTTCTTTACCGGGAGGAAATCTCCCAAATACTGCGCCTTTGGCTGAACGCAGAGATTTTCGTTTGCTATCTGTTCGGCGGTATAGTGAATATCGTCGATTATTCCCTTATTGATATCGGAAAGCCCGTTTACCGAGTTTGCAAGCTCTCCAAGCTCGTTTTCGGCGCGGATCTCGACCCTGTCACCCGAGAGATTTCCGCGCGACATATCGACGATCTTGGCGCGGACCTTGTTGAGGGGATTTACGATCCTGCGTTTCATGAAGATGATCGCCATTACCCCGAGGAACGCCATAGCCACGATAACGAAGATATCTATGATAACAGCCATTGCCAGACCGTTGTAATACTCGCCCGAGCTTACACGGATAAGCAGCGTCCAGCCGCTTGTCCCTTCGATCGCTTTGGCGGAGTAGCAGTAATAGCTGTCGCCCTGTTTTGCGGGACTTGCGTAGACTGCGGTTCCCGAGGACTGTACATATTTCGAGTATTTCGCGTCGTGCGAGCCGCTCTTGGAGCTTGCGGCAACCACAGTGCCGTCGGGCGCGAGTATGAACATATCGTTGCCGCTGCCCGAGATCACAGCGCCCAGCTTATCGGCTTTCATGCGGTATACGAGAATTCCGCCGGAAGTGCCCTTGACTCCCATATAAAAATCGGAATCCATACTCGACGGAGCGGTCATGGTTGCGGACGACGATCTGAGCCCGCTTGTGACGGAGGAGGGGACTGCCTCTCCGTAAGCCGTGCCGTCGGGATCTATGTATGTGACCGACAGAACGCTGCTGTCATACGAGGAAAGCATTGCCGCGTGAGCGGTCTTTTCCTCGGAGGTGCCGTTTATAAACTCGTAGTCGCCGACGTGTTCTCCGATGACGGTAAACAGGTTCTCGATACCGCTCTCTGCCATATGCGAGCCGGAGTCGAGGCTTTCGGTCAGCATCGATTTGACATTTTTTGCCGTCTGATCATATTGAATGATCACGCCTGCCGTAATGTTTATCACCAGCATCAGCATAAGCCCGCAGCTTATCATGATCAAATTTCCCATAATCGAGCGTTTGGATTTTTCGTAAGTAAGCTCCATTATTCAGGTCACCTCTTTCATATAATATCCGTTATATCCGTAAGGAAACGGAAAAGTCGCTATATACAGTGTATCACATTTTGGAAAAAAAGTCAATGGATTTTTGGAAGTTTCACCTTGCTAATCCCGCGTGTCCGGTTTGCGGGGATCGAACCCGATGCGGATCTCGGTGCCGTGTTTTTCGGGATCGTCGCACTCCGAACGCGCGGATATCTCGGCGCCGAGCTTTTTGCAGATTCGGCGGCAGAGATACAGCCCGATGCCGGTGGCTTTTTTGTCGGCGCGGCCGTTTTTTCCCGTAAAGCCCCGCTCGAAAATGCGCGGCAGATCCTCGGGGGCGATGCCTATGCCGGTGTCGCGGACAGTAAGCACCGGGGCCTCCGCGTTTTCAACGGTTATCTCAACGCTTCCGCTTCGCGTGTATTTAAGCGCGTTTGAGATCACCTGCTCGATCACGAAGAGAAGCCATTTTTCGTCGGTGAGGACCAACGCGTCGGTCGGCTCGTAGATAAGCCTTATCTTCTTGCGGATAAACTGCGCGGAAAACCGCTTTACCGCCTGCTTTATGATCTTGTCGAGGGAATATTCCCTGAAAACAAAATCGTCCGCGCCGTTGTCCAGCCGAATGTAATACAAAGCCATTTCGACGTATTGCTCGATCTTTTGCAGTCCGTCGGAAAGCTCCGCGGTTTCGGGATTCTCCGAGCCGCTTATCGCAAGGCTCATCGCCGCGATGGGCGTTTTTATCTGGTGCGCCCACATGGTAAAATAGACAAGTGCGTTGTCATAATGCGCGTCCGCCTCCGAACGCAGCGCGGTCTTTTCCTCAAACACCGATTCCAGCAATTCCCGATACATTCGCTCGATGTCGTTGTCCGCGGAGGGGAGATGTTCGAGGGTGATGAGGATCTCGTCTTGTAATTCTTTGAGAGTTCTATACTTTTTGTAATATCTCCAATAATCCCCGAAAGCCGCCGCGGACGCGATCACAATGCAGATCGCCCCCGCGTAGACGACCGCGGAGGCGGGAACTCCGTAAATTACCATAAAAAGCGAAAAAACCGCAACGGACGCCAATATCACGGCGATTATCCGCCGCCTGGAATAAAGATAGCGCAGCAGTATTCTCATTGCTTTTTCTTTTTGGAGAACACAGGCTCGGAGCGCCGTCCCCTCTGCTCTGCCTTTTCGGAGCGCGCTTTAAGACGCTGTTCGAGCTTTTCCTTGCTCTTTTCGGCGATGTCCAGAAGCATGAGACGGTTGTTGAAGGAGGGCTTGTCGAGAACGATGTCGAACAGCGCGTGCATCAGCCCCTCTGCCTCGGCGTCGTCGGCGACCAGCCGCCTTTCCAGCAGCTCGCGCTTTGTAACGGCAAGCTGGCTTATCTCATAGCACTCGCCGGTGTCGATTATCTCGTTTAACGCCGCAAGCGACGCGCGCAGCTTTACCGTCTGCGGCGGCTCGGTGTTCACCTTGCGGGCGCGGCTGTCGGCGATCTCGCATTGCAGCAGCTTTCTGAGGTCGCTCGGTCCAAGCTCGCGGATAAGCGCTTTAAGCTCCTTGCGTTCCTCGGGGATGGGCACGTCGTGGTGGAATACCAGCCAGCTTATTTCCTCCGCCATATCTTTGGGGAACTCCAGTCGGCGCATGATCCCCTCGGCAATCAGTCTGCCGCGTTCTCCGTGACCCTTGAAATGCCCGCGGTTTTTGGGGTCTATGAACATACAATCCGGCTTTCCGAGGTCGTGGAACAGCATTGCGAAGCGAATCTCCGGCTCGGGAACGGAAAATCCCACCGCGCGGCAGATATGCGTCCAGACGTCGTAATCGTGGTGCGGCGACTGCTGCTCGAAGCCGATACAAATTTCTATTTCGGGCAGGGCGCACTTGAGAATATCGGCGTTCTGCTCGAGCGCCCGCGCCGCAAATTTTCCCATAATAATGCGCTGAAGCTCCTTGCGGACAAGCTCGGTCTGCGCGTAATCGAAGCAGGAAACGTTTGCCCGCATACAGTTGCGCGTGCGCTCTTCTATCTCGTACTCGTCCTCGGCGCAGTAGCGGATCGCCTCCAGCATACGCGTGGGATTTGAGGTAAAGCTCCTCGTCATGTCGTAGATCGTCTCGGCAACGGGCTTTCCGCCCTCCATTATGTTTACGGTGACGTTCTCTCCGATAGCGACTATCTGCTTTACCTCGCCCGTCAGCGCGCTTTTTCCGTCATACGGGTCGATAAGTCCCGTTTTCGGGGAGAACGCCATGGCGTTCATTGTAAAGCCTCTGCGCGCAAGGTCGGTTTCCAGGTCTTTCGCGTACATAACGCGGTTTCCGACCACCTCGCGCCTATACGGAGATATCTGCACCACCATTCCGAGGATCACCACCATAATCTCGCCGCGGGCTATTCCCTCGTCGGAAATGCGGTAATCCCTGAACGCAAACATAATATCGTTGATCTCGGCGTTGGTGACAATATCATAGTCCTGCGGGGAATTCCCCAGTATCAGCTCTCTGACGCACGAGCCGACTACATACGCCTCAAAGCCCGCGTTTTCGAGCCGTTCGAGCGCGTTCTTTATCTGAGCAGGCAGAATAATCATATCAATCAGTCCTTTTTTCCCAAAGAATTATACCTACTTTAATTATACACCATTTTCACTGTGAATTCAATAGAAAATCAAATATTAAACGCTAAAAAATGACGATTGGGCGAAAACCGTGCGGTGTTTTCAAAAAAATTCACAAAAACACTTGCATTTTGTGAGAATTTATTGTATAATAAATACAGAACTTATGATGTTAGAGGTAAGAAAGTTCTTGCTTCTTGCTTCTGAAATTCTAAAAATCTAATAGCGGAGGTCACTTTAATGAAAACATTCTCAGCCGATAGTATAAGGAACGTTGTTCTTGCCGGTCACGGCGGAAGCGGAAAAACGGCTCTCGCGGAAGCGATGCTGTTTAAGTGCGGACTTACCGACAGAATGGGAAACACCGCAGAGGGCAACACCGTCTGCGACTTTGACGCCGAGGAGATCAAGCGCAAGCTGTCGATCAACGCGTCGGTTGTCAATATGGTCTGGAACAACACGAAAATAAACGTTATCGACGCTCCCGGTCAGTTTGATTTCGTGGGCGGAATGTACGAGGGCGTTCGCGCGGCGGAAAGCGTTATCATCACCGTAAACGGCAAGGACGGCGTTTGCCCCGGAACCGTAAAGGCGCATCAGCTCGCGATGAAGAAGAACAAGGCGTGTATGCTGGCGGTTACCTGCATGGAGGTTGAGAACAGCGACTTCTACCGCGTATTCACACAGATGAAGTCGGTGCTCGGTCCGTCGGTCTGCCCGATCGTAGTTCCGTATGACAAGAACGGCCCCGTTGAAGCATACATAAACCTCCTTACAATGAAGGCTTACAAATACGATAACAAAGGCGTTCCCACCGAGGTGGAAATGCCCGCTTCCGAAAACCGGATCGCGGGTCTGCGCGCGGCAATGGCTGAGGCAGTCGCCGAGACCAACGAGGAATTTATGGACAAATTCTTCAACGAAGAGGAATTCACCCATGACGAGCTGGTCAAGGGAATTCACGACGGCGTTGCCAACGGCACCATCACTCCCGTAGTTTGCTGCGCGAACGACACGCTCTCGGGCGTGGATATGCTGCTTGAGGCGGTGACCAGGATGCTTCCGTCGCCCAACGAGAGAAAGCTGGAGACTGTCGACGGAGAGCCGCTGGATTATGACGAGAACAAGCCGTTCAAGGGCATCATCTTCAAGACGGTTGCCGATCCGTTTGTAGGAAAGATCAGTTTTGTAAAGGTGGTTCAGGGCAAGCTCACCGCTAAGACGGTGCCTGTTTCCACTTCGGGCGCGGAGCTTCGCTTCGGTAAGCTGGTGACCGTCTGCGGAAAGAAGCAGGAGGAAGCGTCTGAGATCCTCGCGGGAGATATCTGCGCGGTAACCAAGCTGGAAGCCAACACAGGCGACACTCTCTGCGACCCTGCGGATACCAAGGCTCTCGAGAGCATCGAGTTCCCGAAGGCCTGCTATTTCAGAGCGGTTACACTCGCGGGCGGCGGGGACGAGGGCAAGCTCTCCACGGCTATCAAGAGACTGCTTGAGGAAGACAAGACTCTCGAATACGTTCACAACCATGAGACCCACGAGCGCACTATCGGCGGTCTCGGAGAACAGCACCTCGACGTTGCGGCGGCGAAGCTCAAGAGCAAGTTCGGCGTTGACGTAAAGCTGGACGCTCCGAAGGTTGCTTACCGCGAGACCATCAGAAAGAAAGTCACCATCGAGAGCAAATACAAAAAGCAGTCGGGCGGTCACGGACAGTACGGTCACGTTAAGATCGAGTTCGAGCCGACTGACACCGACGATCTGATCTTCGAGGAGAAGATCTTCGGCGGCTCGGTTCCGAAGAATTTCTTCCCCGCTATTGAAAAGGGACTTCAGGAGGCTGCGGAAAAGGGGTCGCTTGGCGGCTATCCCGTTGTTAGAATCAAAGCGACGCTGCTCGACGGAAGCTATCACCCCGTAGACAGCTCGGAAATGGCGTTCAAGACTGCCGCTTCCATGGCGTTCAAGGACTGCATGGCACAGTCGCTGCCGTATCTGCTCGAGCCGATAAACAACTTCACGATCTTCATGCCCGACGATAAGCAGGGCGACATTATGAGCGTTATCTCCAAGCGCCGCGGCTCTATTCTCGGAATGAACAGCGTAGGCGGCGGTATGACCGAGCTTAACGTTGAAGCTCCCGAGGCGGAAATGCAGGACTTCGCGCTGGTGCTCCGCCAGATAACCCAGGGAATGGGCGAGTTTACAACGGAGTTCGCAAGATACTCCGAATGCACAAAAGCATAATTTAATAAAACAGAACCGCTCCCAAGAGTCTGGGAGCGGTTTTTGTTATTTCTTGATATGTTGTTTGATTATCTCAAACGGAAGGTCCTCGAGCTTTTGCGGTCTGCCCATTCCGGGGAACATATAATAAAACGTTATTTCACCGTATAGCATAGTGATATCCACCTTATACCCGCGGAGCTTTCGGATAAACTTTATCGGCTTGTAATATACCCCGTTTACTTCCTTGTAGGCAATGCAGATGTCCGCTTTTTTGTCTTGGGAAACTATAAACTCCTTGCCGTTAGCGCGGTATTTGTGCTCCTTGCCTTTGAGCATATAGTTGATTATCGTGTAGATCACAAAAGGCGAGATCAAAACCAGCAAAGCAACGATCGAGCCGTTGAGGATCAGTGAGTTGACGTTTAAGTGTATGAGATCCGAGATAAGGTTTGTCGCGGGGGCTATGGCAAAGCCCACGATTATAACAAACGCAACGATGGCGGCGACAATAAAGATCACGTTTTTTTCAAGACTGTGCACGGCAAAGAAGGTCCCTTGAGCGATTATCTCGTTTTCGTCGATCTCGGGTTCGGGCTCGGGAGAGTCCGCCTTATAGCCGTTTACGGTAGGGGAAATGCGCGCCTCAAAAGCCTCGGTCTCTGCGTCGGGAGCTTTTCGCGGCGAAACCGAGAGCATGGTCTCTTCACCGGCGTAAAGCGCCTCCACTCTTTCCAGAACGCTTGCGGCGGAGTTCATATTCTCGCTTTTGACCGCAGGCTCTGCTGCGGCGCCTGCCGTGTTCTGAGCGGCGTTGGTGCGCTCGTTCATAACGCGGATTATGTCAAACGGCGTGTTTTCGGTTTTAATGGTTTTTCCGGTTTTTCCCGTTCTCGGGAAAACATAGCGGAACTCGGTTATTCCGTATCTCGTAAGAATTCCTACATCATAGCCGTGGTCAAACCACAGCAGCTTTCGGGTCTTGTAATTCACGCCCATAACATCGGAATAAATGAAGTGCTCGTCGGGTTTTCCTTTCTGATAGATTATCAGCTCATAGCCGTTTGCCTTGTAGCTGCATTCCGTTCCCTTTACTAAATATCTCCAGAAAACCACGCCCGCAGCCCCTAAAAGAATCGCGCCGAGAACATACATCCAGCCGCCGAAGATAAGCACGCCGATGAAATTAAAGTAAAATCCGACAGAAGCGATCACATATATTCCGAGAAGCACCAGAGCCACCGCCATAAACACCGCCGAAAAAATCGAAAGCAGCAGCGTTGTTTTGCGGGTGTGCGTAACACAGAATTCTCCGCGCGAAACGATGTCGTTGCGGCTGTATTCTCTGTTGTCCGTGCCGACGTAGGTTTTCGCGGGTTTGGCAACCGATGGCATATCCGCAACATACCCTCCCGCTGTCGGGGATACGCGCGTTTCCGTCGGGGTCTCGGGAGCGGGCTTTTCGAGGGATGTCTTAGCTATTCCGATCGACGGCATAACGTCGGGCTGATTCAAAAGCGAATCCACTCGGTCGGTGACGGTCTTTTTCGGCTTAGTTGTTATTGAATCGGTCCTGACAGCCGAAACCAGACCCTCATTCCTCTGACGCTCGGCGTACTCCGCCTGGCGAATCATCTCCATGCGTTCTTTGATAATGAAGAACGGCGTGGTTTTCTCGGAAATAAAGCTGTCGGAGGTGATGCCGAATTCCTCAAGCGCGCCGTTTACCTTTACGGTAACGTCGTAGCCCTGAACCTTTCTGAAAAAATGCCTCGGCTGAAAATGCACCGTCTGGACGTCTTTATAATAGATCGTGCGGGTGTTCCCTCCGTCCGAAATGATGATCTTCTCGTCGGTCGCGTCGTATTTGCACTCATAGCCGCTTAACACGAACTTTATCATTAAAACGAAGCCGAGTATTACGAGGCTCTCCAAAATCGCCAGTATGATTACTCCGGTCAATCCGACAAAAAGCTTAACGCTGTCTGCATCGCTGCCTACTCCAATACCGGTTCTGACTACCGTTACCGTAAGGAGAAACGCCAATACAGCCATGACGACCATTCCCGCAATAAGAACGGATACGATAACGTGTTCGGATTTGTAAGGCGCGCGGAATTCTCCGCTTTCGGAGAACCCGAAGCGGCCTCTGTCCTCTGGGTTGGTGTAATTTTTTTCAAGCATTGTGTAAGCTCCTTTGTGAAAATAAATATATAACTTATTTAAAGTATAACACATTCGATCAATAGTGTCAATAATTATTCCTAAAATTACCCTTGCATACTCAAAAAAATTGTGAAGTTTGGTTATTGCAAACAGCCGTAAAAAGTTCTATAATATATAAGGTTAAAAATCTACTATTAAAGAAAGCGGTAATTTATGGAAGCGTATGAGTGCTTTAAAGATCTGGCGATAATTCTTATCTCGGCAAAGCTGCTGGGGCTGGCGGCAAAGAAGCTGAAGGCTCCGCAGGTGGTCGGGCAGATAGCGGCGGGACTGATCATAGGTCCGAGCCTTCTCGGATTTGTGCAGCAGTCGGACTTTTTGGCGATGCTCGCGGAGATCGGCGTTGTTATACTGATGTTCTCGGCGGGGCTGGAGACCAATCTCAGGGAGCTTGTCAAAACGGGTCCCGTGGCGGTGACTATCGCCTGCGCGGGAGTTTTTGTTCCGTTGGCTCTGGGAACGGCGTTGTACGGCTGTTTTTACGGATTCTCTCCGATAGGCTCGGACGAGTTTTTGAAGGGGCTTTTTATAGGAACGATAATGACGGCAACGTCGGTATCCATCACCGTTCAGGCTCTGCGGGAGCTTGGGCACCTAAAGGGCAAGGTGGGCACGATAATCGTCTCGTCGGCGATAATCGACGATGTAATCGGAATAATCGTGCTGACGTTTGTTATAGGCTTCAAGTCCGCGGACGCAAAGCCCCTCGACGTTGTCATCAAGACGGCGCTGTTTATCGTGTTCAGCTTTGCGGTGGGATTTGCGGTGTATCTGCTGTTTAAGTTCCTGGACAAACGCTCGTTCCACCACCGCCGTATTCCGATCTTCGGACTGGCGCTGTGCCTTACAATGGCGTTTTGCGCGGAGAAGTTCTTCGGGATAGCGGATATTACGGGAGCGTATGTCGCGGGGATCATTCTGTGCAATCTTCGCGACGCGGAATACATAGCGGGCAAAATGGACATCTCGGGATATATGCTGTTCGGGCCGGTGTTCTTCGCGTCGATAGGGCTTAAAACCAGCTTTGACGGCTTTTCGATGCGGCTGCTGTGGTTTTCGCTGGCGTTTGTGGCAGTCGCGCTGCTTTCCAAGATCATAGGCTGCGGAGCCGCCGCGAAGGTGTGGAAGTTCAACAACAAAGACGCTCTTAAAGTCGGCGTGGGGATGATGACGCGCGGCGAGGTGGCGCTTATTGTGGCGCAAAAGGGTCTTGCCGTGGGAATGGTCACCTCCGAATATTTCACCTCGGTGATCCTGCTGATACTTTGCTCGTCGGTGGCTTCCCCGATACTTTTGAAGCTGCTCTACCGCGGCGAGAACAAGTCCGACAACACCCTTTCCTCGGGCGAGAGCATGGATCTGGATGAGACCGAAGAGGTTTACGCGGAATACTGAATAGTTTTTGGGGAATAGGGATCAGAGATTAGTTAAGGGAATGAAATAGCACATTTTGTCTATTAACTGTTGATTTTTGTGGGTAATTATGTTATAATTTAAATAGCAAAGTTTTTCGCTTACAACATTTTTGGAGGTATTATTATGAAGAAACTTATTTCTTTGGCGCTTATCTCGGCAATGCTTTTGACTTTTACGGCTTGCGACAAAAAGGAAAACTCGTCGGACACTTCGACGGAGAACTCTCAGTCTAATCAAACAAGTAACTCCGAGTCTACTTCCACAAGCTCCGAGCCTGTTTCCACGCCGGGCAGCGGGTGGACATACGAGACCGCCGCGGGCGTGTTCTGTCTTGACGGCAAGCCGATCCCGAATCCGTTTACAATAGACGCTCTGGGAAGCGATTACAGCATAAAAAAATCCGACACGAAAATTGAGGATGGTTTGTGTTCTACATATCTGTACCATGGCAAAGATAAAATACTCTATCTAGTTTATTACTACAATATAAATAAATTTGACGAAGTTCCATCTGCAAAACCGAGTGGAATCACCGTATTATACGAAGAAGACGGCAAACAGAATGAGGCGGCGCGTCAGCTCGTATCGTTTAACGGAATTAAATTCGGAGCAACTAAAGACGAGGTGCTGGCTGCGTTTGGCGAGCCTTATGGTGATGTGGGCGATAGTGTGTGGGCTTACACTGATGCCGGCACGGGACGCGGCTGTATAGGCTTTGTATTTAGTGAAGATGGCAAAGTAAAGACCATGATACTGAATTTCAAAGATTGATTTTTCGGGAGGTTAATCTATGAAAAAACTTATTTCTTTAGCTCTTATCTCGGCAATGCTTTTGACCTTTACGGCTTGCGACAAAAAGGAAAACTCGTCGGACACCTCGACGGAGAACTCGCAGTCCGGTCAAACAAGCAAATCCGAGTCTTCTTTCACAAGCTCCGAGCCTGTTTCTACGCCGGGCAGCGGGTGGACGGCAGAGACTGCCGCAAGTGTGTTCTGCATTGACGGAAAGCCGATTCCATATCCTTTCACTATAGACGCTTTGGGAAGCGATTACAGCATAAAAAAATCCGATACGGAAATCAGTGATAGCGGATTTTGTAGTACAAATTTGTACCACGGCAAAGATAAAATATTCATTTTAACTTACAACAATATAAAAAAATATGACGATATTTCGTCTGCAACTCCGAAGAGTATTACAACTTATTATGAAGGTATGGATGATTTAATTATACCGGTCCAACAACTTATTTCGTTTAACGGGATTAGACTGGGAGCGTCCAAAGAAGAGGTCTCATCTGCTTTTGGCGAGCCAAATAATGACAAAAGTGATCCAAGGTGGACTTATAAGGACTCTAATTCAGAGGGTAACTGTATATTGTTTTCGTTTAATTCAGCCGAAAAAGTAAACTTTATGCGCATCAGTTTTAACAGTTGATTTAATTCGCGGGGGTAAGACCTTAAGTCTTGCCCCTTAAATCTTTCCCCTTGACTTTTTCGCGTAAAGGTGGTAAAATATACATAAGAATAAAATTCACACGGGAGGGCATTCTACATGGCTAAATTCAAGGTTGCGCCGCTGTTTACCGACAACATGGTTCTTCAGCGCGGCAAAAACATCAATATCTTCGGCACCGGCGAGGACGGAACGGTGGTTACCGTTATGTTCTGCGGACTTCAGGCGTCCTGCACGGTCACGGGCGGAAAATGGAGAGTGGTTTTCCCGCCGATGGGCGCGTGCCGCCACATGAGAATGATGCTTGAGGACGGCGAGCCGGAGGATTCGCTCTTCTTTGAGAACGTCGCTGTCGGAGAGGTATGGCTCGCGGGCGGTCAGTCGAACATGACGTTTGAACTGGGCGAATCCACGGGCGGCAAGGAGGCTCTCGAAAACGACGACGTAAAGGACGTCCGCTATTACAATATGCCCCGAAAGACTATCTACAACGACGATTATGAGGAATCCATCCAAAATACCGTGTGGGAGGATTTCTCAAACAAAGAGGCGGCATATCACTGGAGCGCGGCTGCGTATTTCTGCGCCAAGGAGATGTCGCAGTATCTGGACGTTACCGTGGGAATAATCGGCTGCAGCTGGGGATATACGACGGCGTCCTGCTGGATGGACAGAGAGCACCTGATAGGCGAAGCGGCGGTATATCTTGAGGAATACGATTCCGCTTTGGAGGGAGTTCCCGTGGAAAAGGCCATCGCCGATTTCCGTGAATGGGAGGGGCGCTATGCCGAGTGGTCGAAAAAGCGCGACGAATACTTCAAGAACACCGAAGATCCCACCGACACAGGCTGCGAGGAGGTCTGCGGCGCGGAGCCAAAGGCTCCGGCGGCTCCCTGCAGTCCAAAAGCTCCCGGTCTGCTGTTCGAGAGCCTTGTAAAGCGCATTGCTCCGTATACTCTGGGCGGAGTGTGGTGGTATCAGGGCGAGAACGACCGCGTTCATCCCAACGCGTACTATATCGCGCTTACGAACATGATCAGAAACTGGCGCGATCTCTGGCGCGATGACGAGCTGACGTTCATCATCGCTCAGCTTCCGATGTACGGCGGAAAGGATCCCGACGGCGACAGCTGGACGATAATCCGCGAGGCGCAGATGCGCGTGTACAGAACCGTTAAGAACACGGGGATCGTTATTCTGCTGGACTGCGGAGCGCGCGACAATCTCCACCCCGCCGACAAGCGTCCCGTAGGGCACCGCTTTGCGATGCAGTCGTTGGATATGGTTTACGGCGGCTGCGACGGAGCGTACGCTCCCACCTTTAAAAACGCCGTTTGGCGCGGAGATATGGCGGAGCTTCAGTTTGACAACGCACGCGGCGGCTTTAAGGTCGTCGGCGAACCCGAGGGCTTTGAGCTGTGCGGCGAGGACGGGGTGTTTGTTCCCGCGATCGCGGATGTTTCCGGCGAACGTATTTTCCTCACCGCCGAAGGCATCGAGCATCCCTGCGGCGTTCGTTACCTGTGCAAGAACTACTCGGATATCCACTTTTTCAACGGATTCGGACTTCCGCTTGCGCCTTTTAAAATTGTAAATATGTAATATTTCGGTGAAATATTATGGATAAGAATAAAATTGCCCGCATAAACGAGCTTTCGCGAAAGCAGCGCTCGGAGGGGCTTACCGAAGCGGAAAAAGCGGAGCAGAAGGCTTTGCGTGACGAATACCGCGCGAATATTCGGTCGAGTCTCGAGGAAAAAATAGATAATATATACTACAAGATGCCGGACGGCTCGGTCGTCAAGGCAACAGATAAGCCGAAGGAGAATTGAGAATTATGATAGCATTAGTTACGGGCGCAAGCTCGGGGATCGGGCGAGATATTGCGCGCAGCCTTGCAAAGCACGGGATCAATGTCATTATTACCGCGCGCCGCCGCGACAGGCTCGCCGAGCTTAAGGCGGAGCTTACGTCGAAGTACGGGGTAAAGGTGATGTGCATTGCGGCGGACTTGTCCGTTGAGGAACAGGTTTTCGCGCTTTACAATGCCGTGAAAAAGTACAACATCGACATCTTTGTCAACAACGCGGGCTTCGGAGTTTTCGGGGAATTCACCGAGACAAATCTGGAGCGCGAGCTGAATATGATCGACGTCAACATCAAGGCGTTCCATATTCTGTTCAAGCTGTTTTTGCGCGACTTTAAAAAGCGCGGCTGCGGATATATCCTCAATACCGCGAGCGTGGCGGGATTCCTCCCGGGACCGTGGTTTTCCTCCTATTACGCGAGCAAGGCGTATATCGTGCGTATGACCCAGGCGGTCGCCGAGGAGCTTCGTGCGACTCGCAACAGCGTTCATGTATCCATGCTGTGCCCCGGACCCGTTTCTACGGAGTTTTGCGAGACCGCAAACGTTCGGTTCCTGACAATGCCGTATTCCAGCGAGAAGCTCGCAGAGCACGCCGTGCGCGAAATGTTCGCGGGGACGCTGCTGATCACCGAAAACAAGCTCTCCAAGGCGGCTATTCTGCTGAGCAGGCTTATCCCCGACTGCGTTCTGGCGTTCGGGGCGGGGCTCTTCCAGTCGAAAAGGGGATCGTAATGCCTAACGTAACAGAAGTCACCGTGCGTTACGCGGAAACCGACTGCATGGGCGTGGTTCACCACGCGGTCTATCCGGTGTGGTATGAGATCGCACGAACGGATTATATCAAGGCGGCGGGCATGAGCTACGCGCAGATGGAAAAAGAGGGGATAATGCTCCCTGTGACGGGGATCACCTGCCAATACCGTCTGCCCGCGAAATACGACGACGTTCTTGAAATTACCGTGAAGATCGCGCGGCTTACTCCTGCGAGGATAGAATTCGAGTATGCGGTCACCAGAAAGGGCGAAACGGATATTCTCGCCACGGGAACCAGCTCCCACGGCTTTGTGGATTCCGAGAACTTCCGTCCGCTGAATTTCAAGAAGGCGATGCCGGAATTCTACGCGCTGATGGAGCGACACGCTCAGGCAGATATTAATTCCTAAAAAACAAAAACGCCGAACGTTTTATTCGGCGTTTTATTATTTGCAAACGGAAACGTATGTGGCGTTAGTTCCCGTAATGCTTTAGGTTATTCCGCGCACTGCGCGAAGGTTACGGTGCCGCTGACGGTATTTACGGAAGCATTGTGCTTGTTTTCGCCGCCGAATTCGCCGTTGGTGCCTTTCCCGAGGTTGATGAATCTGCCTGCCTCGCCGCCGAGATCGGTCTTGACCATTCCGGATACTCCGTCGAACACAACGTTCACGCCGCTTCCCGCGGGGAGCGTAACCTTGACATTGCCGCTTATCGCGCCTATCTTGAGGTCGCCGTTCCACTCGTCGTAGCCTACCTCGACGGTTCCCGAGGTAACGCGTATCTCGCCCTCGCCGGAAGCGCCGGTGTAGGTGGTCTTGCCGGAAACGGAGCTTATAACGTACTTCTCAGCCTTGTAGTTCTCAACCGAAACGCTTCCCGACGCGGTGCTTACCTTAAGCAGCTTTGCGGTCTTGCCGGAGGTGTTGTTCAGATGAACGCTTCCCGACGCGGATTTTACCTTGGCGTTCTCAAAAAACGCGTTTATCTCGATTTGACCCGAGGCGGTGTTGAGGTTGAGAGTTTCCGCGGTTACGGCGCTGTCGGATATCTCCACTCCGCCGCTTGCGGTGTTGATCTTAAGCTCCTTGTAGATCTTTTCGGGGAGCTTTACGGTGATCGCGTAGTCCTCCGAGTGCTTTGCGGTGAATACCTTGAAGGTGGGAGTTTCCTTGAGAGTAAGATGCTTTCCGCACAGCACCGCGCAAAGCTCGGGCTTGTCGGCGGGGTTGTCATATTCCGCGATGATCGCCGAGCCGTCCGCGGACTGCACGAAGATCTTCGCGCCGAGGGAGCTTATCTCCACCTCGTCGATCTCATTTGAAAAAGTATAGATCTGCTTGTCTGCCATAATGATTATCCTCCTGTCAGATTAATTATCGGGAGCAAGACGCTTAGACTTCCAATCCTCTTTTAAAGGAAGAGCTTTGCTTCCTGCGTCCGGCGGCGGTCGTCTCCGTCAAACGCGGCAGAAATACCCGCTTTGCGGAAATGTCCCGCTTGATTTCCTTTTCTGTGGATTCCGAGAATCGGAACCCCTTCGGAGCGTTAAAGCTAAAACGCATTCCGAATAAAACCGGTTTTTTCATTGTTTTCCCCTTAGCTTATTTTTCCCTTAGCTTATTATATGTTAGAAGCGGAGCGGTTTAGCGAAATATTGTCGGTGTTGATTGAATTGTTTAAAAAGCACCGCTCCGCTTGTAACCCTGTTTAGTCCGGCTTTTCTACCACCGAGACCTCCTGAACTGTTCCGAAGCTGGAGCTGGAAAAGCTGCTGCTGCTGTTTGTGATATCAACGCCCGCGATGGTGTCTGTATAGCCGACCTGCGGTTTTAAGGTCGAGTCGAGTATCTGGATGCTGCCCGAGCCCATGTCTATCGACAGGGTGGGACCCTCGCCGCTGCCGAGCAGAACGACGTCGTCGTTGTTCGCTATCGTCAGGCGCTTATCCACTCCCAGAGCATTGACGGTTACCGCTCCCGAGCCGATGTCCGTTTTGAGACTAAGGTTTGCGTTGCTCGGAAGATAGAGACTGAGCGCGCCGGTGCCCATATCGACGTTTGCGTCGCCGTTAAAGTCCGCGTAGTAGAGGCTGCATTTGCCGCTTCCCATATCAAGAATGCCCGTGCCGGAAAGTCCGGTGCATTCCAGCCTGCCCGAGCCGAGGTCGATGTTGTATGCCTTGGTTCTCATGTTCTTGATCACCGCGCTTCCCGAGCCGAGGTCCACGTTGAAGCTGTCCGCCTCGAAGAGTACGTCCTTGTCGTATTCAAAGCTGCCCGAGCCTATTGTAATATTGTTTTGGCGCGCGTAGAGTTCGCTTATCGAAAGCGATCCGGAGCCTTGCTGAACGGTCAGGCTGTCGTAGATAGTTTTCGGGAATTTAATGGTGACAACAACATCTCCCGAATAGCTGAAAATATCCTCCAGCCAGTTTATTACGCCGAATTCCGTAATCCCGTCGATAAACGAAACGTTAGGGGGAGTGACCGTTATCACGAGGTCGGTATCATCGGTCGTATAGTGCGCGGAGACGTTTATTTTCTGACCATTGGGAACGCTAGCCTCCACAGAGATCTGGTTGTCGTCACACTGTTCGATGACAGTCTTTGCACCCGCGGAGTTTATGTGTATGTTGGGGAAATCGTTGTTGATCTTCCACGAGTATTTATTACCGTCTCCGTAACCCGTCACACTGCGCTCGAATATCACACGATAGCCTTCGTAGTAGGTGCCGCTGTTGACCTGGTCGATGTAGCTGCTTCCCGATGATGAATAGTTCTTTCCCAGTATCATCACAGACAGCCCGAACAGGATATAGCTTATTATACATACAGGGATCGCCACAGATAATATCTTTTTCAAAGTTTATCCCCCCTTACAGATCGTAGATCGCTTTTATGTGAGTATTGATAACGAATTTTATCAGCTTGAAGAACAGCTTGAACAAAGCTACTCCTATGCAAACCAGAATTGTCGCCGTAGCGATAAACGCTATCGTGAGAAACAGCCTGCTGGGGTAGTAGTATACGTGGAAGTCATGTGTTCCGAAAAGCGATTCAAATGCCAGAGTCACCAGCCTGCCCGCTCCGCCGAAAGGTGCGCCTATGATGCCGCTGAAGATCAAGGGAAGCAGCCAGCTCCACAAGAACACGTCCAGCAGTAAGGCAATGGTCAGTTTCGCGGCGTTTACATTAGCTTTAAGCGCCGAAACGTCTATCAGCTTGTAGCCGGCTTTTGCGTCCGCCTTGTGGTAATTCGGAGGAATGGTTCCCTTGCGGGAGCTGTTTATGTTTTCGCGGAAGCTGTCGGTGGGGTGCGGAACGCCGTCGTGCCTGCTTTCGTGCTTTTCCTTGGCTTTACGCATAGCGTCTGCTGCCGATTGCCCTGCGGTCTTTACCGCGTCCGCCGCGGATTTTCCCGCTCCCACAACCGCGTCCTTAACACCGCTGTGTCCGAAGGCGTCGGCGATGGCGTGTCCGGTTATCTTCGCTGCGTCGAGAGCGGCTCTGCCCGCCTCGGAGAACGCGTCTGCGACCGTTTTTTCTCCGCTGCTCTGAGACTTGTTATTAGTATTGGTATTGGAAGCACCGCTCGGATTTGCTCCGGTTTTTGAGGAATTATTCTCACCCGAAGTTCTCGCGGAGTTCGGATAAATTTCCTCCGAAAAATGCTCGGGAGTGTATTCCCTGATATTGTCGGAATTCAGGATATCCTTATTGGAAACGCCGTGCATCAGCGAAAGATCCGCCGGAACATCGCGCCCGGGCTTTGTAAGGCTCACCTTTTTGCGCTCGGTATCGCGGGCGATTATGCTGTTTATGCGGGAGCTTTCCAGATTGAGATAGCTTCTCGCGATCTCTTTGATATCTCCCAGCCGTTCGGCGGTTATATCCTCGGGAATTCCCTGCATAGCGCTGTCGGAGAAATGCTCCTCAAAATCCGCGAAGATATCCTTGGTGTCCTCAATGCCGATCCTGTTAAGCTCATAGCCCAGCAGATCGAAAAACTCCTGTTTATTAGTTGCTTTCATCTACGGATTCCCCTTTCAAAAGCTCGTTGATACTCTTGGTGAAACCAAACCATTCCTCGGAGAGCCTTCCCAGCTCTTCGCGTCCGCCGTCGGTTATTTTATAGTATTTTCTCGGCGGACCCTCGGGGGATTCCACGATATAGCTTTCTATCAGCCCGCTGTCCTTCAGCCGCTTCATCAGCGGATATATCGTGCCCTCGGTGATCTCCATACACTTCGATATGCGGTTTACCAGCTCATAACCGTAGCAGTCGCTCCTGTTTACCACGCAAAGCGCGCACAGTTCGAGTGTTCCTCTTTTCAATTGAGAATTCATTTGCTCACACTCCTTACTGCCGTTTTCCCGGCAATCAGCGGTGCCACTCCCGCATAGCAATTTGTTTCGCTTTTCTTTCCTCGCAAGCTACTTTGTTTCACATAATAGCTCCCTCGAAAAAAACAGGATATTAAATCCCGCAATTTCTGTTCTGTTATTATTTTACCACAAAGTATTTTGCATTGCAAGGTACTAATTGCACAAATATTCCTTGATTTTCTAGGGAATATTTGTGCAATTGATACAAAAAGAGGCAAAAGCGCTTCGGCGTTTGCCTCTCAATTGAGTTCTTTAAGATAATTTTGAAGCTGCTCCAGCCACGGGGGCAGGGTTTCCGACTTGGGGATCAGCACGCCGTTTCGGTATTCCGCCTTTTCAACGAAGCCGTTCTCGTTATCGAAAAAGCGAACCTCGTTACACAGCGGCAGGATCCTGGCAAGGTCTTCAAACCGCTTGCCGTGCCTGCGCCGAACATCCTCCGACGGAATATCGTGCCCGCCCTTTTCGACCCTGTTCTTTATGCGCTTTATGCTCTCATCCGCCGAACCTACTCCTACATAGTAAAGCCGTACGGTATAGTCTAAGCCGCGGGCTTTTTGGATAGTTTTCAGAGTACGCACTCCCGAAAGTGTTGTTTCCTGTGTGAAGCTCGCGCCCTTGCTGAGGCAGTCCGAGATACGCTTTATGGCAGCTTTCGCGCCTTTGATCTTATCGCCGCCCAATTGAGCCGTTATCTTGTCGGTATCAATAATAACGCCTAAATCGGAGCTTTCGGAAGACAGAACTCCCGAAAGACTGCTTTTGCCGACGCCGTTTACTCCGCCTATAATCGTGTAGATTTTCAATTTTGATTTATCTCCTTATCAATCCAACACCCCGTACGGCGAATGTCCGCGCGGTTTGCCGCAGACCTCAGCCCACGTCCTTTCCTCCTCGCCGGGGGTCATTCCGCGGTGTAAATTCAACGCCATAACAAACCCCGTATCCGGCTCGGTGAGGTTTTGGGCGGTGAAAAATCTGCCGTCCTCGGTTTCGAGTTGGATGGCGGTGGTGCGGTGGGGCTGCTGTTCATTGGGATAAAATGTAGTGAGCGTTGCCCCCGGAGAATGAAGCTCGGCGACTGCCTGCACATTTTCGCTGAGGATCGGCTCGCTCTCCTGCAGCTTGAATTTATAAAACTCGTCGCCGATGCTGTTAAACAAAAACCCGACGCGCATATCGTCATAATCTATCAGAATGGTATTGCGGTAAAATTCGGAATCCATAAGCGGGTCGCCGAAATAGGAGTTGTCATTATAGCACAGCGCCTCATCGGCGTCCTTCATAAAGGAGTTGAACTGCCGTCTTTGGCGGTTTCGCTCCATTCTGAACGAGACGTCGTCGACGATCACAGAGCAGCCCGACAGCATTACAGCCGCAAATATTATCGACAAAAATTTCAAAATGTAATTTCTCATCGGTTACGTTCCTTTATAGCCCTTTCGATTTCTCTGCCCGCGTCGCGCTTTGCGGCGTCGGCGCGCTTGTCGTAGAGCTTTTTGCCCTTGCACAGCCCCACCTGGACCTTAACGCGGCTGTCCTTGAAGTACATCGACACGGGAACCAGCGTGTAGCCGCCCTGCTTTACCTGCCCGAAGAGCTTCATGATCTCTTTTTTGTGGAGCAGCAGCCTGCGGACGCGGTAGGGGTCGCGGTTGAAGATGTTGCCTTTTTCGTAGGGAGCGATGTGCATTCCGCGAATGAACGCCTCGCCGTTATCTATTGATATCCACGAATCCTTGAGGTTGACGCCGCCCGCGCGGATTGATTTTACCTCCGTGCCGAACAGCTCGATGCCCGCTTCATAGCTTTCGAGAATAAAATATTCGTGCCGGACCTGCCTGTTCTCGGCAATGGTTTTTGTGTTCATAATACCTCCCTGCGGGGAGATATCCCCACATAAAGGCAATACCGCACAAAGATTGTGCGCGTATTGCGCAGTCAGATTTTTCGTCAGATTG
>JAFLUD010000026.1:0-2823 GCA_022508965.1 Oscillospiraceae bacterium
TTTGCGCCAGCAAATTGGCTCGCGAACGCTTCTCTGAGGTCGCCCCGATCGTCCGAGCGGACGCACTTTTTTCGCGAAGCGAAAAAATGCGCTAGCAAAGAGCGTTTGTCAAACCGCGTAGCGGTGCAGACAAATGCCTTTGCGTTGTCTGAGCATAGCGAAGACGACTGAGCTCGGATGATCGGGGTAGCCGAAGAGAAGCCCCCCGCAGACGCGCGTTACGGGTCGGCGACAACGCAGATGAGGCTTTATCGCCTGCCGGTTTTTTTGCAAGTTGCACAAAATGGGGCGGTTTTAGGGCGCAAATTTGTTATGCACGTTATTGACGAAACAAGAAAATTAATATATAATAAAGTTAATCGGCAAGGTCGCCGATTTACACGGAACGTAAAGCGATGTCCAAATGTGGCATGGACGACGAGCTTTAGATTTTTGACGACATGATTATGAAAGGAACTAGTATGAATTGTAACAAATGTAACAGCGAAATCCCTAGCGGCGCAAAGTTCTGCCCCGAATGCGGCGCGCTCTTTGCGGAAAACGCGGACGCTAATTCTGCGGTCGTTTCCCTTGACAAGCCGTCCCCTTCGGACAGCCTTGTTTCGGCTATGAACGCCGCGTCTCAGGCGGATTTCAAGACCGCCGATCCTGTACCGAGCCCCGTAAACTCGGTTCCTACGCCCTCGAACGGCGTTCCCATGCTCTCTAACGGCAACAGCACCGGATTTTCCTCCGGTTTCAGCGGTATGGGCACGGGTACTTCGGCTGCTCCCGCTTCGGGATTTGAGGTTCCCTTTAACGGCGCAGCAGCGGCAGTTATTCCCACCAAAAAGAAAAACGGCGGCAAGATCGCCATTATCATTGCGGCGGTCGCTGCGGTGATCGTAGGCTCGATCGCGGCTATATTCTTCACCAACAGAGCCGCGTTTTTGAGCACTCTTCTCGGAAAGACCAAGTATGCGACTATGGTCGAGGGCAACTCGATCAAGGAATTCACCGACAAGATCGACGCTCCCGCTATTTCGGGCGGAATTAAGTCGGCTTCCGAATTCTACGCGGCAATGGCTTCCGCAAACACCGTTTACCTCTCCGACAACTCTTCGGGCGCTGAGCTTGCTCCGATGATGGCTGCTTCAACTAACAGCGGCGCTCCCGAGATGGACGTGAAGGCTATGATCGACGCGCTCAACCGCAGTCTCGCGGATACCTACGGCGTAAGCTCCGTGGATATGAAGCTCAGCGCGAAGGTCGAGCTTACCGATTCTACTAAAGCGCTTATCGGCGGCGGAGACGATCTTGACGAGATCCTGAAGCTCGTGAACGGCACTTCCTTTACATACAAGGTTTCCGCTTCGGATAAAGCTGCGGCTGTTTCCATGGGCGCAGAGGGCGAAAAATTCACCATCAACGCGAAGTCTGTCATGACCGACGACGGCTGCGTTTACATCGCGCTTCCGTTCGCTTCGGACAAGGCGATAATGTTTAAATGCGAGACTCCCGCGGCGGCAGAGACCGTTGAATTTAAGGCTCTGGAGCTTGACGAGAAGGA
Organism: Oscillospiraceae bacterium; assembly: GCA_022508965.1. Classification (GTDB taxonomy): domain Bacteria; phylum Bacillota; class Clostridia; order Oscillospirales; family Ruminococcaceae; genus CAG-115. The sequence goes on from JAFLUD010000026.1 coordinate 1,550, forward strand.
GATCGAGCGTCTTCTCGGCGAGGTCGTAAACATCTACCTCGAAAACTACAAGGCTTCCGCTATCGAGATGGAAAGCGGTTATATCAGCGCAGGGGACGCTACCGCGGAGGGCAAGATGATCACCGCGGAATTCAAGGGCAAGGCTCTTGAAAAGCTGTTCTCGGATATTGCCGAGCACATCGCTGACGACGATTATTTCTGCGACAAGATCGTTGAATATGTCAACGACTGCGGCGGCGATCTTACCAAGTCCGAATACCGCGAGGGTATCACCGACGCGTTTGAGTTCAACGCTTCCAACAAGGATAAGCTCATTATCAAGACCGTTATCGACAGAAACGGAAATGTTCTCGCGAAGTCCTACACCGCCAAGTCTGAGGACGGGCAGGAAGCATATTTCGCTTACATCGACACCAAGGATCAGAGCGCGATCGAGATCTTCTATGACGACGGCTATGACAAGGTTGTTATTGAGATCACCGACAACAAAGAAAACGACACCGACGGCACCGTTACCGTTGTGATCTCCGACGACGAAGAGTCGCTTAGCTTTAAGGTGGACTATACGGGCGTTAAGATGGATAAGTTCTGCGGGCAGGACGTTTGCGTCGGCAAGTACACCGTTTCCATGAAGCTGCCCGAGGATTTCTCCGACCAGCTCGGCAAGGACGCGTTCGCGGCTGTAAACGGCGCGAAGCTCGTTTTCGACACCTCGCTGAACGGCAGCAAGGATTCTGTTACTTCCTCGGTCGGTCTGGAGGTTCCCAAGTATGGCAGCGTTACCGTTATCTGCGATGTGACGGCTTCCGACGATACCTCCGATATCAAGGTCCCCACTAACGTCATCGACGTTACCCCGCTCTTTAAAGACGATTACAACGACGCTCTTATGGATGAACTCGAGAAGTTCTCCGACGACATCATGAGCGCTATCGAAAAGCTGGATATTGATATGCCCTCGCTCGGCGCAAGCGGAACCGTCGGCATTACCCCCTATCCCGACTACCCCTACAACGACCCGGACGATTATGACTGGAACTATGACTACGACTGGGCCGATGACTATGACTGGGAAGACTACGATTGGGGCGACTTTGACTGGGACGACTTTGACTGGGATTTCTGATTATAGGATCGGATCATAAAGCATGAATATCCCCCGTGCGATTGCGCGGGGGATCATTTTTTGTTCACGGGTGACGTGGCAGAATAGGCTTTAGCACGCCCGGCGGGCGGGCGAGAAGGTCTCAGATGCTAGGAAGCCGTGACACAAT
>JAFLUD010000026.1:2923-14223 GCA_022508965.1 Oscillospiraceae bacterium
TGCTAGGAAGCCGTGACACAATAAGCCTTTGTGGCTATTGTGTCGCGGGTGACGATGCAGATGAGGCGTTATCGCTCGCCCGAAAGGGTTCGCGCGACTATTTGCGCCAGCAAATTGGCGCGCGAACGCTTCTCTGAGGTCGCCCCGCATACCACCGCCCAAGCGGGGGTATGCGGGGTAGCCGAAGAGAAGCCCCCGCAGGCCCGTCAACACCTGCAAATTAAAATCCCCCCGTGCAACCACACGGGGGACATTTTGTTATCTAACGTAATACGGGTTGGGCTTACAGAGTATGATTATCAGGTCGATCAACCAGCCGATGCCGAATAATCCCACCGTGCACAGATACAACAGTCCCGTGAATATCTTTCCTTCGTAGAAGCGGTGCGCCCCGAATTCCCCTAGAAGCAGGCAGAGTATAAACGCTACCCACTTGTCCTTCGGTCTGCCGCCGCCGACGTTTACGTTTGTATTGACGTTTGTGTTTACGTTCGGGGTGTTGTTGATGACTATCTGCTGGGGCACTGCCTGGCGCAATTCCTCCACCTGGCGTCCGCAGGCGGTGCAGACCACCGCGTCCATCGGGATCCTTGCGGCGCAGTATTTGCAGTATTTCATACCGTCATTCAACACAGTTACCTGCTGAGCAACGCTCTGCCCGGAATAGGTGTTCGGAACCGGCGCGGGTACGCCGTTAGGGATATAAGTCTGCATTTCGGGAACGCTTTGCGCTCTCTGTGAGGTTATGGGCTGTGAGACCTCGTTGGGGTTTCCGCCGGGATAGATCTCTCCCGTTACGGGGTCTGTCCAAGGGATGGGCTGTTCTTTTTTTAAGCTGACTTTGTTGCTCTGATAGTCCATTTTGTCCTCCATGGTTTATTTATTGCGCCACAATCTTATTGTATCATATATTCTCATAAAAGTAAAGCACTGCGTAAATTTACAGGTGGAAAATGTTCGCGATGCCCGTGTACAACGCCACCGATAGGAAATTCCATATAAAACAGTCCATCGCCAATATTACCGAAATTATCACCGTATAGCGCGAGAGGAAAATTCCCCAGCGGCGCGGCGCGGATATCTCGGTCTGCACCTTGGGAACGCGGTATTTTTTTATCTTGGTGAATTTGTAGATCGCCATGATCACTCCCACTACCAGCAGGATCATTACCAAAGCGAGCCATGCGAAATACAGTCCCACCGAGAAGGTGATGACGCCTTCCTCGCCGCGTTCGAGCGCTATGAGGTAATTCCCGACGTTCTCATCGGCTGTCAGCAAAATCATGCACCCGGATATGCTGTTGAACAGCGCGTGCATTATCGTCGTAGTCACGATGCTTTGCGTGGAAACAGCGATATAGCCGAGGAATATTCCCAGAGCGGTCGCGTAGAAAAACTGCTCGAAATTCGAGTGGGTCATGCCGAAAAGGATCGCCGAAATGAATATCGCGAAGCCGTTGCCGTAAGGGCGAAGGCTCTCCATTACCATGCCGCGGTACCAGAGTTCCTCAAGAATTGGAGCTATTACCGTAGTCTGGAAGAAGATGATGAGAGCGCTCGACATTTCGGTCGTCACCAGCGCGTCCTCCGTTACATGGAAGGATTCGCCCAACGTGCTTCCCTCAAACAGCGAGCCTAAAAGCATCGTGAGTAATCTCACCAAGATCGCTATGCCGTAGCCCGCGGGGAATATTGCCATTGCTCTGCCGAAATACTTCGGCTTTGCGTAGATATTTCTGCCGGAATTCTTTATCGGGCGCTTCAGAATGAACATCGCCGCGACCATCGGGATTGCATACAAAAATACCACCGAGAGCGCCAGATTCAGCAGGTACATCGGAACGGTATCCAGATCTTCAACCCACGGATAGATGACCCCCGAAAGCACGTTGCAGAGAATTCTCGACGCGAACACGACGATCATCGTAAGTCCGAGCCTCAGGCAGACGCTCTTGAAGCCGGGGACCAGCGAGGGCTGATTGGGTTCTTGGGGAGCTTCAAGGGAAACATCCGGCTCGGTATTTTCCGCGGAAATATTTTCTAAAATCTCTTCAGACATATTCTCACCTCTTATTGAAAATTTTTATAACAAAATATGATAGCCGCTGATCTCTTCAACGGTCTGCTCGGCGGTTTTTTCGCTGCAATCCACGACGATATCCGAATACTCGTCGTACAGCTCTATGCGCCGCCTGAAAACGTCCTCGATGGTGTCGTCGGGGCGCATCGCTATGCCGCGCGTTCGGATATTTGAGAGGCGCTTTTTCAGCTCGTCCATCGGAAGCGACAGATAATATACCGTTCCGTATTTCTTCAGATGCAGCATTGCGTCACGGCTGTATACCGCGCTTCCTCCCGTCGCTATCACGGCGTTTTCCTGCGCTTCGACAGAGCAGATGGCGCGTTCTTCAATAATACAAAAAGCGTCCAGTCCGTCGGCGTCTATGATCTCCTGGAGCAGTCTGCCGGTGTTCTGCTGGATTATCAGATCCGTGTCGACAAACGAAAACCCCAGCGTTTTCGCAAGCAATACACCGATCGTGGATTTTCCCACGCCCGGCATTCCTATCAGCACTATGTTCTTCATTTTTCGTCCTCTTTTATTTTTCGTCAGAACCTTGCCGCGTCTAAGCTCATGGTGGCGTAGGCGTTTAGGCTCTCGTTTGCGAGATTGCCCGCTAAAAATTCGTAGTACCCCTGGCAGCCTATCATCGCAGCGTTATCTCCGCAGAGCGAAAGCGGCGGTATATACAACTCCATGCCGTGTTTTTCGGCGGCGGCTGAAAGAGTTTCGCGAAGTCCGCTGTTTGCGGCGACGCCTCCCGCCAGCGCGAGCTTAGCGCAGCCCTTTTCGCTTGCGGCGGCAATGAATTTCTCGGTCAATATCTCGCAGACCGTTTTCTGGAAGCTCGCGGCGAGGCTGTTCGCGTCGAGCTTTTCGCCCTTTTGATCGGCATTGTGAATGAGGTTTATGACGGCGGTCTTAAGTCCCGAAAAGCTGAAATCGTAAGGGTTGGCGGTTTTGGGCTTGGGGAGCTTGTATTTTGAGGGATCGCCCTGCTTTGCGGCGTTGTCGATAAACACTCCGCCGGGATAGGGGAAGCCCATGGCGCGCGCCGCTTTGTCAAACGCCTCGCCCGCCGCGTCGTCGACAGTTCTTCCCAAAGTTCCAAACTCGGTGTAGCCGCGCACCTCGACGATATGGGAATGTCCTCCCGACACCACAAGGCACATATACGGCGGCTCCAGCTCTTTGTGAGCAAGATAATTCGCGGCGATGTGACCGCGGATATGATGCACGGGGATCAGCGGCTTGTTCAATGAGAACGCCAGTCCCTTTGCGAAATTCACTCCCACGAGAAGCGCGCCTATAAGTCCCGGAGCATACGTCACGGCTATCGCGTCAACGTCCGACGCCGCAAGCTCCGCCTTTTCGAGAGCCTCGCTTACTACGCCGCAGATGCTTTCGCAGTGGCGGCGGGAGGCGATCTCGGGGACTACGCCGCCGTACAAACGGTGCTCGTCGATCTGCGTCGCGACCACCGACGACACTGTCTCCCTGCCGTCGCGGACGACTGCCGCGGCTGTCTCGTCACAGGAGCTTTCTATTGCCAGAATATTCATAAATTCCTTGAATTCTCCTTACTTGACATCGGGCTTGCGGGAGGTGATGAACTCGATCGCTCTCTCGATGGAATTGCGGACGTGCTCCATGTCCTCGTTGTGGAGCTTTTTCGCGTTACGGTAGTCGAAGCTGTCGCAGAATTCGCCGACGTCGGCGTTGAGAGTTTTCAGATAATCTCCGACCAGCTTGTCGGAAGCCTCCTCAAACGCCTTCAGCTCGTCCTTTTTGAGAGTGAGCGCGGCGTTATTCATAAGCATGGTATAATGCGGGATACAGATATACTCCTGCTGGGAATACAGTCTTCTGAAGCCCTCGTCGATCCTGAACATCTTGAAAAAGGTCTCGAGCATGTGCGATACGCCCCAGTCTACCTTGCTGCACACAAAGCAGGTCTCGTCGATCTCGCTGCATTTTTTCGCTTTATTGGGTTTTGAGAACAGCGTTTTCTTTTTCTCGAAGATCTCGGTTCTTATCTCCGCTAGGTGGGTGTTGAGCATAAGTCCCAAAGACAGGCGGTTGTTCTGCCGGAGAAGTCCGTTGAAGTGGTAGTGGCAGAATCCGAGCGCGTTTGTTTCCATGCGGACGTCCGGTTCCATCATGGCGGCGCCCATGATGTATTCGCTGATGTGCTCTTCAACGGTGTTCCTCATAGCGCAGATGGGGCAGCCCTTTCGCGGCTCGAACACTTCGTTTATCGGGATCGTCAGAATACTCTCTCTCATTTTCCTTATCCTTTCGTCTTTTTGAGATGATCTTATGTGTTACTTTGCTGAAATTTTTATAAACACTTGAAATCTTGCTTATATTGTATTATAATTAAAGTATATTATAATTCGTCCAAATAATCAAGGGGTTTTTTAAAAATAATGGAATTTAAAGTAAAAAAAGAATGCTTTGACCTCGAACAGACCTTTCTGTGCGGGCAATGCTTCCGCTGGAGACCGTCGGAAAACGGCGGATTTTCGGGGATCGCTATGGGGCAGAGAGTGACGCTCTCGCAGTCGGACAGGGAAATCACCGTCGCGGGGGTCGAGAAGGCTGATATTCCCAAGTGGGAGAATTATTTCGATCTCCAGACCGATTATTCGGAATACATAAAGCGGTTTTCGGCGGACGAGACGCTCAAAGCCGCCTGCGAATGCTCGCCGGGGATACGGATTCTTCGGCAGGAGCCGTTTGAAACGCTTATCAGCTTCATTATTTCCCAGAACAACAATATTCCCAGAATAACAGGCATCGTCGAACGGCTGTGCGAGAGCTTCGGAGAGAAGATAAACGGCGGGTACGCGTTCCCGACGGCAGAGAGGCTGCGAGGTGTAACGCCGGAGGATCTGGCGCCGCTGAGGGCGGGATTCCGCGCGAAATATATCGCCGACGCGGTGAACAAGGTGAATTCGGGCATAATAGATTTTGAGGAGATAGACGCGCTTCCGCTTGACCAAGCGCGCGAACGGCTAAAGCTCATCGTCGGGGTGGGGGATAAGGTCGCGGACTGCGTGCTGCTGTTCGCGTTCCATAAATTGGACGCGTTCCCTAAAGACGTGTGGGTGAAGCGGATCATGGCGGAATTCTACCCCGGAGGGCTTCCCGAATGCGTTAAGGGCGCAGAGGGGGTCGCCCAGCAATATCTGTTCGACTATGTAAGGAATCACAAAGGATTGGAAATCAACACTTAGTTTGAAAATCAACACATAGAAAGGAAATGAATTATGTTTTGTACTGAATGCGGAAAACAAATCGTGGACACGGCGAGATTTTGCAGCTTTTGCGGAGTTCCCGTGATGAATGTGGTGGTGCGCCAGCCGCAGGCTGTTGCGCCCGCGCCTGCTCCCGCGCCCGTTCAGCAGCCTGCCGTTGCGGAAACGCCCGTGCAGGAGGCTCCTGTTTCGGAGGTTACCGAGAATGAGGCTCCCGCTGCGGAAGCGGCTGTGGATCCTACCGTTACGGAAGCTCCCGTAACCGAACCAGAAGCGACGGAGGTTCCCGTTGCGGAGGCTACCGAGAATGAGGCTCCCGTAGCCGAACCCGAAGCGGCGGGGGTTCCCGTTACGGAGACCGAGGCTGCCGTTGAAGAAGCGGCGGTGGATTCCCCGGAGAGCGGTTCCACCGTGACGGATGCGCCTTCGGAAAGCCCGTCTGCGGCGCAGACCTATGCACAGGGTGTTCCCCAGAATATGCCGCAGAATATTCCCCAAAATATCCCGCAAAATATCCCGCAAAACGCAGCGGTAACGGCTGCGCCCGCCTCGCAAATGCCCGCTGAGCCTAAGCCCGAACGCAAGTATACGCTCGGTCACATAATGCTCTGTCTGGCGGCTGTCGCTGTTATGGCGATCACCGCGGGTGTGTTCGCGGGGTTGTATTTCTCCGTTGTTTAGCACAAATTCGCCGCAGCAGATTGGGGCAATTCTACAATTTTAACAAAATCAATTGACAATACACAAAAATTATTGTATAATAAAATTACCTTTAACGGTTTTTATTTTATGACAAGGGGATAGTTCTATGTTTTGCGAAAGTTGCGGAAAACAGCTTATAAGAGGTTATTCGTTCTGTATGGACTGCGGAACTCCCATTCCCGCGGGGGCTTTTGACGCCGAAGACGAGGCGGAGAAGAAGCCCGCGGAGTCTCAGGACGGCGAGGAGACCGCCGCTGAGGAGGAGACTGCCGCTGAGGTCCAGTCGAATGTGCACAACGTGGGTTCTTCAACCGATGACGGAACCGGCGAGACACTTGTGTTTTGTCCGAACTGCGGAATGCACATGCAGAAAAACCCGTACCGCTGCGATAAGTGCGGTTCGGCTCTTGCCGACGCGCCCCAGGGGCTTGGCTCGGGCAAGAGCACTGTTCCTCTTTTCAATACCGAGCCTTCATCGCTTGACGGCGGCTATGACAGCATCTCCGACAGCGACGCGGCAAGGATCGACAGCTTTATGAACGGCGGCGGAGTCGGCGGCATCGGAAACGATTTCGGCGCGGACGATCCCTCGGATCTGTTCGGGGGCGGCGGTATTTCCGCCGACGATCTGAGCGCTCTGACCGCGCAGCTCGCGAATTTCAGGGCGTCCTCCAACGATATGCCGTCTATCGACGCTCCCGCAAAGCCCACTACGGTTCGCCAGAAGGAGCCGGAGCTTGGCAAGGAGCGCAAGGTCGAGGATTTCGCGATCGACGTTGACGAGCCGGATGAGTCTATGGCGTATATGGACAACAAGGTTCCCGTGATCGACGGCTGCTCGATGGACGAGGATCCCTCTGCCGATATTTCGCTTGACCCGTATAAATTCTTGAATAACTCTATGGACGATCTGACCGAGCCGGAGCCTGTTCCCGAGCCGGTTACGCCCGTATTTGAAGAACCTGCTCCTGTTGCGGCAGCGCCCGTTCCGGAGCCTATTACACCCGTATTTGAGGAGCCTGCACCGGTTGCGGAGGAAGCTCCCGTTCCGGAGCCTATTACGCCCGTGTTCGAGGAGCCTGCGCCGGTTGCGGAGGAAGCTCCCGTGCCGGAGCCTATTACGCCCGTGTTCGAGGAGCCTGCGCCCGCTGCGGAGAAAACGCCCGTGCCGGAGCCTGTTGCTCCCATTATAGAGCCTATCGCACCCGTAGAGGAGGAGACATCTGTGCCCGAGCCTATTCAGCCTGTTGAACCTGTTGCTCCCGTGGAGGAAGCTCCCAAGACGGAGCCTGCCGCTCCTGTTATCGAGCCTGTTGTTCCCGCGGCTGCGGCGGCTGTCGCGGCTACCGCTACCGTTGCGGCGGCGGCTGACGCTATGGAGGGATTCATTCCCGAAGAGGCTCCATTTATCGCAGAAGCGGCGCCGACTGTCGGCGAGACCGCTCCCAAATTCGAGCCGAAGCTCACGACCGCTCCGACAAGCTCTGCTTTCGATTCGGCAAAGCCGTCTTCGGCAGCATTCCCCGAGCCGCTTGACATCAAGCCCTCGGAGCCTGCTCCGCTGCGCCGTCCGAGCGACGTTATTCCCAAACCCGACGAGAACGCTCCCAAAAAGGGCAACCTCGTTTACTGCAGAAACTGCGGACAGGATATGTATGACACCGAGACCTTCTGCAAAAACTGCAACGCGCCGTATAAGGGAGCGTACGTTCCCCCGAAACACGCGCCCTCCAAGCAGAAAACCAGAACACCTAAACCCCCTATCAAGCTGTTCGGCTTGATCCCTCTGTCGACGGTTATCGGTATTTCGGCTATAATCGTGGGTGTAATTATCCTGACGCTCTTTGTGAAGCTCAGCCCCGTCGAGACCAAGCCTCCCGTAGGCGGACATACGAGCACGAGCAGCAACAGCAGCACTTCCACCGTTCCGAGCACGCCCGACGAAAGCAGCGTTTCCGAGCCGGTTGACAGCACGACGAGTTCTTCAAGTTCTTCGGATATCTCGTCCTCAGAGCCTGACAGCTCGACGGAATCTTCCACCGAAAGCTCGTCCTCTTCGAGCAGCTCGTCTTCTACAAAATCGAGCTCTTCTACTAAATCCTCTACCAAGTCCAGCTCGTCTGCCGTTGTTGGGCAGGCTAAGATAAACTCCCTGGAATCCGACCGCGCCAACATCATGAGCGCCGCGGCTTCCATCGCCGGCGAGGTCGGCAAGATCGAGGCACTTGCACAGCACGTTAATCACGCAATGTCTATCTCCTCGGAAAGCGATACTGTCGCGAGAAACGAGTTCTATAAGACCAATTTCGCGAAGACTATGCTCAACTCCATAAACAGCGGAAAGGTTACCGTGGACGCGCTTGTAAACTCGGCGGCTCCGAAGAATTCCGAGCTGAACGCACAGTATCAGGCGCTTAACACGCTGAAATCGAGATACACCTCCTACTATAACTACATAAAGAATCCCACCGGAAACGCAACGCAGTTCTCAAACAACTGCACGTCCTATTACAACAACTTTACAAGCGCCCTTCAGCAGCTTAGCTTCAACAAGTTTATGATAAACGGCTATTCCGAAGCTAACAAGAACTCCGCTTACTCTTCGACACTGCGTACTGCGGCAAGAGATATCAAGAGCTCTGTAAATTACCTGACTACGCTTCGTACTTCGATGGTGAACCTCGGAAGCAGATTCGGAAGCAGCGCGGTGGATACCCTCGCCAACAACGCAAACTACTATGCGAACGCCGCCGCTTACACCATGCGAGTCAACGCCTACGGCATAATGCTTTCGGGCGCTTCAAACGATTACAGCAGCTATGCGCCGAACCTTACGCACGCGTATTCGGCTATGTGGGATTCTATTAAGAGCTATGCGCTTATCGAGCACAACACTCTAAACAGTTATTCCACTACCAGTAACAACGCGATTTCCAATGCGACTACCTACGCGAACAGAATTACTGCAGCGGTAGGAAACTAATCTCAAAAAACAGCCGACCTCTCAAAAGGCTGATGTCCTTAACGAAGAAAGCAAATCATCCGCCAGATCTTATCGTTCTGGCGGATCCTTTTTTATAAAAATGTTTCTCTGATAAATCAGAATTTTATAATATCTTGTACATATCATCTTGATAAAACATTATTGCATCATTTTTATTTGCTTTTTTTAGTACTGTAATAACATTAAAAATATCTGGAAAAGGCGAAACCATTCCCATACATGCCATTCCAAACATTATACCATTTAGTATTCTGCATTCAGCAGGATTAAATATAAAAATTATCAATGGAACTATGCCAAGTATGTACGGTAATAAACACATAACAATAAATCTTGATCTCTTCAATGGATACGAAGCCAACGCAACAAATGTCAATTTCCCTTTTATTTTTCCAATAGTCACATTAGCTTCTTTAGGATATACAATTCCATGCAACCATTCATGCACTATTAATAATATAAATCCTATTGCAAAACCGATCAGAATAAATAATGGTGATATAACTGCTGTCCCACATATAATTGTTTTGCATAACATAGTCGTAAAAAGCAATAAACACAAAACACCCGCAATAGGTGCTGCTTTTTTCATCATCTCACCCACACTTTGCGGTGTTTCTACTTTCACAGCATTATCCGGCAGTATTCCTGTTTGATATTCATTTATACTATCAATAGATAATTTTATCTGAATCATTTTAATTTACCTTCGTTCGTTAAACCGGAATTTGCGGTGTGCCCTCGCCAGTAAGACACCTCCAAATTTATAGCGGCAAATTTACCGCTGTAATTATTATAGCAGACAGCATTGAAAAAGTCAATGATGAAGCCGGCATCGCATCCGGCAGTCCGCCGAACACATACCGGTCGGGGCAAGCTCCGAATCCCGATCATGAAGAAGCCCCGGAGGGTCAATCCTCCGGGGTATGTAATTCCCTCGTTAAGGTACCCCCGCAAAACGGGGGCGGTTTTTTGATGCTGTTAGTTCTTAAGTAAGTCATTCCACTTGTAGTAGTCGGGGTACATTTCCAATAGAAAATCGTAGAATTTGTCGGAATGGTCGTGGTGCCAATAGTGCGCGTATTCGTGCCAGAAAACCGACAGCACCGTTTCCCTAGGATATGCCGCGAGCCGTCTGCTGATGGAAATATGCCCGCGTGTGTATGAGCAGCTTCCCCAGCGCGAGCGCATATCCTTGACGGTTATCCTCGTCGGCGGGGGAGAATATCCGCGCCTTGTAAGCTCGGCGCGCACCTGTTCGTTAAGCTCGCCGCACAGCGCCAAAAACCGCTTTTCGGCGGCTTTTTTTATCAGCTCCAGAACATATTCCCCGTCGTCGCAAAGCCTTGAAAAAACGCGTATCTCGTTCTCGTCGATCACCGCGCACTCGCGCGAGTTTTGGATTATCCGCACGGGATATTCTTTGCCCAGCCAATTTGCGGAACGGACAGTTATCTCGCTGCGTTCCTCGCGGGCTTTGAGCTTTTCAAACGCGTTCAGGAAGAAATCCGCGCGATCGATCAAGAACCGCTCGATCTCCTTTATTGTGGCGCGGGAGTTTGCCGATACCGCGACGACGCCGTTTTCTTTGGCGCGGAAATTTATATTCTTCACGCGCTTTCGCGTCAGCTCGTAGGTGAGCGTTCGTCCGTCGGGGAGGGTGAGCGTTTTCATTCGGTTTCCTTTTCTTCTTGAGAATTGTGATAGTATACGGCGTGGCGGATAAACGTGCCGATAAACATTCCTACGGCGTCGCTGACAAGTCCGAAGCCTACCATGATAAACCATACGCTGCGGGTGCTTACGACCTTTACAAACGTGCTTGACACAAGCGCGCCGTCGGGAACGTTTTCAAGAGAGAAATCCCAGTGCAGCTTGTCTTCAAAATAGTTGTCCACCCAATAGGAAAGCTGACCGGAAATCACGAACAACGCCGACGTTATCGGAATATAAAGCCAGCGGCGCTTGCCGAAATCCTTAAACAGTCCCATTAAAAATGTGACTGTCAGCATACACAGCGGATATATGAGGAAGTATACGGTGTTGCTAAACTGCCGCAGACGCGCGTGCTCGGTTATTCCCATGCTTTCCTTGGTGAGCACAAAAAGCAGGTAGCCTACGGCTCCGATCGCCCACAACCCCCAGAAAATGATCGTCAGGATAAGCCGCGTGTCCTTCCGGCGGTTTTCCGCGGCGTCCGTCGCGTCTTTGATATGCCTTATCATATTCTTGTCCTCCTTCAACAGTTCGTCAAGGGAGACAGAATAAAGAT